>JAGHSZ010000107.1 GCA_018065565.1 Candidatus Colivivens caballi
ATCACAGTTAAGGCAGCTGACACATTCACAGCAGGCGATATTGAAATGAACAAGATCGTTCTTTCTCGTTACGAGAACAAGAAGGTAAACCAGATCAAGCCTGCTGACTTCACTCTCCCTGTAGGTAGTGCTCCTGACGCAATCAACGGTATCAACGCAACAAATGCAAACGCTGCTATGTTCAACCTCGCTGGTCAGTCAGTTGACAACTCATTCCGTGGTGTTGTCATCATGAATGGCAAGAAGGCTCTCGTTAAATAATAGAGTAGTAGATTTGTAGATTATGAAATGCCCGGGCTTTGAGCTCGGGCATTTCTTGTTATGCCGTAAGTAGGGAAGTGCTGCGGTTTTTTTAGAAGTCATAGAGTTTCTAGGGTTTTCTAGTTTCTCTAGAACTTCTAGCTTTTCTAGTTTTTCTAGCTCCTCTAGTCTTTCTAGGGTTTCTAGAATCTCTAGCTCTTCTAGAACTTCTATGTTTTCTAGTCCTTCTAGCCATTCCATCCCTTCAAGTCCTTTCCCTCTTTTCCTTCCTCTCCCTCCCAATATTCAAAAAATGTATTATAATTGACTGAATATGCAGAAAAATTCGTACCTTTGCTCCCGAATAGTGTATTTGCACTACTGCATATCCTGCTGCGATGCTGTACAACCTCGCATTGTGCGGGATATCAGAGTGTTTTTGATGAGTACTGACATGAGTATATGAATACCTAACAATTTAAAACTATATGAAAAAAGTATTGATTTTAACTTCGCTAATTGTGGCTGCACTCAGTCTGCAGGCAAAGGTCATTACACCTGAGCGTGCCATGAAGGTTGCTGCTGCCGTTGCCGACAGAAATACTGCCGGAATGGTGCAGAACCAGCAGCGCCAGGACATGAAGGTGGCATACACTGCCATGACTGCCGATAAGGCCGACTTCTATGTCATCAACAAGAACCAGGGTTTCGTCATCGTTTCGGCTGATGATGTCATCGGCGAAACCGTACTGGGCTATTCCGACAAAGGTCAGTTCGACTACGAAAACATGTCGGACAATGCCAAGTGGTGGCTCAGCCAGTATCAGGAGCAGATTGAATATCTGCGCCAGCACGGAGGTCAGGCAGTCATGAACAAGACTCCAAAAGGTTCGGTGTTCGCGTCAGTTGTCGTTCCGCCGTTGCTCGGTGACAACCACTGGCACCAGTCTGAACCATACAACAACATGTGTCCGCTGCTTCCTGGCAGTACCACAGGTCGCTGCGTAGTGGGCTGTGGCGCCACATCCGTGGCACAGGTGATGTGGTTCCACAAGTGGCCTCTCAAGGGCTCAGGCACACACTCCTACTCATGGAACGGCAAGACCCTCACTGCACGCTTCTCCAACTCAGTGTATGACTGGCAGAATATGTTGCCTGCCTATGTCAACGACTACACCGACACAGAGGCTTCTGCGGTGGCACTCCTCAGCCGTGATGTGGGTTACTCCATCGACATGGACTACGGCGAGTCAAGTGGTTCGTATGGCTACATGAAGGCAAATGCCTTGAAGAGTTACTTCAAGTATAGTTCGACTGTCTCTCACAAGAGCCGCAGCGGTATGTCAACATCCAGCTGGGACGCCCTCATCAAGAACGAACTCAACAATTTCCGCCCAATTCCTTACGAGGGACATGGTTCTGACGGTGGTCACGCATTCGTGATTGACGGATATGCCGAAAACGACTATTTCCACTTCAACTTCGGTTGGGGCGGTTCGGATGACGGCTACTACCTCTCTGCCGTTGCAGGCGAATTCCCAAGTTCACAGTCGATGAACCTGAATGTTTTCCCTGCCGACCATGCCAACCGAATCGAGGTTGACGGCATCTTCTACAACCGTCTGTCAAGCACCGATGTACAGGTCACTTACCCTGACGAGACATCACAGTATGCAGGCGACCTTGTCATCCCTTCAACTGTCACTATCGACACAGTCACATATGTGGTTTCACAGATTGGCAATGTGGCATTCGCCAACTGCAATCTGCTCACCAGTGTCACACTCCCAGAGACACTTACATCAATCGGCGGCAACTCGTTCTGGGGCTGCGCTGACATGTCAATCATCGTGCCTTGGACCACTCCGCTCCCTGTCACCTACTCCACATTCGATGTCGATGCTTGTTCTTCCATCACACTTGTAGTGCCAGAAGGCACAGTACAGGACTATTCGACAGCAGAAGGATGGCGCCTGTTCAATAACATCACCGATGGCAGCGAAAACATCAACGAATGGGGCGAATGGGAACCATTTGAGACAGGCTCGGGCACATTCACCTACAAGGTACTCTTCAGCGGCGACATACCAATGCCGGCACGAGTACGCACATCTCTCCAGAACCCTGACATCTGTCAGGTTATGGTCGAAGGCTTCGGCTTTGTTGTCAAGAATGCATCAACACCAGGCTATGTGACCATCTCTTATGGTGGCTCATCACTGATGTTCACCCTCGACAAGTCAACCAACCAGTGCGTAGTGCCACGACAGAAGATTGGCTATTATGTCGGTTACGGCGACATGTATGTTTCCGACTTCCCAACCTATCGCAAGACAGCATCCTACACTTCCTATCCATGTACTTACGACCCTGACAACGGCACATTCACACTCTCACTCGTCTATTCAGCATCAGGCAGCTCATATTTCGGACCAAAGACCGAGATATTCCAGCTCGATGGTATGTTGAAGGATTTCAGCATTGATGCAACAGCCGCTAATGTCACTGAGACAGCTGCCGAGACCGGTACACAGAAGGTCACACTTGCACTTGGTGCCGACATCGAGAAGGTCATCTACGCCACAGTTCGCAAGTCAATGTCTGAGGAACAGGTACTCGCCTATGCCGAACTCATGAATGACGGAAGCGCAGTGAGCACCGAGTTCCCATCAAGCCAGTTTGGCAAGCCGCTTACACTCAACTATCCAAGGTCAGGCAAATACACCACAGTCGTTTGTGGCTACGATTCCAAGGGAAATATGCAGACCATTGAGACCGTCAAGGCTGCGTTCTATCCACAGGCTAACTGGGTTTCACTTGGCAAGGCAAACTACACCGACGACTTCGTGACCGCAGGATTCCCTAAGGTGAAGCAATATACTTATAAGGTGGAAGTGGAGCAGAACACACTCAAACCAGGACTCATCCGTCTCAAGAACCCTTATGGCACCGCTTATCCGTCAAACTCAAAGGGCGCATACACCACCGACAATGTCGATGTATATCTTGAGATTGATGCCACAACCCCATCTGCCATCTATCTCCCAACCGACCAGGCAATGAACATCACCCTCAATGCCAAGACACATGGCGAAATGAGCATTTCAAGCAAGGCTGGCGACATCATCGAAGCCGGTGGCACACTCAACGAAGCCAAGGCACAGGGACTCACTGGTTCATTCACAGGCAGCGTCATCACATTCCCTGCAAACTCGCTCACTGCCATGTTCCCACTCAAGTCTGACGAATGGCTCGACGCAAATGTCAACGGCGGATTCGCACTCGACCTCACCGGACTGGTCAACCCTGACGACCTCGTCGCTGACACCACCCTCTACATCGCTGAATACACCGCAGCACCAGGCACACAGGTTGAATACCCAGTATATCTGAAAAACACAAAGGACTTCTGCGGATTCCAGGGCGACCTCTTCTTCCCAGAGGGCATCACTCCTGTGCTCGACGAATACGGTGACCCACAGCTCACCAAGTCGTCACGACTCCATGCCAAGGCCACACTCGAAGGTGCAGTACAGGCCGACGGCTCGCTCCGCCTCCTTTGCTACTCTACAAAGAACTATGCAATCAATGAAGAAAACGGCGAAATATGCACCGTCCTCGTCAATATCGACAGCAGCGTTGCTGACGGCAACTATGACGTGGCACTGAAAAACATCGTCCTCACTACCACCAGCGCAGGTGTAGTCAAGGCAGACGATCAGACCAGCGTCATCACCATCCAGTCTGCAACCACACTGCCAGGTGATGCCAATGGCGACGGAACCGTTGACATCAGCGACATCAGCCTTGTTGCTTCATACATCCTCGGCGACGAACCTGCTGGGTTCGACATTCTGGCAGCCGACTTCGATGGCGACGGCGACATCAATGTCGTTGACATCGGCATGATTGCAAACTACATCCTCCGCGGGCCAGAAGGCGGCGAGGCACTCGAACGCACATTGCAGCATCTGCTTGCTGTGGAAGATTGAATAAGGTCCGCTCATGTTTTCCTTCACGAGCGCTCATAAATAGTCTATCGAGCGGTGAGTAATTCAAAAAGGTGTACACCTTCCTGAGAAAAGGTGTACAGCAAACCGTAGAAAGGTGTACACCATATTCGGATAAGGTGTACACCTTTTTATATTATCGAGCGCTCGTGTGACAAAACATGAGCGCTCGTGAAAGCATTTACGA
The DNA here is from genome assembly GCA_018065565.1 of Candidatus Colivivens caballi. Taxonomy (GTDB): domain Bacteria; phylum Bacteroidota; class Bacteroidia; order Bacteroidales; family Bacteroidaceae; genus Colivivens; species Colivivens caballi. Next base: position 4,438 of record JAGHSZ010000107.1, read on the forward strand.
GCGCTCGTGAGGCAATTGCCCTCCGCAACCATCACACCCTCACCCATCGAACCTTTAACCTAGACCGTTTCAACACAGAGAAGGTTTAGTATTATCTCTTTTGCAAACCTTCTCACAGAGGGTGCGCCTTCGGCACATGGAGAGGACACTGAGTACTGCTGTCCGGATGGCTCTGTCGGACTCAGTAATGCCATTGGCATTCTCTGTGAACGGGATTAAACCCACACCTTTGTGAAAATAATAATCCCGTTACTCTGTGTTAAATCA
>JAGHSZ010000128.1 GCA_018065565.1 Candidatus Colivivens caballi
TCAAAAAACTCCTTTGTCGGCATAAACGCCGAGTTGTCGCAAACCTCATGACATTCAGTCATTCGGTCATCATAACGCTAATGAACGATTTGGGTTAAAAATAGCACTTAAACTGTCTATTATTGCGTATATGCCCCAAAGGGCGCAGCGTCAATAAATATAGGCAACAGAAAAATAAAAAAGAATATGTTCATTGTTTTCTAATCAATCGCAGAATGATGCAATAAACAAGATGCATGGCAAGGAGTGAGATGATTCCACAGATGCAGTCGGCAAGGACGCGTACCCAGAACGGTTGACCTGCAAGCCAGTAGGAACAGAAGGTAAAAGAGACCGACATCGCCAGCACGAAAATGATGGTCTTGACAATCCAGTCCTGCATAGTCTTGTTTGCAGTAAAGGTGTGCAGATAGTCTTTGGTGAACTGATTCATTGTGTGTGTCGTTTTGATTCTTGTTTGTTGGTAATAATGCCTTAGTCAGAGACAAATGCAAAGGTAGGGAAAAATGCTGTGACCGCAATGTGTTTCTTACTCTATTTTGACATTATTTGTGTGTCAGACAGTGCTGTAACAACCATTTTCGGCTTTTATACATTAAATAATCAGTGTTTATGCATTATTGATTATGAATTATTTCATATCTTTGTCGTTTGAAATGAAAAGAGTGATTAATGAATGAAAGAATTTGTAATAACCGAAGCAAAAGTTGAAACCGCTGTCATCGTGGGTCTCATCACACCCTATCAGCAGGAACGCAAGACCAAGGAGTACCTCGACGAACTGGAATTCCTGGCTGAAACTGCCGGGGCACGGGTGGTGAAGCGGTTCACACAGAAGGTCAACGGACCTTCGAGCATCACCTACATTGGCTCGGGCAAACTCCAAGAGATCCGCGACTACATCAAGGCGGAAGAGGATGAAGAGCGCGAGGTGGGCATGGTGATATTTGATGATGAACTCACTGCAAAGCAGATACGCAATATCGAAAACGAACTCAAAGTGAAGATACTCGACCGCACGAGTCTCATCCTCGACATCTTTGCCATGCGTGCCCAGACGGCTACGGCAAAGACACAGGTGGAACTGGCGCAGTACAAGTATATGTTGCCACGACTCACCCGTCTGTGGACTCACCTCGAACGCCAGCGCGGCGGTTCGGTCGGTCTGCGCGGACCGGGTGAAACCCAGTTGGAAATGGACCAGCGCATCATCCGCAACCGCATGGCACTGCTCAAACAGCGGCTCAAAGAAATCGACACACAGAAGACCACTCAGCGCAAGAACCGCGGACGGCTCATCCGTGTGGCGCTCGTGGGTTACACCAATGTGGGAAAATCGACACTGATGAACCTGCTGGCGAAGAGCGAGGTGTTTGCCGAAAACAAACTTTTTGCCACACTCGACACCACCGTCCGCAAAGTCATCATCGACAACCTGCCGTTCCTGCTCAGCGACACCGTGGGATTCATCCGCAAACTCCCTACCGACCTGGTCGATTCGTTCAAATCGACTCTCGACGAAGTTCGCGAAGCCGACCTCCTGGTGCATGTGGTCGATATTTCCCACCCCGACTTTGAGGAACAGATACGCGTGGTGGAAAGCACGCTTGCCGACCTCGATTCCAGCAACAAGCCGAGCATGATTGTCTTCAACAAGATTGATGCCTACACATGGACTCCAAAGGAGGAGGACGACCTCACCCCACGCACTCGTGAGAACATCTCGCTCGAGGAACTGATGTCAACATGGATGGCAAAGATGGGCAGCGACTGTTTCTTCATCTCGGCAAAGGACCGCACCAACATGGACGAGTTCAAGCGACTGCTCTACAAGAAGGTGCGCGAACTCCATGTGCAGAAATATCCGTACAACGACTTCCTCTATCAGGATTACAGCGACATCCAATGATGCACCTCGATTAGCAAATAATAACTAAATCAAACAAATATGAGACATTTGACAATTGACGAAATCCAGACTCTTGAAGCACAGCGATGCTGGGCTGACGACTGGTCAAACATACTTGTGGCTGAGGGATTTTCCACAGCAAAGGTTCGCAACACCAACTTCTATGGACATGTCTGCATCGGCAGCGATGTGACTGTCACTGATGTCAAGATGCTGAAAGGTACGGGCAAGGCTGCCAAGCCAATGGTGGTGTCGGTACTCAACGAGGGCGGCGACGGCAACATCATCCTTTGCCCGCGTCTCACCTCACAGCTCGCATGGCTGATGATGCACTATGCCGAGGTGTTCAACCTGGTATTTGACGAGGAGAAACGACGCATTGAGGCTGAGACTCCTGTTGCCACCACAGTCATCGGCAATGGTGCTGTGATCGAGGGTGCCACCAAGATTGTGGACTGCTACATACAGAGCACGGCAGAGGCTCCTACCTACATCGGTCCCGATGTCATCATGACCAAGACCGTGACCGCAGCCAGTGCCGAAATCACTGACGGCGCCAAGGTTGCCGAGAGTTTTGTGGGTGAAGCCGTCCACATCGGCAAGGGCTTCTCGTCCGAGGCTTCTGTGTTCTTTGCCAACACATATATGGACAACGGCGAGGCATGTGCCGCACTGTGTGGACCGTTCTCGTGCTCACACCACAAGTCAACACTACTTATCGGAGGCCAGTTCTCGTTCTACAACGCCGGTTCCAACACCAACCAGAGCAACCATGCCTATAAGATGGGACCAATCCACTGGGGTATCCTCGAACGAGGCGCAAAGACCGCATCGGGCTGCCACATCCTGTGGCCTGCACACATCGGACCGTTTTCGATGGTGATGGGCAAGGTGGCAGAGCATCCACAGATTGCCGACCTGCCATTCTCATATATACTTGCCCTGCGTGAGAAGACCTACATCGTCCCGGGCATCAACATCAAGACGGTAGGCACATGGCGTGATGTCAACAAATGGCCAAAGCGTGACGGACGCCCAGAGGCTGCCCGCTGCGACATTGTCGATTTTGCTTTCCCTAACCCATACATCCTCCAGTTTGTCACCCGTGGCATTGACCGCCTCAAAACACTCGTTGCCGAACAGGGCGAGGATGCCGAGGAATACAAGATTGAGGGTTGCTATATCAAGCGCAATGCACTGTTGAAGGGACTCAGCTACTACGACCTCGTACTCCGGCTTGCAGGCGGCTACACCTCTGACAAGGAGTGGCTTGACCTCTGCGGCATGATTGCACCGCTGAATGACATCTGCGACCTTGTAGCGGCAGTCGGCCGTGGCGACATCAGTGACATCGCATCCGTCGAAACCAAACTTGCTGAAATCCATGCGTCCAGCCTTGCCGAAATCAATGTCGGAATCGATGCACAGGCACATGCCGAATGGCTGGAACTGGTGCGCCAGGATGCACAGCGCGAGTTCGAAATGGGCGATGTTGACGAATGCTTCCTTAACGAATTTATTGAAAAGGTGAAATAATTCCCAAACCTCCAATCTTATGAAAACAAAGTATGCATTTTTGCTTATGTCGTGCCTGGCAGCACTGTTGCTCACAGTGTCAAGTTGTTCACACGACTACGAGACCGTTCCCAACGACCCAATGGAGACTCGTATCTACACTCTCGACAACGGGTTGAAAGTTTATCTTACTGTCAACAAGGACCAGCCACGCATCCAGACATACATCGCAGTGCGTGTCGGTGGCAAGAACGACCCGTCAGAGACGACTGGTCTGTCGCACTACCTCGAACACCTCATGTTCAAGGGCACAGACAGTTTCGGCACAAGCAACTTCGATGCTGAAAAACCTTTGCTCGACGAAATAGAAAAGCAGTATGAGGTGTATCGCACAAAGACCGACCCCGAGGAGCGCAAGGCCATATATCACATCATCGACAGCCTCAGCTACAAGGCTTCGACCTATGCCATTGCCAACGAATACGACAAACTGATGGCTTCCATCGGTGCCAATGGCACCAATGCCTACACCAGCGACGATGTCACCTGCTACACAGAGGACATCCCTGCAAATCAGGTCGAGAACTGGGCAAAGATACAGAGCGACCGATTCCAGAACATGGTCATCCGCGGTTTCCACACCGAACTTGAAGCAGTGTATGAGGAGTACAACATCTCTCTGTCGCAGGACATGCGCAAGGTCTGGGAGGCCATCGGACAGATTCTTTTCCCTAACCACCCTTACGGACAGCAGACTGTCATCGGACTGGGCGACCACCTGAAAAACCCTTCAATCACCAACATCAAGCGTCACTTTGCACAGTGGTATGTGCCAAACAATGTGGCAATCTGCATGAGTGGCGACCTCGATTTCGACGCTACCATCGAAATCATCAAGAAATACTTCGGCGACTGGAAGGCAAACCCAGATGTTGATGCACAGCGTGCAAAACTCCTCGACATACCGATGAACCGACTCACTGCACCTGTCAAGAAGGAAATCTATGGTCAGGAGGCTGCCGAAATCGTGCTTGCATGGGCTGTCCCTGGAACCAAGAGCCTTGAAAGCGACTACTTCGACATCATGGGCGAAATCCTCAACAACGGCAAGGCGGGTCTGATGGACATCGACCTCACTCAGTCGCAGAAGGTGCTGGGATGTGCCAGTGGCATCAACACCATGACCGACTTCTCTGAAATGGTGGCAATAGCCGTTCCACGCGAAGGTCAGACACTCGATGAGGCAAAGGAACTGCTGCTTGCCGAGATTGAAAAACTGAAAAACGGCGACTTTGACGACAAACTCCTCGAGTCCATCATCAACAACAAGAAACTCTCATACATGCGTCAGCTCGAAAGCAACGAAGCCCGTGCCGACATGTTCGTTCAGTCGTTTGTCAACGGCACCGACTGGAAGGACGAAGTGGACCGCATCGACCGCCTGAGCAAAATCACCAAGGCCGACATTGCCAAGTATGCAAAAGACTATCTCACCGACGGATATGCATGCATCTACAAACTACAAGGTGAGGACACCAACCTGAAAAAGATTGAGAAACCAGCCATCTCGCCAATCGAGATGAACCGCGACAAGCAGAGCCAGTTTGTCAAGGACATCATCGCATCAGAGGTGAAGGAAATCGAACCCGTGTTTGTGGACTTCGGCAAGGAGATGAGCGTGAAGAACTACGACAACGGCGACGAACTTCTCTATAAGGAAAACACCACCAACGGCACATTCTTCCTCCAGTTCCGCATCGACCACGGAAGCAAGGCCGACAAGCAACTGTCAGTGGCAGCCGACTACATCGCATACCTCGGAACCGACAAATACACTCCTGAGGCATTGCAGAAGGAGCTCTACCGTCTGGCATGCGACGCCAGCATCAGTGTCAGTCCGTCATCATCACTGATTACCCTGTCAGGACTTGCCGACAACATGTCGCAGGCTTACGACCTCTGCCTCGACTGGGTGAAAAATGCAAAGGCCGATGCCGACATCTATGCCAATATGGTGGCAGACGAACTCAAATCGCGCATCGACGCCAAGAGCAACCAGCGCACCTGCTTCTCAAAACTCTTTGACTATGTACGCTATGGAGCACTCAATTCAAACACCAACATCATGTCGGCCGACGAACTCGCAGCAGCCGACCCACAGGCACTGCTCGACAAACTTGCTGGTCTGATGAACTACAAGAAGACCATCCTCTACTATGGCCCGCTCTCAATGTCTGACATTGAAAAGCAACTCGGCGACGAACTCCATGCCACCGGCCTCCGTGACGGTGTCCATGCCGATGTCTATCAACTGGCAGAGACTCCCGAAAACCAAGTCGTCATTGCTCCATACGATGCAAAGAACATCTATATGGTCGGTTACAGCAACAATGGCCAGAAGTTCAGCCCTGAACTCGAACCACGGAAGGCACTCTTCAACGAGTACTTTGGTGGTGGCATGAACAGTGTGGCATTCCAGGAACTCCGTGAGGCACGCGGACTTGCATACAGTGCAGCTGCCGACTACACCACACCTTCTTACAGCAACATGACCAACTCGTTCTATTCATACATCATCACTCAGAACGACAAGATGATGGACGCCTACAACACATTCAACGACATCATCGAGAACACACCAAAGTCGGAACCTGCATTCAATCTTGCCAAAGATGCTCTCATCAAGCGCATTGCCACCGAGCGCATCATACGCGAGGATGTGCTCTTCCGCTATCTCTCTTCGCGCAACTTAGGTCTCGACCACGACATCAACAGCGACATCTACGATGCCATCAAGACCATGACGCTCGACGACATCATCGACTTCCAGCAGAAGAATGTGAAAGCACGCAAGTACCACTACCTCATCCTTGGCAATGAGGCAGAACTCGACATTCCATCGCTTGAAAAGATTGCTCCAATCAAGCGCGTGTCGCTCGAAGAAATCTTTGGTTATTAGTCCCCACAAACACTCCTTCCCTGCCGACAATGACCGACAGGGACGGTTGTGTATATTTGCACCAACTCTATACGAATCACAACAAAACGAAAACATCATGCCGCACAACCCGAAAGAGTTGTGTGGCTGTTTTTTGTGGGATAACACACACTTTGGTAAGCCATGATTATCACCAATCGTCTATTAGCGTTATGGTGATGCTTGACGGTGTTTACCTCCACGACCGCTCATGTTTTCCCTCACGAGTGCTCATGTTTTCCTTCACGAGTGCTCATGTTTTCCTTCACGACCGCTCATAAACTATAAAAAGGTGTACACCTTCTTGAATTTTGGTGTACACCTTTCTGATGTTTGCTGTACACCTTTTCGCAATAAGGTGTACACCTATTTCAATCTTCGTGCGCTCGTGTGACCATTTACGAGCGCTCGTGTGACCATTTACGAGTGCTCGTGCGACAATTTATCAGCGCTCGTGAGGCAATTGCTCCCAACTTCCTCCGCCTTCTTTCGGTCAATCTTTCCATTGGGGGTGTAGGGGATGTGGCTGACGGCAACGATGCGACGCGGCACTGAATACTGTGGGAGGACGCGTCGGCAGATGTCGTTGACTTGTGTGATGAATGTGGTGGCGTCGCTGGTGCCATCGGGCTGAATCAGCAGTACTGCGGCTTCGCCAAACTTGTCGTCGGGGCGTTTGGTCACGCAGAAGTCGGTGTGAAGGTGAGGGCGCAGTGCCTCTTCCATTTCTTCGATGTGGAGTTTGATGCCACCCGAACAGATTACATTGTCGGTGCGCCCGATGATGCGGAACTGACCGTCACGGATTTCGGCTATGTCGTTGGTGACGATGCGTTGGGGGCATATCAGTGGTGCATCGATGATGAGCCGGTCGGTGCCGTCGTCGGCCAGGCTGACGGTGATGCCGTCCATCGGTGTGTACCACTCTGAGGCAGAGCTGCCGCTGAGGCGTCGCATGGCGATGTGTGAGAGGGTTTCGGTCATGCCGTAGGTGCTCCAAATGGCATTAGGGAATGTCCGCAGTTCGCGCTCCATCTCATGGGGAATGGCGCCGCCGCCGATGATGACATGGCGGATGTGCGACAGGCGCTGGCGCTCTTCTGCCACTTTCAGCGTCTCATAAATCTGTGAGGGCACCATTGCGGCAAAGTCGATGTGGGTGTCGCCGATGGTGGCGAGTGGGTGGTTGGACGGAGCGACACGAATCAGCCGCATGTCGCGTTCCTGGCTGCGCACCACCATCATCTTGCCCGCTATGTAGTCGGTTGACATGCAGAGCAGTGCTGTGTCGCCAGGGTGCAGACCGAGGAAGTCGCAGGTCATGCGTGCCGAGGCAAACATCCGACGGCGTTCCACCATCATCTCCTTCGGCTTGCCTGTGCTGCCGCTGGTGTGAACACTGACCAGTGGCGAACCTGCCCACACGCGGTTGCCTAACAGTTCGATGTCGGCATCGATGTTGTCGGTGAAGAGCAGTCCGGTGCCGAGTCCCTGTGGAAATGTGTTTTCCGTACCGTAAATCCGTGCAGAGAGCAGTGCCACATTGCGCAGTCCGACATTGCTTTCCAGCGCACTGGTCATCCACGACCCGATGCCTCGCTTCTGTGCTTCGCTTGCCCATTCCAGTGTGCCGGTCATGCCTCCGTGCAGTGTCGGTTTGATGACAACATACTGAGGGCGGATGGCATCGAGCAGACGGCACTTTTCTTCCAGGCTGTTCACTCCGATGAGTTCCTCGTCGAGTGCGATGGGCACAGGGGAGTTCTTGCACAGCAGTGCCATCGCCTCCCATTGTCCCTGACGGATGGGCTGTTCGATGCTGTGTATATCGTATTCAGCCAGTTGGCGCAGTTTCTGCATGGCGTTGTCGGGCGTGAATGCACCGTTGGCATCGACGCGCAGTTCCAGTTGGTCGCGGCTGAATTCTTTGCGGATAAGGCTGATGAGGCGTATCTCTTCCTCCCAGTCGATGGCTCCGATTTTGAGTTTGATGCAGCGGAACCCTGCTGCCAGTTTCTCGCGTACCTGACGGAGCATGTCGTCGTACGAAGCCATCCACACCAGTCCGTTGGTCGGTATTCCCACCTCTCCGCGTGCAAATGGTGTGTCGTAGAGGATGGGCGACTGATGAATGGCATACATTGCCGACTCCAATGCAAACAACAGTGCCGGGTAAGGCCGCAGCACCTCCACATAGTCGTCGCTGCCGACGGCTTTGTCGATGAGGGCAGCCACCTGCCCAAGGTCGTCGTAGGCATGGGCATCGCACGAAAGGTCGGGCAGTGGGGCACATTCGCCTATGCCCACATTGCCGTTCTCGTCGGTCATCGTGACCAGAACCAGACGGTGCTCGGTGTATTCGCCCCGCGATGTGCGTGCCGGCCGCTTGAAGTGTAGTGTCTTTTCTGTTAGGTTGATTGAAATCATGCTGTTCCTGCGCTAACGGCTTTATGTCCTTACATTGGCAATTGAGGGAATTTCGACCAGTCGGGTGTACGCTTTTCGAGGAATGCCTTGCCACCCTCCTGTGCCTCATCGAGCATGTAGTAGAGTGCAGTGGCATCGCCAGCAAGTTCTTGTATGCCAGCCTGTCCGTCGAGTTCGGCATTGAGTCCTGCCTTGATCATCCGCAGTGCGAGAGGGGAGAGACGCATCATTTCGCGTGCCCATGCCACACATTCGTCTTCGAGTTGTGCCAGTGGCACCACGCGGTTGACCATGCCCATCCGTTCTGCCTCTTGTGCTGAATACTGGCGGCAGAGGAACCATATTTCGCGTGCTTTCTTCTGACCTACGATGCGTGCCATGTAGGACGAACCGAATCCGGCATCGAACGAACCTACCTTCGGACCTGTCTGACCGAAGCGTGCGTTTTCTGCGGCAATGGTGAGGTCGCACACCAGGTGGAGCACATGGCCGCCACCGATGGCAAATCCGTTGACCATGGCAACGACTGGCTTTGGCAGACGGCGAATCTGCATCTGCACATCGAGTACCGACAGGCGTGGAGCGCCTTCTTCGTCGATGTAGCCGCCACGGCCTTTCACATGCATGTCGCCACCTGAACAGAATGCCTGAGTGCGAAGCCATTCCTCATCGGTCTGTCCTGGCTGACGGGGTGTTTCGGCACCTGTGAGTAGCACCACACGCACGCTCTGCCGTTCGCGCACAATCGAGAATGCCTGCGACAGTTCGTAGGTGGTCAGTGGGGTGAATGCGTTGCGGTAGCGTGGACGGTTAATCGTAATCTTTGCTATGCCGTCACATTCTTCAAGCATTATCTCCTTGAAGTCTTTTATCTTTTTCCAATCCATGTTTCGTCTTTTGTGCAAGTTGAGCTTGCGAAACTTGTGTTATTTAATTGTTTTAAATCTCTCAAAGTATTCTTCATACGCCCGCTTGTCGTCGTCGGCATTGGTCATCACTTCGACCACAACTGGGCGGTCGCTTTTGACTGTGCCCAGCCAGTCGATGCCGTTGTAGAGTTTTGCCAACGAATCCACTTGCTTGTAGGTCAGTCCGCACTGTCGGCAGATGCCCTCTGCGTTGAGGTCGTGGTGAGCGGCAACCAACTGGTCGCGCTCGTCAGATGCAGCGAGTCCCGGCAGGGTGTTGAAGATGGCTCCACCGTGATTGTTGAGAAGCAAGATGCGGAGGTTGCCGGTCAGTTGCTGTTGCAGCAGGGCGTTTTCGTCGTAGAAGAAACTGAGGTCGCCGGTCACGCAATAGATTTTATCGTCGGATGCATCCTGATAGGCGAGTGCAGCCCCTGCGGCAGTGCTGAGCGAACCTTCGATGCCGTTCACTCCGCGGTTGCAGTAGATGTAGTGCTGTGCATAGATGCAGCCCAGTCGTACCGCCATGCTGTTGGCATAGTGTATCAATCCGCCTTCTTCCCCATATCGTTCCTCAAACAACTTGACTGCCAACATTGATGAATAGTCGGGGCGGTACTGCTCGTGCAGTTCTTCCACCTTGGTGCGCAGGTCGTACCATGCGTTGATGTACTTGCTGGCGGGTTCGTAGTCGTAGAGCCATGTCATGTAGATGTCCTTGACCACTTGCTCCATCTGGCCGTGTATCAGGAAGTCGGCGTTCATGCCTACATCCCTCAGCTCGCCCTCGGCATCGACCATTACCACATGGCAGCCTTTGGGCAGACGGCGCATGAACTGGCGCAGCCGCTTGCTCACTGTGTTGCCGCCGAAATAGACTACGAAGTCGGGCATGAGAGCCTTGTCCTTGCCGTCCATGGCACAGAGCATCTGGTCGGTCAGGTAGCACGGCATTTCGTCGATGGACAGTTGGTCGTACAGCACCACTGCCTTCTCTTCGAGTTCCTGAGTGTAGTCGTCGGGTATGATGCCCCGTGGCACCTGACCCATGATGACCATAGGGCGTCGTGCCTTGCGCTGATAGAGGCTGATGGTCTCCTTGTTGAAGTCGTCGCTCCAATCCACATAACTTACTATGCGTTCCTGTTCAAGTTCTTCGGTTTCGAAGTCGAACAGCGGTTCTGATATCGGCACATTGATGTGAACGGGACGGTTGGTGCGTTGCATGGCAATGTATGCCTCGTTGACCAGTCGGTTGCAGTACCAGCGTCCCTCGTCGTCGGTAGGTTCGGGCAGACTGACACTCTTTGCCACATAAGGCTCCAATGCCCGATGCTGCGGCAGTGTCTGTCCGTCGAGCTGGTCAATCCACTGTGCCGGTCGGTCGGCAGATATGATGATGAGCCGCAGATGCTGATAGGCTGCTTCGGCTACGGCAGGCAAAAGGTTGAGCAATGCTGAACCGCTTGTGACGCACACTGCCACGGGTGTGGATGGCGATGTGAGTGCAATGCCCAGTGCCGTGAATCCTGCTGAACGCTCGTCGGTGACCGGGTGACACTGAAACTGTGGACTCTCGTTGAAGTTGTGTACCAGTGGCACATTGCGGCTTCCCGGACATACCACGATGTGTTCCACGCAGTTCTGTTCGAGAATGCTGGTCAGTATGTTTACATTAGTCTTATTGCTGTACATTATAGTGTATTTATTCAACTTTCGCAAGTTCTTGCTCTGTTGACGAATCGCTTCTTCGCAATAGAGATTAGAGCTTTCTTATCAATCAACACAGAGAAGGTTTTCATTTATCTATTTTACAAACCTTTTCACAGAGTGTGCCTGTGGCACATGGAGAGGACACTGAGTGTGTGTCCGCATGGCTCTGTCGAACTCGGTAATGCCAATGGCATTCTCTGTGAACGGGATTATTAAAACACTTCTGTGAAATGGGATAATCCCGTTACTCTGTGTTATTTTATTATCATCTTCATTTCCGTTTCGTGCCATTCCTCGTTGACATTGCTGTCGGGCATGATGCCGCCGCCGGCATAGCAGGTCAGGTGGTTGCCGTTGATGCACATGCACCGCAGCGACACATAGAGGTGGGTCTCGCCAAAGAGGTTGAGCGGACCGGCAAAACCACTGTAATAGCGGCGGTCGATCGACTCGTTGTCGAGGATAAACCGATGTGCCTCTGCCTTTGGCATTCCACACACGGCGGGAGTGGGGTGCAGCCGTGCCGCCAGTGCCCCGATGCCCACTCCCTTGTTTGGGAGGAAATGGAAGTCGGTGCGCAGGTGCATCAGCTGTCCGGCGCGTACTGTGCGCGGTCCGTCCTTGATGATGTTGCTGCACAGAGGCGTGATGGTGTTTTCGATGTATTGCTCCACGATGTGCTGCTCGTGCTTGTTCTTCTCGCTCCACTGTGGCAGTCCCTCGTCCATCGGCATGGTGCCAGCCAGTGCAATGGTGCAGAGGTAGGGTCCTTGGCTCTCGACCAGAATCTCGGGCGAGGCAATCAGCCATGTGCCCGACTGCGGAGTGCTGAACAGCATCACCATTGCTCTCGGATAGTCCTGACAGAGGGTGAAGAACATCTGCTCGACATCGGGCTCTGCCGTCAGGCTGCTTTCTTTGGTACGGGCAAGCACCAGTTTGCGGAACTGTCCCGACGACACTGCCCTGTGGAATGTGTCGAAGTCGTGGGCATACTTTCCGTCAACGGCATCGGCACACTGCCGGTTTGCCGTCCGTGGTGCTGCACCGTCGATGGATGGGACGGTGGCATGAGTCATCTGTCCGTTCATCACAATCAGCGGAGTCTGCTGGCTGATGGCAAATGGGGCAATGACAAATCCTTCCTTTCCCGCAAGGTGGTCAAACGAGTCGAGCATCAGTGGCTCGTCGTCCTGGCACACCTTGGTGTAAGTGTTGGAATATGGCAGACGATAATATGCGAAACTCATAGTATGATGCAGTTTGTCACGGTGATGATGCTGATGAGTTGTCCCTCCTCGTTGCTGATTTCCACTTGCCACACATGCGACATCTTGCCTTTGTGCATCAGTCGTGCCACGGCAGTGACGGTCTCGCCCACATAGGCAGCATGGAGGTGGTTGCCCTGCACATTCTGCCCCACACATGCCCGTGCTTCCGGACACAGGGCATACGAACCGCATCCTGCAAGTGTCTCTGCCACAGCAAGTGAAGCACCACCACTGAGTACCCCGAACGGCTGACAGTTGCGTCCATCCACCTTCATCGTTGCCATGCAGGTCGTGGCGTCGGGAGTCGAAACCAACTGGATGCCGATGGTGCGGTACAGGCTGTCGCACGATTCCAGCCGTTGCCGTATCTGTTCTAAATCCATATCGTTTTCTGCTTTTATTCGGCAAAATTACGAAAAAATGTTTGCACCACCAAACCTTATCTTCAACAAATCTCCAACAAAATCGTTTCGTCATATCCCGACGGGACAAGCAATCAGTGTTTTCGTGGCTATGCCATGAGAGTGGCAAGGCATACTTTTCATTCAGCACAGCGCGGACAGATTTGGCAAAACAGACATATATTATCCCAAATCGTTCATTAGCGTTATGATGACCGAATGACTGAATGTCATGAGGTTTGCGACAACTCGGCGTTTATGCCGACAAAGGAGTTTTTTGAAC
>JAGHSZ010000124.1 GCA_018065565.1 Candidatus Colivivens caballi
GGAACTCCTTTGTCGGCATAAACGCTTTTGAAGGAACTCCTTTGTCGGCATAAACGCCGAGTCGTCGCAAACCTCATGACATTCAGTCATTCGGTCGTCGCAAACGAAGATACTCAATCTTCGTCGTCTTTCGTTCAGAGTTGAGCATGCGAAACTTAAATAAATAAAAAATATGGTATATACAAAGACAGGCGATGCCGGCACCACAAGCCTTGTGGGTGGCATCCGAGTATCAAAGGACGATCAGCGACTCGAAGCCTATGGCACAATCGACGAACTCAACAGCCACATCGGTCTGCTGATATCAACCACCGATTTCGACCGTGAAGAACTGCTCTGGATTCAGAACACCCTCTTCTGCATCGGGTCATATCTGGCAACCGACCAGAGCCAGACCCAGTTGCATCAGAAGAGCATAGTCACCGACGCCATGGTGGTACGGCTCGAACATGACATCGACCGCATCGATGCAACATTGCCACGCCTCAACAACTTTGTGCTTCCCGGAGGTGGTGTCAGTTCGTCGCAGTGCAATGTCTGCCGAACCGTGTGCCGCAGGGCAGAGCGTCGCATAGTCTCGCTCTTCAGCACATTGCATGCTTCGGCATCAGGCGAAGCCGACCCGCAGGACACCATTTTGCTCAAATTCATCAATCGTTTGTCGGATTATCTCTTTGTTTTAGGCAGAAAAATGAACAATATCGACAACATTGAAGAAAATTTTTGGCAGAATACTTGTCATATATGATAAAATGTTGTATTTTTGCGCCCTAAATTAGTACCCTATAGAATTCTTAACAAAAAAGAAAGGAGAAAAAGTTATGTATTGGACACTTGAATTAGCTGTACATCTTGAAGATGCACCATGGCCAGCAACAAAAGATGAGCTGCTGGATTATGCCACACGCTCTGGCGCTCCACTCGAAGTAATTGAAAACCTGCAAGAGATAGAAGACGAAGGCGATGTCTATGAAAGCATAGAAGAAATATGGCCCGACTACCCATCAAATGAGGACTTCATGTGGGACGAAGAGGAGTATTGACATAGAACTTTCGTCTTAATATACTGAAAGCCAATAAGATAACACGCAATTATATGTTTGTCTTATTGGCTTTTAATAGTCTCAGATGGTGCCGCATGTTTGTATAAAATACGATTTTTAATAGTTTTTCAGAGCTTCGCTAAGGGGCATTGTCGATGAAAAGTTCTTCCTATACAGACTTGCTATGATTTATGCTTACCCCCACTAAATTTCCACTGAGCCGTATCTTTGCGGTGTGCGAGTCTGCACCGTGCTATCTAAAATACGCGGATGGGCAAGACACTACATAATGTAAAAGCGTCATCGATGCTTTGTCAATTGGCTTTCTGAAACCTGAGAAATTTCAATTGTTGGTCAAAGACAATGTCAGAAGTGGATGCTACGGGTATGCAATAATGGTATCCCGGGGTGTGCATGAGGGTATATTATATCCTCAAGGCACACTTTTCCGAAGATACGTACAACATACCGGCGTAGGCAGTCATTCTACAAGTTCACCAACAAGGGTTTTCTCAGGACCTCAGAAGCGGATGAATAGAGTTGAAGGTCTACGCTTTTATAAACTTGATAGTATGCCATATTGCCACGAATAAGAACGAATGTCATTGTGTAGGGGAATTCCCCTA
>JAGHSZ010000054.1 GCA_018065565.1 Candidatus Colivivens caballi
AAATAACAACAAAACTACGAAAAATAGCAGACGAGGGCAACCTCGGTAGGCATACCCTCGTCAATCAAAATTAATTTCTCTGTATAAAACGACATTCCCTAATTATCATCTTTGCACAGCAATCAAACAAATCGTGCAATTATATCGTTACTAGCAATTTGACAATACATGCCCCAATTGATATTGGGCACATATCATTATAGGTGTGACTTATGGTCTGCCTAAATCATTGAACATCTAATATAAACCAAATTAACTTATTATTAACCAATCAAATTCAGTAATCATTTATGAAACAGAAATTACTTCTTTTAGCAGTTTCTTTGTTGATGTGCGCTGTGTCATTCGCACAGTGGGTGAAGCCGGTTCCTGAGGCTGTGCCTTTCCATGAAGGCAGTCAGACCGACTATTCCTATCTCTACAACAAGGACGCTGGTGCTTTCTTCACCGAAGGCAACGACTGGGGAACCCGTGCAAGTATCACGACTACCGGTGCCCTCAAAGTTTATTTCTCAAAGTACACTGTTGACGGTGAGGAGTGGAACGGAAAGACTTATCTGTTCAACGACTCAACAATCGCCAAGAAGAGCTGGAACATCGTGTTCATCGACAACGAAGCAGGCGCATGCTACTGCGACCACGGTTCACAGCCAAACTTCATGTGGGACATCATCGTTGCCGCAGATGGTTCTTTCCGTCTGACGTGCAGTGAACTCAACCCAACCTACAAGCCAGGGTTATACCCTGACTGCTACTTCGGCTATGACCTCGGAACTGCACCAGCAACCATCCTCAACGGTCTGCTCAGCACTGATGCAGACGCACCTGAGAACATCGCAATTGACTGGCAGCTTGTAAGCCAAGAGGCTTATGATGCTTACCTGAGCGAAGTCACTGTCTATGAAGCAGCAATGAAACTCAGTCAGCTCATCGAAGAGGCAAAGGGCTACGGACTTGATGTCACTGACGAAGAGAATGTCTTTGCCGACACTAATTCTTCACTTGAAGCCCTCAACGATGCAATTGCTTCTGTTACAAGCAAAATCAATGCATATAAGGAGGCTGCTGCTACACCAGAAGATCCACAGGATGTGACAGCGTCATTCTTTGATGTATGGGACTTCGAAAACGGTATCGGCAGCTGGGTTTCTACAACTGGCGCACAGAACAACCAGACTGGTGGCACTGCTGGCAAGATGGAAGACACTACAAATTTCTGGGAAAACTGGAATCCAAATGTGTTCTCAGGCAAGATGCATTACACCATCAAGGACATGCCTAACGGCGTTTACCAGTTCGGCCTTTCAGTTGGTCTCCAGGGTGGTGAAGGCTACATCTATGCCAACGACACAAAGAAGTATGTTGACTATGTGAACATCAGACCGGGTTCAGTCATCGCAATGGTTGACTCAAACACAATGGACTGTGGTCTTGAAATCATTAAAAACTCAACCCAATGGGTAGGTGTCGATGATGCACAGCTCCTCTACATGGGCAACGGCATCGGTTCTTACCAGTTCTGGATTGACGCAATCGTTGACAATGCTCCTGACTTTGAGGACAGTGATGTTTACACACAAAAGTCACTCCTCGAATGGTATCTCGGCATCCTTGCAGAAGCTAAGGCGAAGACTACTGCCGAGGACATCATTGCCTACATCCCTACATTCCTTGCAGCACTCGACACCATCACTGCAAACTACAACGCTTACGAGGAATACCGCAAGGTTGTCGATGAAGTAGCCGAAGCACTTGGCACAGAGGAACTCTACGGCGATGCAGCCGACGAACTCACTGACTACCTCCTCACTTACGAAGAGGAAATTCTCGAAGCAGGTCTGATGTCAACTGAAGAAATCCTTGCAGAGGCTCAGCGCATTCGCGACCTCATTGCCAAGGCCCGTAAGGAATCAGTTAAGGAAGGTGGCGATGTCACTTCACTCATTGTCAACAACAACTTCGACAACAAACTCACAGGATGGAGCCATGACCCTAAGTATGCCGACGGTTCATGGGGTGGCCTCTGTGATGCTGCTCTTGACAACTTCAACCCATGTGTTGAACGCTGGAACGACAACTTCGACTTCTATCAGGACATCGTAGTTCCTACTGGTGTTTATGAACTTAAAGCTCAGGGCTTCAACCGTCCAAACGACAACACCGTAACATCGTTTACCGACTACATGAACAATCCTGACGACAACTCTGCAATCTGTGCATACATCTATGCAAACGATAAGCAGGCAAAGATTAAGAGCATCGGTGCTCACCACTACACTGAAAACCTCGCTAGTAACTGTTCAAGTACAGAATGGGAAGGTTCAACCGTATATATTCCAAACGGCATGACATCAGCTTCTGCTGCATTCTCACTTGGTGACTACGACAACTCAGTCTATGGTCTCGTAACAGGTGACTCACTCCGCATCGGTATCCGTTCAATTGATGGTACTGAAACCGGACGCTGGACACTCTGGGACAACTTCCGCCTGACTTACTGGGGCAAGAATGCCGACAAACTCACTGAACTCCTTTCTGAACTCATTGAAGAAAACGAAGCCCTCCTTGCAGAAGAAAAGCCAATGAGCGAAGCTGACAAGCAGGCTCTCCAAAACACAATCGACGATGCATACAGCGCAATCACAGTAGGTGACGGCAATACAATGTTCGATGCTTATGTGGCTATGACAGAGGCATCAAAGAATGCCAAAGAATGTATCCAGGCTTATGCCGACCTCGCAGATGCTCTCGTAGAACTCGAAGGTGCTATCGAGACTTATGCTGAGACAGCACGCGAAGATGCACTCGACGATGCTGCAACACTCATCGAAGAAATCTCTGAAGCTCTCGAAAATGGTACTTACTCACTCGACGAAGCAAAGGCTAAGATTGAGGCTGTCGGCACTGCAATGGTTGCCCTCACTCTTCCTAAGGAGAAGGTTACAGACGAAAATCCTGCCGACATGAGCTCTGTCATCGTAAATGCAACCTTTGATGTTATCGGTGATTTCACAGGCTGGACAGGAAGTGGCTTCGGTGCTGGTGGCACAACAGCTGCTTGCGCAGAGCGTTACAATATGGCGTTCGACACTTATCAGGATATCACAGGTCTGCCAGCAGGCACATACAAAGTAGGTGTTGACGGATTCTACCGTCGTGGAACTTCATCAAACGACTATGACATCGAATCAGCACAGGGCTCAAATGCAAAGCGCCACGCATTTATCTATGCGGAAACAAGTGAAGGTTCATATTCAAACCGCATCTATGCAATCAGCGCAGGTGCTGTTGCTTCAACTGAATCATTCGGTGGTGCCACTGCGAAGTACGGTTCTGACAAGGTTATTCCAAACACAATGGCAGCTGCTGTCAACTGGTTCGAAAACGGCATGTACAAAGACAACAACATCATCGTGAAAGTCGGCGAGGACGGAAAACTCCGTATCGGTGTCAAGAAGAGCGAAAAGATTTCAGAAGACTGGTCAATCTTCGACACATTCACACTCACATACTACGGTGACGAAAGTGCAAAGAAGGTCAGTGGCGACCCTTACAACTCTATTGCAGGCGATGCTGACGAAAATGGTGAGATCAACGGTGCAGATATCAGTGTAATAGCAAGCTACATCCTTGGCGATGAACCAGAACCATTCGATGCAGCTGCAGCAGACTTTGATGGCAACGAAGAAATCAATGTAAATGATATCAGTGGTGTTGCAAACTTCATCCTCTATGGCAACGAAGAAGGAAGCAAGGCTAAGACTATCCTCGCAGCTGAAGTAAATTCTGCAACTCTCACACTCTCTGCTGACGACATCGTTGCAGGTCA
>JAGHSZ010000065.1 GCA_018065565.1 Candidatus Colivivens caballi
AGGGCGCAATGGGGTTCCATTGTAACTGAAAAGCGACAAGACAGATGACAAAAAGAAGGCTTGTTAGCGTGTAACAGTCTAATGGACGATTTGGGATAATACATATATATTACAAGTTCCGCAGACTCCACTTGTACGAAAGACGCATCGGGACTTCGTCACTACGAAACGATATTTCGCGAGGCTCAATATCTACGAAGATACCTTGATCATAAAAACACTCGCCCTTGCAACTGTTGGGTGCAAGGGCGAGTGTTGAGCCGTAATTTATACTTTTCGATTTAATTTATACTTTTGGTTTTTAGATGTGGTAGAGTTCGTTGCTGGTCATGCGCAGATAGCGTGAGAGCGAGAAGAATGTGCAGAGATAGGTGATGAGGATACCAAATCCGAGCACTGCAACTCCGGTGATGGCGAGTATGTTGGTGCCGATGACCTGACGGATTTCCTGTTCGTACCCTTCAAGCCAGTAGATGCCACCGATGATGATGGCGTCGGCGATGAATGCCGAAATCACTGCCAGCAGGAATGCGCGTTCGAGGAACGGACGGCGGATGAACGACCAACTGGCTCCGACGAGTTTCATTGTGTTGATGAGGAAACGCTTGGAGAAGATTGTGAGGCGCACTGTGTTGTTGATGAGCGCAAACGATATGTAAGTGAACAGTCCGGCAATGATGAGGAGTATGACGCTGAGCTTGCGGATGTTATAGTTGACGGAGTCCATCAGTTCCTTTTGATAGACTACATCCATCACCTTGTTTGTGGTCTTAACCTGGCGTATGATCTTGCGTATGTCGGCAGAGTTGGCATATTCTGCTTTGAGCTTGATTTCGAATGATGCAGTGAACGGGTTGTAGCCGAGAAATTCTGATGGATCGGTGCCCATGGCATTGCACTGCTCGTTGAGTGCTTCCTCCTTGCTAATGTATTTCAAGGTCTTGACATATTCCTGCTTCTGTATGTTTTCTTGCAACCAACTGATGTCGTCCTTGCTGATGTCGTCGTTGAGGATGACTGTGATGTTGATGTTCTCGCGGACGTAGCCCGAGAGGTTCTTTGCACTGAGCACGAACAGAACGATGGTTCCTAAAAGGATGAGCACCAGACTGATGCTGATGAGTGATGTGATGAACTGTGTGCTGAATATGCCTGGCACATGATGATGTTTTCTTGCCATAGTCGTATGTGTGTGTTTGGGACTAAATCTCGATACCTTTGAGGGTTGCTGATGTTGCATCGGTGATTCTGACTTTGACGAAGTCGCCGATGTGGTGGTTGCCACGGTCGAACACCACTACCTTATACTGCTGTGTGCGACCGAACAACTGGTCGGACGAGCGTTTGCTGACGCCTTCTACGAGCACTTCGAAGGTCTTGCCGATGTCGCGGCGATAACTTTCTGCCGACAGTTGGTTCTGCATGGCAATCAGTTCGTTGAGGCGGCGCACCTTGATGTCCTCTGGGATGTCGTCGGGCAGGTTGCGTGAGGCGTAGGTGCCTGGACGCTCGGAGTACTTGAACATGAATGCAGAGTCGTACTGGCATTCGCGCATGAGTGATAGCGACATCTGGTGGTCTTCCTCGGTCTCGGAGTGGTAGCCACTGAATATGTCAGTGGTCAGGCCGCAGTCGGGGATGATGGTACGGATGGCGTTCACGCGGTCGAGATACCATTCGCGTGTGTATTTGCGGTTCATGAGTTTCAGTATCCGGTTGCTTCCGCTCTGTACTGGCAGGTGGATGTGGTTGCAGATGTTTGGAGTGTCGGCTATGACATGGAGTGTCTCGTCGCTCATGTCCTTCGGGTGTGAGGTGGTGAAGCGGATGCGCATGTCGGGCACTGTCTCTGCTACCATGCGGAGAAGTTTAGGGAAGGTTATTGCCTGTGGTTCAGGCTCTGCGTCGGTTGCGACAGGGGTGAACTTGTAGCTGTTGACATTCTGACCGAGCAGTGTCACTTCCTTGAAACCGCGGTCGTGGAGGTCGCGCACTTCGTTGAGGATGGACTCGACATCACGGCTGCGTTCGCGTCCTCGGGTGTAAGGCACGATGCAGTAGTGGCAGAAGTTGTTGCATCCGCGCATGATGCTTACGAATCCTGATATGTGGTTGCCGCAGATGCGTTCAGGGATGACATCTTTGTAGGTTTCGGTTGTTGAGAGTTCCACATTGATGGCTTTCTCGCCCAGTTCGGCTGATGCAAACAGCTCAGGCAGCGACAGGTAGGCATCGGGACCGGCAACGATGTCAACATGGTGGTTCTCGATGAGTTCCTCCTTCATGCGTTCTGCCATGCAGCCGACGACACCGATGATGCGGTGAGCCGCTGCCTTCGATGCGTTCTTGTGCTGATTGTGGAGTGTCTCTAAACGGTTGAATATCTTCTGCTCGGCATTGTCGCGGATGGAACAGGTGTTGAGCAGGATGGCGTCGGCTTCGTCGATGTTGTCGGTAGTTGTGTAGTCTGCCATCTTCATGATGGAAGCAATGACTTCACTGTCGGCAGTGTTCATCTGACAGCCGTATGTTTCGATATATAATCTTTTCATTCGTGCGTACTTATGCAAATTCGACTACAAAGTTACAAACTTTTGATGATATTAGTGTGAATGTGCGCATGTTTTTGAATTTAGTTGACTAAATTGCTGCTGGCGTGTGTGGTTTTTGCAAAAAAAGAGACTGGCTATTCTCTTGTGAGAGAACAACCAGTCTTGTTCCGTTTCTTTCCTCTCGTCTGTCCGTTTGTGTGGACACGGCGAAGAGGGGCAGTCACGCATTTAGGCTTCAGCCTGTACAGGAATGACTGAGATTGTAGAACGGTCCTTGTAACCACGCTTGAAGGTTACGATGCCGTCAGTAAGTGCGTACAGAGTGTCGTCCTTACCGATACCTACATTCTTACCTGGATAGTGTACTGTGCCACGCTGACGAACGAGGATGTTACCAGCTTTAGCATACTGACCACCGAACAATTTAACACCGAGTCGTTTGCTGTGTGACTCACGGCCGTTCTTAGAACTACCTACACCTTTTTTATGTGCCATGTTTCTGTCTGGTTTTAATGGTTAAACTTAAGCGACAACACTCTTGATTGTCAATTCTGTGAACTGCTGACGATGACCGCGGAGCTTCTTGTAGCCCTTGCGACGACGCTTGTGGAA
>JAGHSZ010000116.1 GCA_018065565.1 Candidatus Colivivens caballi
CGGTCTGATAAAGGGAAACCGCATCGACATATTCATGGACACGGAAAGCGAGTGCGTTAACTTTGGCGCACAGTATATTGAAATCGAGGTGTTGAAATGACTAAACTTTGGAGCTTACTAATGCTCAAACTGTCACGGCTGATTGTGAAGCTCGACACGGTGCGAGATGCCGTACATCAGGGCGATTTGTTGTGGAGGGAGATAAACGAGGAATGAGAATACTCAGTTTATTCGATGGAATGGCTTGCGGAATGATTGCGATGCAGTTAGCCGGAGTCGAGGTCGAAAGCTACGATGCCTACGAAATCGACAAGTATGCGATAAAGACAGCACAGCATAACTTCCCGATGATTGAAGAACATGGTGATGTGTTCAAGGCAGACTTCACGCAGTACGAGGGAGTTGACTTCCTTGTGGGCGGCTCGCCTTGCACATACTGGAGCATAGCACAGACCAAGAACAGAGAAACCGTTGCCAGCGGTATGGGATGGGAACTGTTCAGCCAGTATGTCAGAGCCTTGAAAGAAGCGAAACCGAAGTATTTCATCTATGAGAACAACAAGAGCATGAGCAAGCAAATCAGGGCAAGCATTGATGATACATTCGGATTTGAAGCGGTGCTGATAAACTCTGCACTCGTTTCAGCTCAGAATAGACAGAGGCTCTATTGGGTGGGCAGGCGAAACGAGGATGGCACATATTCAAAAGTCAATGTGGAACAGCCGGAGGACAGAGGCATTCTGCTGAAAGATGCGCTTGATAGTGGAACGGTTGATAGAGATAAATCTCTTGTTCTTACGGCAAGATACGCTGGGTTTGACGGTAGCCAATCATACTTATGCAGAAGATATTTTGGTAAGAGTTTTGGCCAGGCCGCTTTTGACGGCGATATTGGAGGAATGAAATCTAAGTGGGAAGAAAACGCTTATTTTGAAAGCGATGAGAAAAACATTAGGCAATTGACGGTAAGTGAATGTAAGCGATTGCAGACTGTGCCTGAGTGGTACGACTTCTCCGTTGTCAGCAATAGCCAAGCCTACAAGATGCTCGGCAACGGATGGACTTGCGAGGTCATCGCTCACTTAATCCGCAGTTGCTTGAACGATGACGGCTCTCAGTTGCCCGGACAGATCAGTTTGTTTTAAGGAGGAAAAATGAAACTACCAAAATACTTAGTTGCTTGTATGCGAGTGATACAACTCGAATGTTTGAAACACGAACATTGCGAGGGCTGCCCTCTGCGTGATAAAAGCTGCTTCTTTGGCGAGAACAAAGCGAAGATACCTGTTTACTGGAAATTCAATGGAAACGAGGTCGAGTAAATGACAACATCAGACAAACTGACATACATACGAGGCAACTGCTTGTCACAGATCGGCTGCGAAAATTGCAATCTCACACTTGGGCTGACTTGCCCAAGAAAAAACTGGGGAGATTGGACAGATGAAGAAATCGAAACGGCATACGCAATTCTGTTCTACCATACACCGAGCTACGCAGAGGAACAGCTTGAACACGCAATAAAGAAAGATAAAGAAGAACGAAAACGAAAGTTCAATGCGATTGTAGAATATTGCGGTCGTAGAGGGAAATGTATCGGCTGCCCATTGGAGCATATAGGGCTTGCTGGTGAAAATTGCCTTGATGAGAAGTCTATCGAGTGTAATTACGACTTGATTTTTGGCAAAGAACCTGAGAAGCAAAAAATCAGAACGCACTTTGCAGAGATAAAGCTCGGTGGGACTCCTAAAAAACCTTATTTCTCTATCTACTATTATGACCCGACAGACAATGAATATCACGAGGGCTTTGGCTCTTATGAATTTCGCAATGTTGAGGGATGGTTAAGGGATGAATTTGAAATAGTGAATGAGCCTCCCGAAAAAGAAACAGAGTTCGTCAAAGTCGGCGACAGCGTGGAGCATCCGACACACTACACGCAGAACGGCATCGAGTGCATCGAGGCTATCAAAGCAAGCATGACCGCTGACGGCTTCATGGACTACTGCAAGGGCAATGTGCTCAAGTACATATGGAGATGGCGCGACAAGGGCGGTGTCGAGGATCTTGAGAAAGCCCGTGTGTATCTCGGCTGGATGATTGAGGAGGCTTATAAGGAGGGAGAAAATTAATGGCAAAGATAAAGGCCGACAACTTTTACATTAATACAGACAAGTGCCGTAATGTGTGGATTACCGAAGAAATGAAAAACGAGAAAACCGGAAAGATGTACGAAAAGCGTGTAAGCGGTTATTTCAGTTCGTTTGATAAAGCATTGATAAATATGTTTGAGCGAAACATTTTTAAGTCAGAAACAACCACGCTTGAGGGAATGATAAGCGAAATTGAAAAAGCAAAGAATGAAGCAGTAAAGATTTTGGAGGCAAGGCATGACTGACCCGAAACGAATTATATCAACCGCTCTGCATGGCTACGGAGCGGAAAATCAGAAAGTCAAGTGCATCGAGGAACTGAGCGAACTTCAGAAAGAAATTTGCAAAGACCTCATCGGTCAGGGCAGCCGGTTCCATGTAGCAGAGGAAATCGCAGACACGGAAATTCTCCTCGCTCAGATGAAAGTCCACTACGGCATTGCAAAGGATGTCGATGCCATTAAAGCGCAGAAGCTCAAGCAGCTTGCACAGAAACTCAACTTGGAGTCAGACGAATATGAAGAATGAGTTTTGCAACTTCTACCATATCGACAATGGAGCAAGCTCGTGTTGGGTGCTCTACGAAATCCACAAGGACAAGCATCTCGTCCGCAAGTGTATGTGCGACGGAGATAAGAAACGGTGCGACTTCAACAAGATTGGAGGAAAGGTATGCCGAAAAACCAGTACGCAAAAAAACTGAAGCAGGCGCAGGCGATTGATCGCTACCATGTTCAGCGCATCACGAGGCAAATGACAGCGGACTTTGCCCATGTCGCGCTCGGACGATTGGGCTGGGGCGAGAAAAGGCAGAAGCAGTTTAGCGAAATGTTGAGCGAGGTGCTTGGCGAGTATGTCGAACTGATGAACGCCGATGTTAAGGACGACCCGAAATTCATCTACGGCAAGTCTTGTCTTGACCGAGAATAGAAACAGTAATGCGGAGAGAATTTTCAGCCGTGGTAGGTGCGTTATGGCTAAAAAAATTTTTAGCTCAGAATCTCTGGCGGAGATGCTGCCCGACGAGGAACTTTACTTATGGGACACCGGCAAGAACGAGGAATGGATTTGCGAGGACTGCTTTACAGACCGTCGCAACGAACTCAGCAACCGAGAGTTTGCGGAACTGATTGACTCAGAGGTGCGAACTGCGGAAGATTTTCTATACGATTGTTAGGAGGCGACCATGTTCAGCTTATACGAATTTAAGCAGCAGTATTCCGTGCAGGGAAAACAGATCGTGAATTGCCTTTCGGCATACTACCCGAAGTTCACAAAGGCGGCAGAGAGTTACGCAAGTCGCCCCGAAGAAAG
>JAGHSZ010000111.1 GCA_018065565.1 Candidatus Colivivens caballi
AGGGCGCAATGGGGTTCCATTGTAACCGAGAAGCGACATTACAGATGACGAAAAGAAGGCTTGTCAGCGCGTAACAGCCTAATGACCGATTTGGGTTAAACATCAAGCGATAGAAGATAAATCAAATCGTTATTGGACAACGGGGGAAGATGCCCCTCAAAAAAGAACTAACTTATAAAAAAAATTATGGCAGAGTACATATTTTACACAACAGAGGGCTTTACGCAAGCACCTGATGGAAAAGATATTGAGAATTGTCAACTGCTTGGGCGGGCATATGGCAAAGACAAGCACGATGCTCTGCAAAATCTCTTGAAAGAGAATCCTTGGATAGAGCACAGAGGCTTTAACCCTTATGAAGCGATTGTCAAAGAGTTGGCATAAATTCATCATCTTGGTTTGGAAATGGAAAATGAGTTTCTGTCTATGAGCAAAGCCAGAAGGGAAGAAATTGAGAATAGCGCCATTCGTTGTGACTATCTTGAAAGACTGGCAAAAGCAAAGATTATCCTTCCACCAGACAATTTCTTTGCATCTGATGATTCGGATTCATATTATGAAATCCCATGGCTATAAGAGTTTCTAACAGGACATTACAACCGACTGACTTTAAGCACGAAGCTTAGGTCAGTCGGTTTTTCTTTATCAGCAAAAGTGACGAACTACTTCTTGCCCAACACCCGTAACGCATTGAGCAATGCAGGCATCCAACATTCGACATATTTTAGAAGTATAGAACGAAAAGCACTCCTTTGCGGAGATATTATGTCGCACATGCGGTGATAAGTGCCTTAACAAGCGCTCATGAATGCCTTAACGAGCGGTGATAAATGCCTTAACGAGCGCTCGTGTTTTCCCTAACGAGCGGTGGACAATTAAAAAAGGTGTACACCAAACCGGAATAAGGTGTACACCAAACGCAAGAAAGGTGTACACCTTTCTGTAAAATGGTGTACACCTTTTTCTATTCTTCTATGCTCATGTGAGCATTTATCAATGCTCGTGCGGCAATTGTTCACCGCTCGTGTGGTAATTGGTCAACAGCTGGCCAATTATGGTGGAGACGGTGAAGGGAAATTCTATTGCGGATAGTTGAGGTTTTCAGGAGTGATGCAGCAGAGCACCTCGTCAAGGTACTTTTGTGCTTCTGCCCTTGCTGCCGGTAAATCCTGCATCGACCAGTTGCCACAGTCTCTTGGGGTTGCGCCAGGGATGTCACCCTCAAAATCGGCAATGAACTGGAATGTCTCTTTAATCAAGTCAACGATGTCGGCCGACTGCAAGTCACCCTTCATCAGCAGATAGTTGCCTGTCAGGCACCCCATTGGCCCCCAATAGACAATGCGGTCGGCCCACACTGGATGGTTGCGGAGGAAAGTGGCTGCCAGGTGTTCGATGGTGTGGATGGCAGGTGGAGTCAATGCGGGTTCGCGATTGGGTTCCTTCATCCGGATGTCAAATGTGGTGACGGTGTCGCCTCCCACTTCGTCCTTACGCGATACATAGATGCCACGGAGCAGACGAATGTGGTCGATCGTAAAACTTGCTATTTTCTTCATGATGTTTGCTTGATGTAGATTGGATAGCAGAGCAGTGGATGTTAACGGTCAACCAGTGTGAAGACTGGCTGGTCGCCCTCGGCTTTACCTTTTGTCACATATACCTTAATGGTTGACTTCTGACCGTCCTGTCCTGCATTTTCAGCAGTGAAGAGGTAGTCGATAGATGTGGATGTGGTGCGGCTGCCTACTGTGACAGGTGTGGCACTCAGCATCGGGTAATCGCCCACTGCGGCATTGAATATGGCAGTGTCAGCCTCTGTAACTGGCTGTTGCTCGGAGTAGTCAGCAAGTGTTTCGTTCTCGCCTTCCATCATTCCGAGGTCGATGAGCAGACGGTCAGCTTCGGCTGGCACACGGTCGAGCAATGCGTTGCGCACTCCAAGTTTGCCAATGATGTTGATGCCAGGGACTGCCTTTTGAAGTTCTGCAATGCTTTCATTGAGTCCACCACTGCCAAATGTGCTGAACACAACTACTTCCTTGCCGCTGAGGTCGATATTCTGCAAAAGGGTCTTGACTGGCAGTGCGTATGTTCCGAACCAGATTGGATAGCCGAGGAAGATGACATCATAGTCGGCTGGATTGACATCGAGAGGGAGCAGTTCTGGGTTGACGCCTTCCTGCATCTCTTTCATGCCACGGGCAACAGTCTGCTGAAAGTCTTCTGGATAGGCTTCCTTTGCCTGGACCTCAGCTATGTCGGCGCCAAGTTTCTGCTGGATGTATTCTGCCACAGTCTTGGTGGCTCCTGTCTGAGAATAATAAAGCACGAGGACTTTCTTTTCGGTGGCGTCCTCTGACTTTTTTGAAGGTGCTGTGCAAGCCATCATTGCCAATGATGCAAGCAGAACTGTTACTAATGCTTTCATGATAAATGGTTGTTTTAGGGATTAGGATATTGGTTATTTGGGTAATTGTGGATCAGCCGTTTGGATGAATGGCGAGTGGCCAATACATCCCAACGGTCTGTCCTCGATGATTTTCGTTCTTGTCAAGCCTTTATGCCCGATGCCATCATGCTAATAGTGCAAGGCACTCCTTGATGCGCTTCATGGCTTCGACAATGTTTTCGTCGCTGGTCGCATAGCTCATGCGGAAGCACTCAGGACTGCCGAATGCATCGCCACCGACTGTGGCAACATGGCCAACCTCAAGCAGATACATGGCAAAATCGGTGGAATTGTTGATGACATACTGCTTGCCGTTTGCTGTTGCAGACTTGCCATAGTAGCTTGAACATTTTGGGAAGAGATAGAATGCGCCCTGCGGTTCGTTGACTCCGAGTCCTGGAATCTGCTTTGCAAGGCTTACGATGAGGTCGCGGCGACGCTGGAATGACTGACGCATGGTCTCGACGCAGTCCTGTGGTCCGGCAAATGCAACTTCGGCTGCCTTCTGGCTTACAGAGCATGGGCCACTGGTGTACTGTCCCTGCAGTTTGTTGCATCCCTTTACAATCCAGTCGGGTGCAGCGATGAAACCAATACGCCATCCGGTCATGGCATATGCCTTGCTCACACCGTTGATGATGACGACGCGGTCGCGGATGTCGGGGAACTGTGCCATTGATGCATGGCTGCCTATGTAGTTGATATGTTCGTAAATTTCGTCAGCAACGACAATGACATTTTCATGACGCAGCAACACTTCTTTGAGTGCTTCAAGTTCTTCACGGCTGTAAACCGAGCCTGTAGGGTTGCTTGGAGAGCAGAGGATGAGTGCACGGGTGCGTGGAGTGATGGCTGCCTCAAGCTGTTCAGGAGTAATCTTGAAATTCTGCTCGATGGTGGCTTCTACAAACACTGGTGTGCCTTCTGCCAGAAGTACCATCTGCGGGTAACTTACCCAGTAAGGTGCAGGGATAATTACTTCGTCGCCAGCATTGACAATTGCCATGATGGTGTTGCAGACAGACTGCTTGGCACCATTGGAGCACAAAATCTGTGAAGGTGCATAGTCGAGTCCGTTCTCGTTCTTCAACTTGTTGACAATGGCGTTCTTCAGTTCTGGATAGCCTGGAACTGGACTGTATCGTGAAAAGTTGTCATCAATGGCTTTCTTTGCAGCCTCCTTGATGTGGTCAGGGGTGTTGAAGTCGGGTTCACCGACACTCATGTTGATGATGTCAATGCCCTGAGCCTTAAGTTCGCTACTCTTCTGCGACATTGCGAGTGTTGCAGACGGCTGAAGTCTCTGAAGTCTTGCTGATAGTTCCATAATCTTTTGCAATTTGTCAATTAACAGTTTTCTGTTGGTTTTATTTAGTTATTGTGTAAGTCATTCAACTTTTGCAAGTTCTTGCTCAGTTAATCAATCGCCCTTGCGGGCTACGATGAAGATTGAGTATCTTCGTAGATATTGAGCTTCGCGAAATATCGATTCGTAGGGACAAAGTCCCGATGCGTCTTTCGTCTTTCGTGCAAGTTGAGCTTGCGAAACTTGTGTAAGTCATTTATAAGATTGATGTTACTGGAAATGGAGCTGATGGCCCATGCGCTCCTTTTTGGTCTTCAAGTAACGCTCGTTGTACTGGTTTGGAGTTATCTCGATTGGCACATTCTCCACGATTTCCAGACCATAGCCTTCGAGACCGACACGCTTCACAGGGTTGTTGGTGATGAGGCGTATCTTGCTCACTCCCAGTTCACGGAGA
Source organism: Candidatus Colivivens caballi (assembly GCA_018065565.1). GTDB lineage: Bacteria > Bacteroidota > Bacteroidia > Bacteroidales > Bacteroidaceae > Colivivens > Colivivens caballi. The sequence goes on from JAGHSZ010000111.1 coordinate 4,216, forward strand.
ATCTGTGCCCCTACCCCATAGTCGCGGAGGTCAGGATCGAATCCGAGATGTATGTTGGCATCTACGGTGTCGAGTCCCTGTTCCTGCAACTTGTAGGCTGCAATCTTGTTCATGAGTCCGATGCCACGGCCCTCCTGCATCAGATATACTACACAGCCCTTGCCCTCGCGCTCAATGAGTTGCATGGCACGATGGAGCTGTTCACCACAGTCACAGCGCTTTGAGCCAAAGATGTCGCCAGTGGCACATGATGAATGCATGCGGACCAACACGGGTTCGTCCTTCTCCCAAGTTCCCTTGAACAGGGCAACATGTTCGAGTCCATTGTTCTTCTGTCGGAACGGGATGATGCGGAAATGTCCGTAATCAGTAGGCAGGTCGGCTTCTTCGCCACGCTCGATGAGCAGTTCTTTTTCATCAATACGGTGTGAATCTGTGCCGTCGGCCTGTGCATTTGCAGCTGAATCCGATTGTCCGCTGCCATTGAGACGATATGCAATGAGGTCTTTTATCTGGATGAGTTTCAATCCAAACTGCTCTGCCTTCTCAATCAGCTGTGGCATACGGGCCATTGTGCCATCGGGATTAAGAATCTCGATGAGAGCTGCTGCTGGACGAAGACCTGCAAGACGGGCAAGGTCGATGGCTGCTTCGGTATGACCGGCACGGCGAATGACTCCATTGTCCTGTGCATACAACGGATTGATGTGACCTGGGCGTCCAAATGTCTGAGGTGTTGATTCTGGGTCGGCAAGTGCACGGATGGTTGCTGCACGGTCGGCGGCTGACACTCCTGTGGTGCAGCCTTCGAGTTTGTCAACCGTTATGGTGAACGGTGTGCCAAGCACGGAGGTGTTGTTGACCACCTGATGAGGCAGACCAAGTTCGATGGCGCGGCTGATGGTGATTGGTGCACAAAGCACTCCACGGCCTTCACGCAACATAAAGTTGACCTTGTCAGAATCTATCATCTCGGCAGGTGTGATGAAGTCGCCTTCGTTTTCACGATCGGCATCATCGACTACAATCACAAATTTTCCCTGACGAAAATCTTCTATTGCCTCTTCTATTGTACTGAACTTTATATCTTTCATTGAAACTTTATTTATTTGTCATCACAAGAAACGACTGAAACTGAACTTGAGAGCCCTTGGGTTTTAATCAGTTCTACAATCTTATCGCATGTGTTGACCACTGTCCGCAATTCTTTGCGCAGACGGTTGTGGAGTCGTGGTGACATACGCAAGATAGGTATCTCATTGAGCAACTGAAGCATCTTACGGTCTTTCGTATTCGACAATTCGTCGATGATGGCTTCAAGTTCGGTATTTATATGTTGAAGTTCTGGATTCTTCTGATTCTTTATGACATAAACCATCAGTTTCAACGGCAACATACGGCGATGTTCATGACGGTATGTACGGATTTCGGCAACAAGTGCTGTAAGTCGGTCTGCAATTGCAGAATAATCAGGGTCATTGATGATGACTTCCTTTCTGTAAATGTGGCGATGCTGAGGAATGCCCAGCCACTTCACAAAGAACGCACGGTAGGAGTCCATATTGAAGACTACCGAATCGTTGTTTGACTTGACTGTCAGGAACGCACCAAGAGGTGCAAGCACTATTGTGCTGGCCCACATACCAAGCCACATCGGTATTTCTTCTTCACGGGCCATTTTTGTACATCCTGTGTTGATGACATAATAAACAATGAAGATGATGACTGAAACAACAACTGGAAGTCCAAGTCCACCTTTACGGATGATGGCGCCAAGTGGTGCTCCAATGAAGAAGAAGACAAGGCATGCAAGCGACATCGTGATTTCAGTCCAGAACTGAATCCAGTGGCTACGAATGGCACGGTGCTGATTACTCATAATATCAGCCAAGGCACGGGAATCCATCTCCTGAAGTCGTACTCGCTGCAATGCATTGCCTATGACTACGCCTTTGTCACCAACCGACTTTGAAGCGAACAGAGAGTCAATGTCAACATACTGAATATCGGCTTTTGCAGTCTCAGCATCGGTGTTAGCGGTTTTGTCTTTTGTCTTGACGGTTTTAGTAACTGTCAATTCAGAACCGTTATTTTGGTTATTAGTACCAGATGCAGTTTGCGAAGAGGTAGATTCATTATTTGACTGAACAGTGAAATACCTATCAGAAGTATATTCTGTAACTTGATTTGAAGTGTTGGACGATGAATGCTGTGGCACATAAAGCGTACCCTGCTTCATCTGAGCATAATAGCGACGACCACAACTGTCAACTTCATGTTGAAGAGTGTCGATTGTTGCAAGAATCTGCTCAATGTCTTTTGTATTAGCGCTGCTCGACACTGCTTCTGAGTCAGCCATTTTGAAATTCGTATCGAAATTGATGACAAAATGTTTTTCACCAAAAGTTTCACGACGATACATCACATTGCCTGTTGGCATGATATTGCTGTTTGGCATGTTTTCGAACTGTTCGCCACAATAAAGGTGAAGCAACAGATTTCGTTTGTCATCACTTGTTTCAAGATTTGCAGAGTCGGCAAGAATAATATGAGCATTGTTCACTCCGTCCATCAAGTTGTAAATGATAACATCATAAAGCATTCCCGTCTCCTTGTTCTTATGCTTTACATACAGATTCACCAAGTCAATACCATCATAGAACACACCTTCTGGAATATCCAGTTCAGGAGATTTCTGCATGATTGAATAGCGAATCTGATAAACCCTCAGCTGTGCATGAGGAGCAACAACGTCCTGAAAATAAAAAGAAACAGCAGACATCAGAATCATGATGAATGCAAGAGGTCGAAGTGTACGGAACAGACTTATACCCGCTGCCTTGATAGACAACAGTTCCAGACGCTCACCCATATTACCAAAAGAAATGAGCGAAGCAAGCAAAATAGCAAGTGGGAGAGCAAGAGGTACAAGGGTAAGTCCAGCATAGAAGAACAATTCTGCAATAATCCCCATGCCAAGACCTTTACCGACCAACTCATCAACAAAACGCCACAAGAACTGCATCATCACCACAAAAAGGCAAATGCAGAAAGTACCACTGAAGAGTGTAAAGAAATTCTTCAGTACATACAGGTCAAGTTTTTTAATGAGTTTCACTAATACCTATGCTAATATACACAATATGGTGCAAAGGTACGCAAAAAATCACAAATAATAGAACAACGCCAACAATTTGTGTCCGCTCATTGTGTTAATAGAGCCAACACACATTAAAATGTAATATAATAATAGCAGGAGTACAACAACTTCTAACCCAATCGGTGCATCAAGCAATCGAATTATCGAGATTCCGAGCAATCGAGTATTCGAGTCATCGAACAATCGAGGCTCAGTGGAAATTTAGTGGGGGTAAGCATAAATCATAGCAAGTCTGTATAGGAAGAACTTTTCATCGACAATGCCCCTAAGCGAAGCTCTGAAAGCCTT
>JAGHSZ010000071.1 GCA_018065565.1 Candidatus Colivivens caballi
CAGATGTATTGTTGATTTGAGGGCGCAATGGGGTTCCATTGTAACTGAAAAGCGACAAGACAGATGACAAAAAGAAGGCTTGTTAGCGTGTAACAGTCTAATGGACGATTTGGGATAATGGTATATTCGTCATGATGCTATCGCTACATACATCATAAATGCATCGCAGCATGATATGATGGTATCATGGCATGATACGATGATATTGTGGCTTGATACGACCATATCATGATGCAATACCATGATTTTTCTTGAGGATGTCGTCCTTTTCATTACCGACCACACTTCATGCTTGTAAAACCATAACACCAAAGCGAGGGCGTGTCCATTTACTTTTGGACACGCCCTCGCTTATTCATTGCATCAAGCCAGCAGGATTACAGTTCGAAGTTGTAACCGATAGTGATTGAGAAAGCGTTGTTAACAGCATCCTCATCATACTCTTTCTTTGCAACCTTTGTTACAGGGATGTTCATACGACCATCGATAACGAAGTTGTTGTACTCGTAAGAAACACCGATTGGAATCTGCAACTGGAAGCTGTTGCAATTGTCCTTGATGTCAATACCATCAGTCTTTGCAGAAAGGAGGAAACAAGGTTGAAGACCTGCTTTCAGAGCAAGACCGTCGGCTACATAGAAGTTTGCAAGAACTGGAATTGCGAGGTAGTCAGTCTTTACAGAATAGTCAGATTGACCTGTAATCTCGAACTTAGTACCCTGCTGTGAATGAGGGCACTGAAAAAGTGCCAAGTGTTCTTTGACATTTTGAAATTAGTCGAAAATACATTATCAATTTCTTGCCCATGTCATCTCATTTTTGTAACTTTACATTGTAAAGGAACAAAAGAGAAATATGATAGAGCGACAACAGCAACTTGGTCTTAGTCCTTATGGTGACTTGTACGAAATTGTAGTCCCCAAGGATAATCTTTTGCGTCAGTTGAAAGATATGGTTGACTTTACATTCGTTTACGAAGAAGTCGTAAGCAACTACACCCTTGACAACGGCAGGACTGCCAAGGATCCCATTCGCATGTTCAAGTACCTGTTGTTGAAAGTAATCTATGACCTGTCTGATGTCAGGGTTGTGGAACGTAGCCTGTACGACCTTTCCTTCAAGTATTTCCTTGACATGGTCCCTGAGGACAGGACCTTGATAGATCCAAGTACACTGACGTATTTCCGCAAACTGCGACTCAAGGACGTAAAACTGATGAATCTTCTTCTCTCCAAGACTATAGAAATAGCAAAGGAGAAGGGCATCAGATTCGGCAAGAACATAATCGTTGATGCTACACATACCATTGCGCGCTCAGTCAACATGCATCCGAAAGATGCTCTCATGAAACGCGTCAAGGCTCTTGAGAAGTCATTGAGGAGCAGTGGTGATGAGTTGGGGATAATGGTACCTAAGACGCCACCGATGGACGACGTGAGCCAGATGCTGGCGTTCTGTAAGGATATGCTCGAGTTCGCCAAGTCTCAGGAACTTCTCATGTTGCTGCCGGAGGTAAAGGAGAAGGCAGAACTGCTGACCGAAGCCATTGATGATACGGAAGAACGTTTCACGGTCTCCAAGGATAAAGACGCGCGCGTTGGCTACAAGACACCGACAAAACCTTTCTTCGGAACGAAGGAACACATAGCCCTTGACGAGGAATCGGGATTGGTTACTGCTGTCGTGGTAACATCGGGCGAAGCCAATGACGGCAAGCAACTCGGAGCTCTTGTCCGACAGTCACGTGAGAACGGCATGGAAGTGGAAGGCATCATAGCGGACACGGCTTATGCCGGAACTCCCAATCAGGAACTTGCAGCCAACTCTAAGGAAGAAGGCGGAGATTTCAAACTCTATGCACGAATGCAAAGGGAAGAGGCCGGGCACTCTGAGGATGACGGTTTCGTTTTCAACAAGGATGCAGGCATGATGGTCTGTCCTGCAGGACATATGGCAATAGGCAAATGTTACAGAAAGGCCTTTTACAGCAAAGACAGGGGGAGACGCAACGGATCGTTCATATACCGCTTCAATGTGGAAATCTGCAGGAACTGCCCCTTGAAGGAAGGTTGCTACAATGGAACGAAGACCAAGTGCTACACCGTTTCCATTCCTCCGGAACTGAATGTCAAGCACCGAGAGTTTGAGAAAACCGATGAGTTCAAGCAAAAGCTCAGGCAGCGATACCAGATTGAAGCCAAGAACTCTGACCTCAAGAACAACTACGGTCTCGACAGGGCAGCATCTTATGGTTTGGAAAATATGACGATGCAGACAGCATTGTCTGTATTCGCATGCAATCTCAAACGCATCATACGCCTCACAAATGCGTAAAATGGTTATGGAGGCATAGCGTAGTCATTGATAATGCCCCATAGCTCCCATATTAAGCCTTTACAAGACCAATAAAGACATATTTTCGACTAATTTCAAAATTTCAAAAAGCAATTGTGATTTAATTCAACCTGGCACAAAATCGAAAATTTAGCATATGCGTGGGAAAAACGACACGAATTATAGAGGGTTTTTCAGTGCCCTCGTGAATAGAGCAGACCAACAGAAGGCTGCAACCATGACAGAGCCTGATAGCCGAGTTCAGCACCACCTGTGAAGCCCCATTTGTTTACAGCCTCTTGGGTAGAACTGCCGACTGTCACCTTTGTTCCAAAGTTAGAGATTGAAACACCTGCCATTGGGCGAACCATCAGAGAACCAGTCTCTGGAGTCTGTGCGCTTGCACTAACTGTTGCAAAAAGCATTGCAACTGCAATCATTAGATTTTTCATAATTCTGTTATTAATTTAGTATGTTACATCGTTAGCATCAATAATCTGGTGCCAAATATAAGCTTTATTAATCTTTCCACCAAATATTTTGCCATTTTTTTGCAACTGAGGCATCACCACAGGCGTCGTAAAGCTTCGGCTGCCTCATTTGCAAGGATGTAAGCGGCAACGGAAGATATGTCGCCCACATCGATACTGCCGTCAGCGTTGAAGTCGGCTGCGGCAGACACAAAACCATCGGGGTCGTTACCAAGGATGTAGCTTGCAAGCAATGCTATGTCGGAGACATTGATTTCGCCATTGCCATCGACATCGCCCAACACGAGAGCAGAAACGGCAGCCTTGACTTCGACATTGTCGATGAAGCAGCGTTTCGAATCAGATGAAGTGGTGATTTCGAGCACATCAGGGTTTGTGACATCCTTGAAAAGGATGGATATATGCTCGTAACCATCGCTCATACGATTGGTTGATGTGACATTCTGTGTGACATCGCCAATGGTTATTGCCACCTTGGCATCGGCATCGCTCCAGCCCTTAATGTCGAGTTCAACAAAGAGGTTAGTGCTGTTGCCACAGTCAATCTGGCGAGAATAGAGGCTACCCTGCTTCTTGCCTGTTCCAAGGCGTACAGCGCCACCTGCCTGGTAAGCAGCAACGACATTGACGAAATCATCGTCGCCCTCCCACACATTACTTGAACCGCCAGTGTTGTCGTCCTCACCCTTTTCTATCGAATCGAAATAATCCGCAAAATAGAGTTCACCAGGTACGAGTTCGCTGTCAGGTGATGGTGGAGTTGGTGGAGTTGGAGGAGTTGGTGGTATCTCACCAGAGATGTGCTGATAGAGCACAGCTGACGAAAGGTCGAAAGCAGTGGTGAAGTACTCCTCGTTCCAGATGTAGTCGGCAAGGACTGGATAGTCGATGAACGGATTTCGGTTGCCCTGAATGCCCTCGGCATCATTGTTGATCTGGATTTCCATGCTGCTGACAGGGTCGAGATTGTGCCAGCGAAGCAGCATCTTGTAAAGCCATGGATTCAGTGTTGGCCAAGTCTCGCGCTTGATTTCGCTCTTCACATTGCCACTGCCCCATGCGATGTCGTCGTAGCAGGTTGCCACATAGAAGTAGATGCGTGCGAAGTCACCCTTGAGTGAGTCGATTGGTTCGAATGCATTGTTGTAACTGCCACCCAGTCCGCTCTTAGGTGTACCGACACGGATATGTCCGTGGTCGTACTTCACATTGCCAGTAAGTTCGGCAGGTGGGAAGTTACTCTTGTGGTTGTTTGCCATAACCTCAGATGGTATGACACTGAACAAGTCGCTGTATGCATTGTTTTTTGTACCGCCCCACCAGCTGTTAGCAACCACATGCTCGCGGTTCCATTTTGATGTCTGGCTGTAATTATACACTTCGTCGGAGAAGATGTCCCAGACTTGTTGAGTCGTTCCCGGTACGACATAGACCTTCTTGTAGTCGGTCTTCAGCTGATCGTATGAGCGTTTAGTGTGGTTTTTGACAATCTTTCCGAGAGCAATCTTCAGGGATTCCTTCGTCTTACCATCAGCACTGCTGTAATATGTTGCCTTTGGCTGTGCCGCAGCAGTCATGCCAATGGTCAGAAGCAATGCAGATAAAAATAATCGAGTGTTCTGTTTCATTTATTCTATTATTTATATTGCATAAAGAGCCTCCCTCCTCACCTTCCCAGGTGATACAGAGGGAGGCATTACCAAAATATCTTTATTTGAAATTAGTCAAATTTCTTGGTATGCTTACTCTTCATCTCCGTTGAGGATGATAGATGCTGTGGCAGAGATGTCAGCTACATTGATTTCGCCGTCACCATCAACATCAGCAGCCTCTTCATCAAATGAATCTGGAGTGTCGCCAAGGATGTAACTTGCAATTGATGAGATGTCGGTTACATTTACCACGCCGTCGCCATTAGCATCACCTGGTATGACTGCAGATGGAGCATCGAAACTGTAATCACAAAGATTCTTAATACCAGCGATTGAGAAGTAAGCCTCAATTGTACCACGGAGCCATACTTCCTTACCGAGGTTGTCACGGTTGTCATAGAGGTTGAGTGCCTTGCGGATGTTGGTGCCGGTAACGAGCTGTACTGGAACACACTTAGCAGGGTCTGTTACATCTGGAGCAGAAGCGAGGAGGAGGTTCGACGCAATGATTGTGTCTGATGCAGCGAGGTCAAACACGCACTTGTTCATTGTGCCATTTGCAAAACCTACGATATAGCCATGTACCCAAAGAGTGTCAGAAGCAACATGGTCTGAGAACTCATAGATAGGAGCAACATCTTCAGCCTCCCATGCGTCGTTCATAGTCAAGCCCTCATGCTCACCTGATACAACACATACGACTGCTGTTGCTGTACTTTCCTGATATGTCTCAGTTTCTGCAGTCTTGAGTGTGATGTCGGCAACACCTACTGACTTGCAAATGACAACACCGTTTTCGACAGTTGCAACTTCTGGATTTGATGAAGTGAATGTCACAGCACCGTCAGACAGTGTCTCATAGTCGTCGGCTTCAATTGCAAATTCAAATCCAGGGATGCCCATGAATGCGTCAGTAACGAAACGAGTCTGTGGATTCAGTTTGTCAGAAACGATTTCAACATCAGATTCCGAGCATACATAAACCTGAGGATTGCTGTTATATACGGTTGCAATAACATTCATGTTGTAAGTGAACGCATCGCTGAGATTTACTTTTGACATGAGTTTGAACTTGTCAAATACAGTAACCTTGCCAGTTTCATCCTGGAAGTAGTAGTAGTCCTTGTTCTGCTCATTTGGAAGATAAGTAAGACCTTCAAGACGGATGTACTGGTTCTGGATGTCGGCTGTAACATCAGCTGCAGCAACTGTAACTGGTGTCACTTCATTGCCAGAACTTACCACTGTTACATTCCATGTTGTTGGATTTGAGAGTTCCTTAACACCACTATAAAGAACAAGATTACCAGTAACTGTACCACTTATCTTGTCACCACGCTTCAGACCTGTACCGCTCTTGTAGAGAAGGAACGAGCCTGTAGCATCCTTGACAAAGACATAACTGCCATTAGCACCTGTTACCATAAGGTCGGTGAATGTGAATGTGACAATTTCGCCATCCTTTGAAGTGCACTTGTCAGTGAGTTCCTTACAAGTGGTAATAGCATCAGCAGCAACTTCACACAGTTTGCTTGTCACACTACTTGCCTCGTCGTCATCGTTTGTGCTGATTGCCTTTACGGTTGTTGTCTTTTCAATGGTGAACGGACCTTCATAGATAGTAGAAGCATCTGATGGTACAGAACCATCAAGTGTGTAGAATGTTGAGTAAGATGGGTCAGCAGGAGTGATGGTCACAGTCTTGGTTGCGGCATCGAATGAGATTGTTGGAGCCTCAACATTTACAGGAGTGGCAGTGCCGTATGTGACAGTCATCTTGTTGAGCTGAACTGTACTCTTGATTACTTCGAGAGTTACTGAGGCTGCATTTCCTGACCATGTACCATTGTCATAACCGTCGCAAGTCACATAAGTTGAAGTGAGGTTAGCACCATCGATTTGGATGCCAGTAATTGCTGAGCCATCAACAGTAGAAATAACCACTTTTGATGGTTTGTAGGCACGGAGGTTGACAACACCGTTCTTATTTTTAAAGAAACGCATGCCATTTCCATCGGTGAAGTTAGCAGTAATGATGATGTTGCCCTGCTTTACCTGATTGCCATTTTCAAGTTGGGTGTACTTTTCCGGTTCTGGATCAGCATAGCCAAATGCTGTCGCACTGCTGAAGTCAAAAGTAACTTCATCTGCAAACATGGCAACACTTGCCATGATTGTCATTAGTGAAAGCAAAATTTTCTTCATTTTGATTGTTTTTTGTTTTTATTGTTATTAATGATTTATATTTGTCTGTTTGATTTGTCATGCAGCACTTTACTTTTCCTTCACAAGGAAGATTTCGGTTGGAAGGTGGTCGCTGTAGCCATTGAGCCATACTCCGCTGGCATGTGTACGCTTTGGTGCCCCTTTGTTCTTGCCTTCCTGCTGGAAGAGCCAGTCACGCATGAACACCTCGTTCTTATAGAATTTCAGAGTTGAGTAGTCCTTCTTGCCATCTTTGTTGAGGAGGTTACCCGTAAAGATAATCTGGTCGAAGAGGTTCCACTTGCCATCATAGAGCAAAGTGCCCTGCCCCACCTTATAGAGCATATCCCACCAAGGATTGTAGAGATCGTTGTCGCCTGCATCCTTGACTTTATGAACTGCACGCAGTCCCTCGGTCACACTCTTGTTGTTCGGGTCGTCGTTCAAGTCACCCATGATGATGACCTTTGCCTTTGGATCCTGAGTGGTGATGGAGTCAACCATGCGGCGCACCTGGCGACCGCCCATTTCGCGGAATTCACTTCCTGCGGCACGAGAAGGCCAGTGATTTACAATGACATGTACCTTCTCACCAGCAATTGTGCCACTTGCAAGGAGGAATCCACGGGTGCGACGAGTGGTGTCGCCATTCTCATAGATGAATTGAGTGAGGTGGTAGTTGTCAAGATGGAAGATGCGAGGGTTGTAGAAGAATGCGCAATCGACTCCACGGCGGTCTGGTCCCTCAATGTGAAGTATCTCCCAGCCCTTGTTGGCAAGGACAGGCTCCTTCAGCAAGTCTTCGAGCACATGGCGGTTCTCAACCTCTGATACTCCGATGATTGCTGGTGCCTTGCAGATTTTGCTGGTACCCAGTTCAGACAGCACCTGTGCCATGTTCTTCAGTTTGTTAGTGTACTTCATCGAACCCCATTTGTTAGTTCCGTCGGGCAGATACTCGTAGTCGTTCTTGCCTTCATCATGGATTGTGTCGAAGAGGTTCTCAAGATTGTAGAAACAGACGCTGTAAGCCTGTAATTGCTTGCCTGCATTGTCATCAGGTCGCATTGACATAAACGACACAATGATGGCAGCAATGATGATGGAAATGAATCCTTTTTTCATAATATTTTTTTGTTTATTTCAGTTCAATTAATGTAAGCACACTTTTTTGCGACTACAAATATCACACTTTTTTTTGACATAATAATTATGTTTTATTGATAAAGTGAAAAAAAAGTGAATTTTCATACATTTATTAGATTTTATTTCATAACTTTGTACGCTTTTAGGCAAATTGCATGACCATGTCGTTTGACCATAAGGCACTATAATCATTAACCGAAAGACATTAGAATCCGGAGCCAGAAGACACACCAACAAGAAATGTAAGGCCGTGAGACCATTTACAAAAACACATGGAAATCACGGTGGTGCTTAAAGATACATTGTATAGTAAACGATTCATCCACAGAATAGTGGCAAGAGATACTACCGTCAATAAATGGCGACAGTGACAAGATAAGCGGTCACATGTGGACAAAAAGGAACGAAACATACCGAAACAATCAATCAATAACAAACATCAAATCAATTATTTATGAACAAAAGTTTATCATTAGTGGCACTGCTGCTTGGCATGAGTTGTCCTTCATGGGCGCAAAATGCAGCGGTAGATTCACTTAACGCAGACGACAGTTCAGACTTCTCATTCTCGGAAAGCCAGCTCGACGACGACAACGATGCATCGCAGGCGGTGTCATCGCTGCTCAGTTCGGCAAGCGATCCTTTCCTTTCAGAAGTCGGATACCGATTCAGTCCGATGCGTTTCAAGGTTCGTGCATATGACAACATGTACGAACAGACTTACCTGAACGGGCTCATGATGAACGACCTCGAGTTAGGACGCTTCAGCTATGGTCTGATCGGAGGTATGAACGATGCAACACGCAATCAGGAAGGTGCTGCAGGTTTCGAACACAACAACTTCAGCCTTGCCGGCATCGGTGGCGCCACCAACATCAATGTGCGTGCCAGCCAGTTTGCTGCTGGCAACAAGATTACACTGTCGGGTACCAACCGCAACTATGTACTCCGTGGTATGTACACTTATGCCACAGGACTAATGGAAAACGGCTGGGCATTTGCTGGAACCATCGGCTATCGCTGGGCAAAGGAAGGTGTAATCGAGGGTACATTCTACAACTCATTCAGTTACCTGCTCTCTGCTGAAAAGAAGTTCAACGACCAGCACAGCCTCTCACTCGTCACATTCGGTTCACCTACTGAGCGTGCTCAACAAGGTGCTTCGACCGAAGAAGCTTACTGGCTCGCAAACTCACACTACTACAACCCATACTGGGGCTACCAGGACGGCAAGAAGCGCAACTCGCGCGTAGTTCGCGACTACTCCCCTACTGCTATCCTCACTTGGGACTGGACTCCTGACCAGTACAAGAAGCTCACCACATCCGTAGGTGCGAAGTACAGCATGTACAGCACAACTGCCCTTGGCTGGAACGGCGATGCCTACGACCCACGCCCAGACTACTACAAGAACCTGCCAAGCAGTGTGTTTGATGTGTATGACCTCGACAAGAACAACCCTGAGTACCTTAAAGACAATCCTTACCTCGTTGACCAATGGAATGATCTCTACGACTTCTGGAAGGAAAGCAAAGCAAACCGTCAGGTCAACTGGGACCGCATGTACTATGTAAACAGTGTGCAGAACCTCGCCGGCGACGAAACACTCTACTATCAGGAGCGCCGCCACAACGACCAGTTCACACTCAACCTCAACTCGACATGGAACCACACACTCGACCAGTTCAACAAATACACCCTCGGAGTTCAGCTCAACCACACCGTGGGTATGCACTACAAGACTATGCAGGACCTGCTCGGTGGTGAATTCTACTACGACTACGACAAGTTCTCTGCAAACGACTACGGACACGGTTCGGCAGAACACCCAACTGAAGCTGCCAACGACCTCCGCGACCCATACAAGCGCATCTATCAGGGTGACAAGTTCGGCTACGACTACGACATCCTCGTAAACAAGGCAAAGCTCTGGGGACAGTGGAACTACAACCGTGGCAAGTGGAACCTCATGGGCGCTGCCTATGGCGAAGGTACCACCATCGAGCGCGACGGCAAGATGCAGAACGGCCGTGCTCCCGAGAACTCATACGGCAAGAGCGGTGCAGCCAAATTCATGGGTGGCGGCGCCAAGGCCATCATTGCCTTCCGTCCATTTGCCAACCATCGCATCAAGGTGGGTCTGAGCTGGGACAGCCAGGCACCACTTGCACGCAATGCATTCGTTGCACCACGCATGCAGAACAACTTTGTTAACAACCTCACCCTCGAGGACATCTTCAGCGGCGAACTCAGCTGGTCATTCCGTTTCGGTAACCTCTCTGGTAAGGTCACAGGTTACTACACCAAGTTCATGAACCAGGTTGAGCAGACTGCATTCTACAACGACCAGGAGTCACGCTTCACATACCTCACAATGACTGGTATCGACAAGGTTCACTACGGATTCGAAGGTGCCCTCGTCTATCAGGTCAACAGCGCTCTCTCATTCAACATCCTGGCGTCAATCGGCGATGCGAAGTATGTCAACAACCCTAACGCACAGGTCAACTATGAGGGCATGAACGCTGCCACCAACGCACAGCTCAACAAGTGGGAGAACCCTGTAACTGGTCAGGCTGAGTCCCTGCGTGTCATCGCAAAGGATGTCAAGGTAGGCAGCACTCCTCTCACAGCACTCTCACTCGGTGCCAACTACAACATCAACAACTGGTACCTCGAACTCGATGTCAACTACTACAACCGCGTATATGTAGGCTATTCTGCATACCGCCGCCTCTCAAACATCATCAACAACTACACAGGCACTTCTGTGGATGGTATGGTCAGCTTCAATGTTGACGAGAGCCAGCTCAAACAGGACGGTGGCATCCTCTTCGACCCTGATGGCAATGTCATGAAGACCTACACTCCAAAACTCGAGAAGTATGACGGCGGTTTCATGGTTGACGCATCAATCGGCCGCTACATCCGCCTGAACGGAGGCAAGGCCATCTCCATCAACCTGCAGTTCCAGAACATGCTCAACAACCGCAACCTGCGCACAGGTGGTTTCGAGCAGAACCGCGACGACCTCTACAGCACAGGCGTGGCACGCGCATATAAGTTCTCCATGAACTCAAAGTACTACTATGCAAATGCATTCAATGCCTTCCTCAATGTCAACTACAGATTCTAATATATATATAAGGTGTAAGTTATGAAAACAAAATATTTATATCTCATCATGGCTGGTCTGCTGACCCTCACATCGTGTATGGACGACTGGGACAAGCCAAATACAGATGACTACAGCGTAACAAGCCGTACGGCGATAGGTGAACCTACGACCACCATCGACAGTCTGAAGAGGGAATACTCCAGTACATTCAAGCAGAACAACTCCTTTGTCAAGATTGAAGAAGACATCATTCTGGAAGGTGTAATCTTGGCAAACGACAAAGGTGGCAACCTCTATCAGACCCTCGTGCTTGGACAGGTAATGAACGACACAACCATAGGAACTTTCATTGACCCATGCACATGCATCCAGTTGGCCATTAAGAACACATGCCTCTACCCTTACTTCAAGATTGGTCAGATGGTACGCGTGAACCTCAACGGCCTCTACATTGGCTGTTACAGCAAGATGCCAAAGATTGGTCAGCCTTACTTCACAAGCAGCGGCAACCTCCGTCTCGGTCCGATGCTTATGGAGCTCTGCAAGACCAACATCCAGCTCATTGGCAAGCCTGCCGACTACAAGGACATGGTACGCCCACTCTTACTCACTGCCAGCGACGAATTCTTCACAAAGGCATCGTCCTATCAGAACTACAGCAATGTGCCAGCATTCGTAACCATCGAGGGCGGAGTGTTCGCTGATGCCGACGACAAGGCAATCCTTGCTCCATACGAACTGCACGATGCAGGCTACGGTGTTGACCGCGTTCTGAAAGTTGGCAACACAGAAATGACCGTGCGCACCAGCACACAAAACGATGTCTCATTCCTCGTCATGCCAAAGAAACCAGTACGCCTCACAGGCATCCTCTCATATTACGACGGATGGCAGCTCCAACTCCGTTCGGTCGATGACATGGAGGTCATGGAATAACCAACAACGGACCCCTAAGCCATTTGCCATTAGCATGCGTGCTGCGCAATTGAAAAGAAGCCAATGGCTAATGGCCAACAGCTAACAGCCATTTGCCATTCGCCATTAGCATGCGTGCTGCGCAATTGAAAAAGAAGCCAATGGCTAATGGCCAACAGCTAACAGCATAAATTTATGTTTTAACTTTTAATTCTCTAAAACAACCAAATAATTATGAAGAAAATTTATTCATTACTCTGCACGGCACTGCTACTCGTCGGCCTTACAGCCTGTGAAGATGTGCCTGCACCTTACGAAATCAATGAAGACGGTCCGACTGACGACAAAGAGCTCCTCAGCGAAACATTTGCCTCGTCACTTGGAAAGTTCCAGAACATCACAACCGAAGGCGGCATCAAGTGGGTCAACTCCTATTCATGTGCCACTGCCACTGGTTACGACAACTCCACCAAGACCAACACTCCTGGTGTGTGCTACCTCGTAAGTCCAGAAGTCAACCTCGAAGGCGTTGACAGCGCACACATCTCTTACGACTACATCCTCCAATACCGCGACAAGGACGAATACCAGCAGCTCCTCATCATCGAAAGCGAGAGCTACAGCACAACTGGCATCGCCACCTGCCCTTGGACCACAGTCTTTGCAGCACACGAGGAAGGAGAACGCGGCGACTACAACACATTTGCCAAGGCCGATGTCAATGTCCCTCAGGCATTCTACGGCAAGAAGGTGCGCTTCGCACTCCGATTCCAGGCTGGCACCAAGAGCGCCACATGGGAAGTAAAGAACTTCAAGGTGCAGCGCGGCACAGCTGGCGGCGACAAGCCGACACCTGGACCTGCTGACGAACCAAAGGGCAGCGGTACAGCCGATGATCCATACAACATCGCAGCAGTCCGCAAACTCTTTGCCGACGGCAACATCCCAACTGGCGAAATCTACTTCCGAGGCATCGTGTCGAAGGTGAAGGAAGTAAACACCGACTTCGGCAACGCCACCTACTATGTGTCTGACGACGGACAGCCAGCCAACGACTTCTATGTTTACCGCAGCAAGTACCTCAACAAGGCCAACTTCACATCTGCCGACCAGTTGCTCGTGGGCGACACAGTCATCGTCTGCGGAAAAGTCACCCTCTACAACACTACTCCTGAGACCGAGCAGAACAACAGCTACCTCTACTGGACAAGCAACGGCGGTGGCACACCGACACCACCAACACCTGGTCCTGCTGGCGATCCTAAGGGCAAGGGCACAGCCGATGACCCATACAACATCGCAGCAGTTCTCAAACTCTTTGCCGACGGCAACATCCCTACCAACGAAATCTACTTCCGAGGCATCGTGTCAAAGGTGAAGGAAGTAAGCACCAGCTTCGGCAACGCCACCTACTATGTGTCGGACGACGGCAAACCAGTCAACGACTTCTATGTTTACCGCAGCAAGTACCTCGACAATGCTGACTTCACATCTACCAGCCAGCTTCTCGTTGGCGACACAGTCATCGTCTGCGGAAAAGTCACCCTCTACAACACTACTCCTGAGACCGAGCAGAACAACAGCTACCTCTACTGGACAAGCAACGACGGCACCACACCTACACCTCCGACACCAGGTCCGGGCAGTCTCACCGACTTCACAAACGGTGATTTCGAGACATGGGAGGGCGACCTGCCTACCGGCTGGAAGTCAAGCACCACAGCAAGCAGCGCCACACTGCACAAGAGCACCGATGCCCACGGCGGCAGCTACTCAGTGATGGTGGAAGGCGCAAGTGTCAACAAGCGACTTGCCTACCGTGAACTGACACTCGAGGCAGGCGACTACACCATCACATTCTATGCAAAAGGTGAATCGGGCAACAGTGTAGCATCAGCACGCCCTGGCTATGTGCCAGTGACCGACGGCAATGTGGGCACCTATGCCTATGGCGACTACACCAACAACATCACCGATGCAGAATGGGTACAAGTCACACACACCTTCACCCTCACAGCAGCCACAACCGTCAGCCTCGTCATCATGAACCCTAAGAACTGCGGCAATCTGCTCATCGACGACTTCACCATCAGCAAGGCATCCAGTTCAAAGGCTCGCAAGGCAACTGGCACTCGCCGCAAGTAATTCCCCCGAAATCAAAATGCCACACACAGACGGTGTGGCAAAGCAAATACTGAACGAAAGCCTGTATCTCACACCGAGGTACAGGCTTTTGTTATTTATTGGTGGTCGAAGGAAACACAGAAATATCGCTTTCAACACCTTTAGTTTAATGACAGATTGGTGGGGTATGCCAAGAAGTGGGGATTAAATGGAGAATCAAGGCGAGAGCCGAAACCTATGTCTGCGCCATCTTTTGATTCGACAAGGAACATACATATCACCACACTTTTTTACACTATTCGCCCCTCAAAATCAACAAACAGTATTAAATCAACGCAATTTTCAATAAAATTATAGATTTTCTTGCCCGAAATTGAAATTTTCTTCGTACTTTTGTAGGCATAAGACGAATTATCAACTTTAAAATTAATAATCATGACATTAGCAACATATACAATTACTACTGTCAGTGGTAAGAAAGCCCGCAAATTTAGCGGCAGAGTTGACGGAGTTTAACACCGCTACAGAATGTCCAAAAAGTGATTCAATTAATAATCCGAAGATTCTTGCTGTACACAAGATTATGGCAAACATAATTCGTATGGGATAGCATAATGGATTTTTTGAAACACGACTTATGCTTAAGGATTTTCTTAAAGAATATCAACAAACTCGATTATAACAACATAAAGTCGAACAAATCAGCCATATAACTTATATAGCCTCCGAAACCGGCGATGCCGAAACGAAGGCAGATGAAACAAAACAGAAACAATTACATATTTACATATAATTTACATATAACGCACATTGACTATTATTTGCGTTCGTCTGAATTTGCGTAGGAAACAAAGTACAGAGATAAGAACCAAAGAATAGTGGATTGGTAACTTCTATAGGAGAAGTGTATCAAATCGCTCTAATAAGAGTTCAATGTTCATGTCTTAGGGCATGTCCATTCTTATTGAGCGATGAGGTCTCTTTTTCCTACGCAAGCCTCGACGAACGCATAAGAAGGGTTCATGTCCTTTTTGTATGTATAAAGTTCTACGAGATTAGAAGCAATCAAGACAGTTCAATAATTTGCAATGGCAATTAAGATTACAAAAATAAAACAGATTTTAGTTTCTCCAACCCGTTATGATTGGAGTAAGGTTGGTGCTGACATCACGAAAGGTTGCTATACATCTTATGAAAAGGCGAAAGCAATCTATGTGTGGTTAGCAGAGAATATTTCCTACGACACAAGTTACTCTATACATGACGCAGATACGGCTTGGAAAAGGAAAAAAGGTGTATGCCAAGCCTATTGTGAACTATTCTATCGTATTGGAGTAGCTTGCAATCTAGATGTTCGTATTGTTACAGGTCACGGAAGAGGACGAGCCAGTGTTGGACGCATTCTTGAAGACCATTGTTGGATTGTTGTTAACCGTAATTCTGTGATGTTCCAACAGCCTTTTCCCGAAGCCATAATTTACGAAAAGGGACAAGAGCACATCCTGGATGATTTCGTAGCAACCAAAGGATTGACGGCTCGCACAGCTATCATGATAGAGCCGACATGGGGCGCAGGTGTTGTAGAAGAGGGCCAATTTATAAAGGGCAAACATGACATGAGTTGGTTTGATGTTGATCCATGTTGGATGATTTTCACTCATTACCCAAAGAACCCTGCAGATCAGTTGCTCGGAGAACTCTCTTTTTCGCCAAGCGACTACAAACAACTGCCATATCTGCACCCAAGTTATGCAGAGTATGGTTTTAATGCCAAAGATTTACTATCATACTTTATCCACACGGGATCGAGTGACTTCCCCATGATTTACCCTTCGTTCGAAAAATATGTTGAATTTTATGACATTCCAGTTTCGTCTGTGCTAAGGAAAGGGGTAACTTACGAGTTCCTATTAGCCAAAAAGAGTAATTGTTATCTCGCGATTAGCATAGCACACGACTTCTACCTTGAAAACGACACTTCTGTATGGCAAATATCTGGCAACAGATGTAAAGCAATAATCCAACCACACAAAACTGGCACAATGACTCTCTCTATCAAGGGCGAGGAATCTACCAACAAATACAATGTAATAATTGAATATAAAATAAAAATGTAAAACGATGGAAGAACCAACAAACAAGATTAACGATGCCTTGAAATGGCACTTCTTCAACCTATACTGCATGGCTCTCTCTGATAATGAGTTTGACTTTACTGAACGTCAGGCACTTTATCAGATAGGCATCAAGCACGGTATTGCTCCAGAACAAATTAACGAATTCGTACTTACTGCAAATCTTAAGCCAGTTGTACCAGAAGCAATGAACGGTAAGGTTGAATGTCTTTATGAACTGACCCAGATGGCATGGGCAGATGGACAAATCACTCCAGAAGAGAATCAGACGATTAAGAAATGTGTAATCCGCTATGGTTTCTTAAAGGAGAATGCTGAACGCATAGTAGATTATTTTATTGAAAGTGTGAAAGTTAATAAAACCCAGGAGGAAGTGCTTAATGAAATTAATGGATAAACTAGAAGGTGGCAAGTTGAAGAATCTCTTTGCTACAACAGACGAACCTGAACCTATTGCGCCACAGGTTAGTCAAAATGTATTAGACATAACAAACGACCATGCACGTAAAAGCGGAGAGACATATCGTGATTATGGATTCCGTGTCGCTGGTTTATCAGAAGGCAGTATTCATACACTTCCTCCTTGTCTTCAATCCGTGTACTTCGGCATCAAAAAAGAACAAGAAACTGACGCTACTCTTCAAGAAGAACTTCAAGCTAACCTCTCTCACAAGAAAGCTGAGATTGAAGCAGAGAAAGAGCGTAAGCAGAATCAACTTGATGAGTCAAAGCAAAAGTTGGAGCAACTGGCGGATGACCTAAGGGATGAAAAAGCAAAGTTAGTTGCGATAGAAGCTGCAAGTTATGAACGCAACAAAAGCGAATGGATAGCACTTGTGATTTCAGGAATACTTTTGATACCATTTACGGTGTATTTCTTCATTTTCTATAGTTCAGTAGCATACTCTGCGTTCTTCAAGGAGTTCGGATTAGGTCAACTTGGCGATGATGGGGAATTTAAGTTATCGCAAGCAATTTTTGATGGTGCGGCAATACCAAATGCGCACAATGATGGATTTGGTGAGCTCTTGTTTATCCTGTTTATGCCAATTATCTTTTTGGCATTCGGTTTCATATTGAATAGATGGGAACGCGAAAATGGTTATCTTAAATACATTAAAATTCCTCTAATGATTGGTGTAGCCTTCATTTTTGACGCTCTGCTGGCTTATGAAATCTGTGAAAAGATATATAACCTTGACTCTATGATGCAGTTGGAGGCTCGCCCTGAATATGATGTTGGTTTGGCTGCTCAAGATCCCCGTTTCTGGGTTATCATTTGCCTGGGATTTGTCTCTTACCTCATTTGGGGATTTGTGTTTGGTTATTTTGTCAAAGCTTGGGAAAACCTCGACTTAAACAAGACAAAGAAAAAGGAGTGCGAGGAAAAGATTATCGAGTTGAACGCAAGCATTAATGCAGAGAGAAACAACAGTAGAGCACTTAGGGATGAAATTACAAAGATGAATCCTCAGATAACGGAAATAGAATCCCAAATGGGAGTAAGTGCCAGATACGACCTTGCTAAAATCAAATTAGAGCTTGCAAACTTCTTTGCTGGATGGCAGCAGTATCTCGCAGCTTTGCATAAATCTGAAATCGAAAAGTCAGAAGCGACAGATGTATTTAACAATATGGTAGAATCAATTAAAGTAGTATAATAATATGAAAAAAAATGTAAAACTTATCATCTCGATTATTGCAATAATATTCGTAGGAATCTTCACTGCATGTGGGGGTGTCGATAGTACTAACAAAAAAAGCAATGGTGGAACTACGCCAACGGGGACTAATACAAAAAAAGCACTCAATGTTTCAATCTATCTTGATTTGTCAGATCGTTTAGAGAGAGAAATGAGCCCAAGTCAGTCAGAACGCGACATAGAAATCGTAATGTACATGGCAGCAATAGTGAAGAGTCATGCTGTTTCCCAAAAGATAGTTCCTTCGACAGATCGTATCAAGGTGTTCTTCTATCCTTCGCCTAACGACTCAAAGATAAACCTATTGTCACAAGATTTGGAACTTGACCTCGGCAAGGCTCAACCGTCAGAAAAGAAAAAACTTCTCAACGAGTTTGAGGCAAAGTTTGAGAGTAGTTTGTCACAGATTTATGAGACAACCCTTGCACAGAAGAACTGGATAGGTAGTGATATTTGGGGATTCTTCAAGAAGCAAGTTGATACTTACTGCATAAAGGAAGAAGCAAGAAACATCATCGTAATACTGACTGACGGTTACATTTTTGATACTAATAACAAGCAAATAGATGGTGACAACTACAGCTACATTCTTCCTCAGACATTACAGAATCCAAAATCAGGACTTATTGTTTCTCGTCAAGGACTTAAAAATCTCGAAGTTTTAATGCTGGAGGTAAATCCATATGATCCAAAGCATCAAGACCAAATGGAAAGTATCATAACCAATTGGTTCCAGGGAATGGAAATACAGAACAGCTATGTTGGTATGACTGACCAACCTTCCAATACAAAGCTCATAATTGACAAGTTCATGAAGTAAGCAATACTATAGAAGTATTTATAGTATCTTACCAAGCAAAGCAAATACTGAACGAAAGCCTGTATCTCACACCGAGGTACAGGCTTTTGTTATTGTTAACGGACCTTCTCCCGACCTCTCAGACCCTCCCCATCCCTCCCTTTCAGGGCGGGGTGGATTGATGAATGGTGATTGATGTGACTCATTTGCAGTCATTCTTCTCCCCGTCCTGAAAGGAAGTGCTTCGCAAGTGAAAAGTGAAGAGTGAAAAGTGAAAAGTGAAAAGAAGCCAATGGCTAATGGCTAACAGCTAACAGCCTAAATAATGGCTAATGGCAAATGGCTTATCTTCACTTCAAGACCTATTACGGCATATACAACTTAAAATAAGGGGTGGCATCAATATTCACCGTGATGTTTCCGTTTGTAGCAATGTCGAACACATGACCACCCTTTGTCCTGTCCGCAGATACGAAATGCAGGTGCCAGCCAGTGGAGTTCTGCTTGTCGAAGAAATCGGGGAAGTAGAGCGCAACAATCGTACCGCCGATGTCCCTATACTTAAACTCCCGCTGGTCGGTCAGCAACACCTCCCCCAGTGGGCGATAAGGTTTCTGCTGTGGCAGTTCGCTGCGGACGAAGATACTGTCACACTGGACATCCATACATGCCACATAAATCTGGTCGAGCCCCTCGTCCTTGATAGTTTCGGTGAGCAGTGCGGCAAGTTCATCCATGCCCGCAACCTTCGGCAGTGTGACGGCAATATCTTTGTCAAAGTGAGTTACATTGGCGAACGGAACAGTCAGTTTGTCATCGGCAACATAGACCCGGCCGTCGTAGCGAGCCTGGTAAACAGTTCCGTCAATGACAATCATCTCGCCGTCAATCCGGTCGAATGTACCTACCCCCATATCACCAAACTTGCGCAGTTCGCCCACGGTGACAT
This sequence comes from Candidatus Colivivens caballi, assembly GCA_018065565.1. Taxonomy (GTDB): domain Bacteria; phylum Bacteroidota; class Bacteroidia; order Bacteroidales; family Bacteroidaceae; genus Colivivens; species Colivivens caballi. The sequence goes on from JAGHSZ010000071.1 coordinate 19,572, forward strand.
AACCGTCATAACCACCGTTGAGCAACGACTGGAGAGTTGAAACCTGATACATGGTCTCATCATCGCAGCGCATCGCCTTGTCACTGTCAGCACACGATGCGAGCGATGCTGTCGCTATTACAGAAGACCAGACTATTCCGATGAGACCTATGCCCTGGAGAATCAGATTGTGATGCTTTTCCTTCTTTTTCATCTATCAGTAATTTTGATTTGCAAAGATAATCAAAGATGCCGAAACTGCAATGTGAAATAAGTGGAAAAAACAATCTCACAAATAACAATCACCGCTGTTTCCATTTACAAGAAACGAACCGAAACAGTCATTGTTTTGATGTTTCTTATCCCGAACTCGCGTATAAATATAGAGAGATGGGGAGTGGCTGCGCTCATGTTTTCACTCACGAGCACACAAGTTTAGCTTTATGAGCGCTCATGTTTTTCCTCACGAGCGCTCATGTTTCCCTTTACGAGCGTTCATAAACTATAAAAAGGTGTACACCTTATTTGCGTTTAGTGTACACCTTTTTCAAATTACCTGTACACCTTTTCTCAGGAAGGTGTACACCTTTTCATATTATCGTCCGCTCGATTGACCATTTACGAGCACTCGTGAAAGCATTTATCACCGCTCGCGAGGTAAAACATGAGCAGGAACGAACAAAGACACTTCTACCAAGGATTGTCTTCGCCAAAATATGGGTCGTAGTCATCGTCAGAACCACGCCTCTTGCCGTCAGCTGTTGGGTTGTTGAGTGAACCGCCAATCGGAATTGGACTGGTGCAAATGATTGACTGAGTGTTGACGGTTATCATTCTGGTATGTGGCTGAATATATTTCTTCATAATCTTAATTATTTAACAAGTTTGCATTTACAATTGATTCCGATTATTCGCTATCGGATCGTTTGACAGTTTTAACTTTCAATTATTAGTTATTACTTCTTTAACAGTTTCTTTCCGTTCTTGATGACAATTCCCTTGAAATCGTTGCCTACTGCCTGACCTGCAAGGTTGAACATAACATCGTCAGCTACATTTGACTCGATGCTTTCGATGCCGTCAGCAACGCCAAAACTGAGTTGGAGTGCGTTTGCACCAACTGCTTCAGGTACGCTGAGATATGCCTTACCTGCTGCAACAGTAGCCAGACCTGTAAATGGATGGAACTCACCGTTAGAGAGGACATAATTGGTGTTGCCGTCTGCGGTTGGAGCGAGCTTGAGTTCTTCGCTTGGGTTAGCAACGAGAAGGTTGCCAGAGATTGACTCAGCACCTGTTGTATATGAGAGAACAAAACTTCCAGCCTCTGCCTTGAGAACGACACCTGTGTTTGCAGGAATCTTACCATCTTCAATCTTGGTCATCTCAACTGAAGTTCCATTGCATTCAGTTGCATAGTACGCCTCTACACCGTCTGGTGTTTCGCAATCTTCAGTTGAAGAGAATGTTGCAAGGCCTGAATTGCCGATAGTTACATTAGCAGCTAACTTTGTCAATATAAGAGATGTGAACTGAGCAACATACCACTGACCACCAGCCTTGATATTCTTAATACCAAATATAAGGTTTCCATCCTTATCCGCACCAGCTTCAAGTGTATATTGATATTTACTGTCAGAAGGTGTGCATGAGCCTTGCTTTTCAACTTCAATATCCTTAACAGTGTTGTTTGCAAATACCTGTGCGATGCCAGTACCATAGTCGTCCTCTGTCAAATTTCGTGCCACATTTGCAACAGCAGTGAATGTAACCTCATACTTTGCGTAAGGAAGCAAACCGGTGATAGTTTGAGTGAGTGCGTTTCCTACTGCGATAGCAATGTTGTCGCCAGCGTATTTCTCAACACATCCGCTATACAGACCAGTTGCTCCTGCCCATCCAGCCTGGTCGGTTCTGCCGAGAGCAGACCAGTCGGTACCTTCTGTTGTCTGAGCTCTTACGGCAGCGAGATATGCACTTTGAGCTTCCTCTAATGTAGCAAGTGAACCATCATTGTATTTGCCTAATGTTTCAGCATAGGCATCCTGACCATCTTCATCGAGAGTTGCGACCTTGGCATTGATTTCTGCAATTTGCTCATACATAGCGATTGATGCCTTTGCGGCAGCAATTGCTGCAAGAGCCGCATTGTAGGTTGCAATTGAAGGATGGTTTTCGTATGTTGCAATTGCTTCATCTTGTGCAGCTGAAACATCTTTATTCATCTTACCTTCTGCCTTTGTTACTGAAGGGAGTGATGCAGACACCAACTTCAGCTGAACATCATCGGCTGCAAACCAACTTGAACCAGCGCCTGTACCTTCTGCGTCAAATCCGAGAGTAAGCGAAGCATCATCATCGACAGCAATAGAGGCAGTGTAACGAGTTGTCTTATCAGCAATTTCCATTGGAACCTTAACATCATTGACATAAAGTTCTGCAGACTTAAGTCCACGAGCCAAAGCGGTTACAGATACTTCATACACACCCATGTGGAAACCTGTGACAGTTTGTTCTGCTCTCAATGTTCCTTTAGGCTGCCAGTATTCAACATATTTTGAGCCAACCTTTGCAAATGAGTTATTTCCCTGAGAAGACAAATCCAAAGATGCAGCACCCTTGGACCATCCTGTCAATCCATTCTCAAATGAAGGATTGACTAAAGTCACCGTCAGATCTGTATTATCTGTAGTTTGGGCTTTCACTGCAGCAATATATCCAGAATATGCTTCTTCGTATGTTTCCAGAGTGCAGTTTTCATATGCTACTAATGTCGTTGTTGCATATGCTTCTTGACCTGCTTCATCCAGATTTTCAGCAACCATAGTGTTCAGGGCAGCAATTTGAGCATAGATGGCAATTGATGCGTTTGCAGCTGCCATTGCATTCTGAAGTTGTTCGGTAATGGCCTTGATTGCACTGGCTTTTTGTTCAACCAATTCAGCTTCGGCAACTTTGTCTTTCAATGCCTGAAGCACATCTATGTTCATTTTTGCAGTATAAAGTTCTTTTGCATCACTGATAACACTGCTCAATGTTGACTTTAAGTCATCAAGGTCAACGCCGAGATACTTAAGTTCAAAACGGTCGAATGCAATCCAGTTACCAGTAGCATTATCGAGTTTAATACCGAGGTTAAGTTTTCCAGTAGAAACCTTTGTCTTTGCTGTGTATTTGCCAGCAGTACCGATTTGCGTCTCTGATTCATTTGCAACAAGATACATTCCAGCACCAGCGGCATCGCTATTGTATTGCTCAACATTACTTGCATACACGCTTACTTCATACATACCTGCTGGCAGCATAATCTCCTGATAGAATGAGCCATCTCCAAGACCACCTATATTAGAGCCCTGCCATTTTTCAACAAAGCCAATACCAGCCTTTGGAGTGAATGCAGAACCGTCAGCATATCCGCCACCATTTCCTTCAGAAGTCCAACCTGTAGTATTACGGTATTCAAATCCTGGATTTGTGATGAGGTAGGTCATGTCAGCAGGATCACTTTCTGATGCTTCAGCCTCAAGATCCCAAAGTTCGAACATACCAGCAATACACCAGGACTGCTTCAAGTCGAAATCACCTACAAGACCAATTTCGATTTCCGTACCATCGGCATCAATGTCGAAGTCAACAGTATTGCGATACATTTTACTGTCAAAACAGTTTGCACCTTCAGCTTGATTATTGGCATAACCACCAACAGTTATGCTTCCAAGTGTCTTGATAGCAACTTCGTTTGAACCAGCCTTGAGTTTTGCAAGTGATTTGCTTGCTTCTGTATCATAGTTCAAACCCTGGCGGAAGAATGAGTAGTTCACCAAACGATACTTGCCTTTTGGCAATGTGATTTTTTGAGTCATGTAATAACTTTTGACATCTAAGTTTCCCCAGCCAGCATATGCCTCCGATGCATAGCCTACGGTATTTTTACCCTGTTGTGGTGCATTGAAGTTAGACACCGTCCAACCGGTTGTGCCATCTGCAAGAGTGGCATTTGTGATGTAATTCGAAGTTACATCTTTTTGTGCCCATGCACCGGCGCTAACCAATGCCATCAGCACTGCAAATAAAACTTTTAGTTTCTTCATGTTTGATTGTTTTGTTTGAATGGTTAATAATTATAGAATAACATTGTAGGTAATCTTTCTCTCAGGCTCGTCTCATCTAATTGTAGATACCTTATAATTGCTTGGCAAAGATAATAAAAAGATAGCAATCGGCAATGTTTCTAATACATAATTTTGTATTTACACACTATCATTGAGCAACTGTACACTTTTTCTGCTCCAAAAAGCAAGAAAATTTAGTAACTTTGCACAGCTATGTGAAATACGGCAATTCGGAAAACGCAGTTCCATTCACATTGCGGATTCCTATCAAGCAAAACGGAAGCAATGTGGTCAATGAAATGAAAGACATTCGTTCGATAGTAGAAACAGACACACACATCACTGAATTTCAGCGCAAGGTATATCTTGCACTGCTGGATGTGCCTCGTGGCACAACAATCTCATACAGAGAACTGGGTGAGAGGGTTGGTTGCAAAAGTGCGCAGGCCATCGGACAGGCACTGAAACGCAACCCGTTTGCGCCCGATGTGCCCTGTCACAGAGTCATCAGTTCGAATGGAGAAATCGGAGGTTTTCATGGGCAACGCAATGGGGATATGATTGAAAAGAAGCGACAATTATTGGAGGAAGAAGGGGCAACAGCAATTGCACCCAAGCAAAAACCGGTGCAAAGGCACTGACTGCGTGGAAAAAGAAAAACGAAATGGAGTCAAGCAGGTTGATGTGTTTCCTGCTTGACTCCCCACTTTTTATAGCCAGATGGCCTTTTGAGAGATTGACTATTTCACTGGTATGTCGTCGATGCGCTGCTGGTGGCGTCCGCCTTCAAACTCGGTGGCAAAGAACTCGTCGAGGATGCGGCGTGCCATGTCGTTGTCGATGAAGCGACCTGGCATCACCAGCACATTGGCATTGTTGTGCTGACGGATGAGGTGGGCAATCTCGGGTTGCCAGCAGAGTCCGGCACGGATGCCCTGATGCTTGTTGAGGGTCATGCTGATACCCTCGCCGCTGCCGCACATGGCGATGCCGGGGAACACCTCGCCCGACTCGATGCCGCGTGCCAGTGCATGGCCGTAGGTGGCATAGTTGCACGACTCCTCGGTGTAGGTGCCGTAGTCCTTGTAGGCATAGCCATGCTCTTCAAGATATTGTTTTACGAACTGTTTGAGTGGAAAAGCAGCGTGGTCGCTGGCAATTCCAATTGTCTTTATTTCCATTTTTTGTGTTATTTGGTTGTTGTACTGAATGTTCGTCTTTCAACACTGTGTGAAGGTTTCGTCGTTTTTTCGAACACGAAATTTACGAAATTGTTTCAACACAGAGAAGGTTATCATTTATCTTTTTGACAAAACTTTTCACAGAGTGTGCCGTTGGCACATGGAGAGGGCACTGAGTGCGGGTGTCCGGATGGCTCTGTGAACTCAGCAATGCCATCAGCATTCTCTGTGAACGGGATTAATTTTTGCTGTTAGCTGTTGGCCATTAGCCATTGGCTTCTTTTCACTTGCGCAGCACCCATGCTAACGGCTAACGGCCAACGGCTAATGGCTAACAGCCTAAATTAATCCCATTACTCTGTGTCAAATGGTGCTGATAGTTACTGTCCGGATTTGCTATGTGTCTAATAAACTTTGTTCACGCAGATTTCGCAGATTTCACGGAGTGGACGAACTCATTTTTGTTCTGCGCATTCTGCGTGAGATTAAAAGGTCTGTTAATGGTTAAACCCAAATCGGTCATTAGGCTGTTACGCGCTGACAAGCCTTCTTTTCGTCATCTGTAATGTCGCTTTTCAGTTACAATGGAACCCCATTGCGCCCT
>JAGHSZ010000098.1 GCA_018065565.1 Candidatus Colivivens caballi
CGGCTTCTATACTCTGGACTTCAAGCATAGAAAAATGACACCTTTCATATAATATCAGGGCATCTCAATGGAACTCAAACGCTAAAATTGCGTAAACTCAAACTGTTTGTTTACGCATTGTTTACGCAGAGAAAGGAAAAAGCACTTACGATTGCTCGTAAGTGCTTGATTTTTAATGTGGACCAGCTTGGGCTTGAACCAAGGACCTCCAGATTATGAGTCTGTTGCTCTAACCGACTGAGCTACAAGTCCGTTGGGATGTTGGGCCACCGGGAATCGAACCCAGCTCTTCAGAACCAAAATCTGACGTGTTAGCCGATATACTATGGCCCAATACCTCGATGAAGCATGCCTGATTGATGCCTAAATGGCGTTTTTTCAGAAATGCGGTTGCAAAGGTAAGAATAATTTGTAACTTGGCAAAGTGCAATATGCGTTTTTTTTGCTTTTGTATGTTAAATTGTTGTGAAATCATGCGTTTTTGGTGCCGCCGGTGGGTAAATGCTTTGTTTTTGCTAAATATTTTTTGTTAATCAATTGTCGGTTATTAATTATTTTGTACCTTTGCAGTTATGAAACGGATTGTGCACTTTTGCGTGTGCATGGTTTCCATACGGTCTGGCATGGGGCTTGACGACACAAAATGATGTAGCTGATGAGCAGATGAGTGGTGCAGATGAGCTGCTAAATATTGTTGATTAGTTGCTGAATGTAGCTGATGAGTGGTGCAGATGAGCTGCTAAATATTGTTGATTAGTTGCTGAATGTAGTTGCTGAATGTAGCTGATGAGTGGTATTGATTAGCTGAATGTTGCTGCTGAGTCACTGCATGTTGCTGAATCGGTGTCATTGCTCGCACATGGAACAGAGTGTGTCGATGTGGGGCCAGATGTTGTGAAATTGATTGTTGAATGTAACAATTGTGATAGTCGAATGAAAGAGAAGAAGGATAAACCGCTGATACATAACAAACGAAGGAACAAGATTCGTTTGCACAGTGAAGGCAAGGAGACTCTGTTGATGACGGGGTTGGTGCTGGCACTGGTTGTAGGTGCGTCGTTGTATTTGCTTGGAGCAAACATCGGCCCGCACTGGGTTTATTACATCGTGATGGCTGTGCTGATAGCGATGTACCTGATTCTTTTGAACTTCTTCCGCTGTCCGGTGCGTATGTTCCAGGGTCCGACAACGAAGTCGGTTGTTGCACCTGCTGATGGTCACATCGTTGTGATTGAGGAGGTTGAAGAGAACGACTATTTCCATGACCGCCGCAAGATGGTGTCAATCTTTATGAGTCTGACGAATGTTCATGCCAACTGGATTCCTTGCGAGGGTACGATTGTGCATGTGAGTCATCAGGATGGTAATTTCCATAAGGCATATCTGCCAAAGGCCAGTGAGGAGAACGAACGCTCGATGGTGGTCATCCGCACTCCTCATGGTGAAGAGATTATGGCTCGCCAGATTGCTGGTGCCATGGCTCGCCGCATCGTGACTTACTCGGAGGAGGGTCAGGAGTGTTTCATTGACGACCATATGGGTTTCATCAAGTTTGGTTCGCGTGTTGACCTTTATCTGCCGCTCGATGCTGAGATTCTTGTGAAGATGGGGCAGAGCACTGTCGGCGATGAGACTCTGATTGCGAAACTTCGCTAATTGATTTTTTAAGGAGAGATGAAGAAACATATTCCAAACATAATCACATGTTGTAATCTGGTGTGTGGATGCATTGCAGTGAGTGCAGCATTCCAGCACTTGTTTGTATCTGCGTTCCTGTTTATTCTGATAGGGGCGCTTTTTGATTTTTTTGACGGAATGGCAGCCCGTGCCCTTGGTGTTTCGGGGCGAATGGGCGTGGAACTCGACTCGCTTGCCGATGTGGTCACATTTGGTGTGGCACCGTCAGCGATGCTCTATATGCTGTTTCGTGAGGTGCGATATCCCGAGATGATTTACAGCAACTTCTGGTTTATGGTGATGCCGGTGTTTGGCTTCCTTGTAGCCGCTTTTTCTGCTCTGCGGCTTGCAAAGTTCAACATCGACGAGCGTCAGCACACCACATTCATTGGAATGCCTACCCCGGCAAATGCAATCTTCTGGGCTGCATTGATTTCCAGCAGTGAGGACTATCTGTGCTCACCGATGTTTAATGCTCCGTTCCTGCTTGCGTTTGAGGTGCTGTTCTGCTGGCTGCTGGTTTCGGAGATACCGATGTTCTCGTTGAAATTCAAGTCGAAGTCGTTTGCCGACAATAAGGATAAATATGCGTTTCTCGCCATCTGTGCAGTGATTCTGCTCGTTACAGGAATTGCAGGCGCAGAGATGGGCTGCGCATTCAGGTATCTGTCGCGTGGACTGGCCGGATGCATCGGAACATATCTGGTGATGAGCATTGCTGGCAGTTACATCCATCGTTCCAGCGATGAATGACGGCGAACCCACCTAAACATTTTTTCTATCGCATGAATGAAGACGAACATTTCATGAGAGAGGCATTGGCAGAGGCGCGTGAGGCCCTGACCAGTGATGAAATACCCATCGGCGCACTTGTTGTAGCCGATGGTTGTGTTATTGGCAGGGGGCACAACATGACCGAGACCCTCCACGATGTGACTGCACATGCTGAGATGCAAGCCATCACTGCTGCCGAGGAATACATGGGCGGTAAGTACCTGAACCAGTGCACACTGTATGTAACGGTCGAACCATGTGTGATGTGTGCTGGTGCCATCGCCTGGTCGCAGATGGGGCGGCTGGTGTATGGCGCGAGCGACGAGAAGCGTGGCTACACTGTCTTTGCTCCGAATGCACTTCATCCGAAGACGAAGGTGACAAGCGGAGTGCTGGCTGACGAGGCTGGGCAGATGATGCGCGACTTTTTCAAAAAGAAACGATGATGCGCGGCTGGTGATACAGGTGTTTCGCCGTAGCGAAGCGATAGGTAACGAAGTGATAAGTAGCCCGCAAGGGCGATTGGTAAACTGAGCAAGGACTTACGAAAGTAAAAGATATATAAATTAATTGTGACAATGGGACAGACGCTGACTGCAAAGCACATACATCTGAATGAGACGGAATCGACCAACACATACCTGAAAGAACTGATTCAGGCGGGAGTCGTTCTGCCCGAACTGACCCTTGTCGATGCTGAATATCAGACAGGTGGCCGTGGACAGACGGGCAATCACTGGGAGAGCCGCAAGGGCGAGAACCTCACCTTCTCGCTGCTGTGTCATCCTGAATGCGTGCGTGCCGACCATCAGTTTGTGCTGAGTCAGGCTGTGGCACTGGCCGTTCAGCAGACCCTGCTCGGGTTTGTTGACGATGTGACGGTGAAGTGGCCCAATGACATCTACTGGCGTGACAAGAAAATCTGCGGCATACTGATTGAATGTACACTGTGTGGCGCGTCAGTCCGTGACTGTATCATCGGAGTTGGGCTGAATGTCAATCAGATGCAGTTTGAAAGCGATGCGCCCAATCCCGTGTCGCTGGCGCAGATTGTGGGTCTGACATTCAACCGCAAAGCAGTGCTCGATGGCGTCGTGCAGAAGTTTGCCGAATACTACGACAAGGTGCTCTGTGGCGAGGACATCAGCCCCGAATACAAGCGCAACCTCTATCGCCGTGAGGGTATGCACTGCTATGCCGAACCCGAAGGCGAACCATTTATGGCACAGATGTGCGATGTGCTGCCGTCCGGACATCTGGTGCTGCAAGACGATAAGGGGCAGCGACGCGAATACGAGTTCAAGGAGGTGAAGTTTGTGCTGCCGCAGTCATAGCCGCTGTTTTTCACCTTCCCACCCTAAAACACCAAACCACTAAACCACCAAATCACCAACCGATATGGATACGAAAGAAATACGAATTGCAGACTATAATTACAACTTGCCCGACGAACGCATCGCCAAATATCCACTTGCAGAGCGCGACCACAGCAAGTTGCTGATATATCGTGGACCACAAGCATCTGGCTGCCAGAATGCCGATGGTGCCACAACGGGAACTGATGCCAGAGGCACTGTGACCGAAGACCTCTTCTACAATCTGCCAAACTATCTGCCGAAGGGCGCACTGATGGTGTTCAACAACACAAAGGTGATTCAGGCACGCCTGCGTTTCCGCAAGGAGACAGGCGCCCAGATTGAGGTGTTCCTGCTCGAACCCTACGAACCGCGCGACTACGAACAGGTGTTTCAGGTGCGTGACCACTGCCAGTGGGTGTGCCTTGTCGGCAACCTGAAACGCTGGAAGACAACCTCTGCCGACGGCACCGACAATGCCCTCACATGCACTTTCGGCCCGGAAGGCAAGGACACACTCACCGTCACTCGCCACGGAGTCCATGCCACGGGGCATGTTGTTGACTTCAAGTGGACTGGCGGCTATTCGTTTGCCGAGGTACTTACACTTCTGGGTGAACTGCCCATTCCGCCATACCTCAACCGCAAGACGGAAGAGAGCGACCTGAAAACCTATCAGACGGTATATTCCAAGATCAAAGGTTCGGTGGCAGCCCCGACAGCAGGACTCCACTTCACCAACAATGTGCTTGCTGCCCTCGACAGTGCAGGCGTGGAACGCGAGGAACTCACCCTGCATGTGGGTGCCGGCACCTTCAAACCTGTGAAGAGCGAACAGATTGCAGAACATGAGATGCACTCCGAGTTTATTGTTGTGAAGCGTACAACCATCGAGCGGCTCATTGCCCACGACGGCTGCGCCATTGCAGTAGGCACCACTTCGGTGCGCACGCTGGAAAGTCTGTACTACATAGGTCGCAAAATCCTGAAATCGTCATGTCTGACCACTGCCGACCCCGACAGTCCCGAACTCGACCTCCATGTCAATCAGTGGGAACCGTATGAAACCGACGGCAACGAACCAACCACGGTCGAGGCTCTGCATGCCATTCTGCGTTATCTCGACCTGCACCAGTTGACAGCGTTGCAGACCAGTACGCAGATTATCATTGCACCAGGCTACAACTATCACATCGTGCGCATGATGGTCACCAACTTCCATCAGCCGCAGAGCACACTGCTGCTCCTTGTGTCGGCGTTTGTCCATGGTGACTGGCACACCATCTATGATTATGCCCTCAGCCACGATTTCCGCTTCTTGTCGTATGGCGACTCGTCGTTGTTGATACCATAGGGGAAATTGCTACACGAGCGGTGATAAATTGCCACGCGAGCGCTCGTAAATTGTCACACGAGCGTACGATAATATAAAAAGGTGTACACCTTATTGCGAAAAGGTGTACAGCAAAATTGAAAAAGGTGTACACGAAAATTCAGAAAGGTGTACACCTTTTTATAGTTTATGAGCGCTCGTGAAGACAAACATGAGCACTCGTTAAGGAAAACATGAGCGGACCTTCACCCATCCTCTTCCTTTCAGGACGAGGAGCAGAATGATAGTGGGTGTCATTCCACGCATTATTGCTACATCAAATATCGGTTAACCCTTTTGATTCCTGTGGCTGGTAGGACGAGGTTTTCATAGCCAGTACATCAGAATATGCCGCAGAAGTACATGGCGATGAAGACTATGCCTACGACAAACAGTCCGAGCAGGATGTTTGCCCACATGAAGCGTTGGTTGGCGCGAATGAGTTTCTTGTTGCGCATAGTTGTTATAAATATTAACTGTTAAGAATTAATCGATTGGGAAAGGAGTGTGAGAACAATAGAATTTGTACATTCTTGAATCACGAAGCATTATTCACTGGCTTTCCCCAGAATCTTGTTGTATTCGTCGGTGTTGCCGAGCAGATTGACGGCACGGTCGAGCACGGGGTCGTCGGTCATGCCAATCTGGATGCTGCCTCGTTCATAGAACCACCGTTTTGCGATTTCCAGGGAGATGAGCATACGGATGTCCTTTGAACAGCGGTCGAGGTCGTATTCGAGATTGTGGGTGAGTTTGGCTTCGAGTGCATCGAATTCAGCCTTTGCATCGTCGTAGTAACCCTCAAACTTAGCCACCTTTTTCAGTTGTTCAAGGTTCTTGTCGGAGAGTTTGTCGTACTTGAAGTCGCTGTTGATGACCATCTGCTTGAAGTCGGCATAGTCTTCGTCGGTGTAGTGGAAGTCGCTGACTGTGGCAGGGCGTGTGTGGGTCTGGCAGTAGCGAGTTGCATAGTTGACGAGGATGTCGTCGTGTGAGAGGTAGATGGTGATGTTTTGCAGCGTGTCGAGTTTGACGGTGATGTCCGGGGTGATGCCCTTTCCGCTCTTGACTACACGGTGGTTGGTGGTGTAGAAGATGCTGTCCTGACTGGCTGCCTGCTGCTTTGCAGATTGGCTGTCCGACTGGTCGCGGCGCAACTTGTAGTCCACCTCCTGAATGCATCGCCCGCTTGGTATGTAGTATTTAGCGGTGGTGAGTTTCATGTGTGAGTCGTATGGCAGTTCGCGGATTGACTGCACGAGTCCTTTGCCATAGGTGCGGTTGCCGATGATGACGGCACGGTCGAGGTCTTGCAGCGAACCCGACACAATCTCGGAAGCCGATGCGGTCTCGCCGTCAACCAGCACTGCGATTGGTATGTCGAGGTCGAGTGGAGTGTCGTTGCTGACATATTTCATGTTGGCAGATTGCACCTTGCCCTTGTTTTCGACGATGGTAAGTCCCTTTGGCACAAAGAGGTTGACGATGCGCACAGCCTGGTCGAGCGAACCGCCACCGTTGCCACGGAGGTCGAGTATGAGCGACTTGGCACCTTGCTCTTTGAGTGTGATTACTGCCTTGCGCACCAGCGAGAAGCAGTCGTCGGTGAACTGGTTGAGATTGATGTAGCCGATGGTGCCGTGGACGAGTCCCGAGTAGGGGATGCACGGAATCTTGATGCTCTGACGGGTGATTTTCACGGTGCGTGGCTTTGCCTCGCCTGGACGCTGGAATTTCAGCACGAATGTGGTGCCTGGCTCGCCGCGCAGCGATTCGCTGACTTCGGTCGATGGCACCCCTTTGAGGTCTTTGTCATCGATTTTCAGCAGTATGTCGCCTGCTTGCAGTCCCACTTCGTCGGCAGGCATGCCTTCGTAGGGTTCGGCGATGATGACTGTGGAGTCCTTCATCTGCCGAATGATGCTGCCTATGCCGCCGTACTTTGCCTGTGTGAGCATTTTCAGCTCCTTCTCGTCCTCCTGTGGATAGTATTCGGTATATGGGTCGAGCGAATGAAACATGGCCCGTATGCCGGTTGAGATAAGTTTCTTGGCATCGAGCGTATCGACATAGAGGGCGTCGAGTGTGCGGTAGGCTGTATGCAGAATGTCAAGTTGACTTGATACATCGAATGCGTGGTCGTCGTCGGTCTGTGACTGGGCGTTTGCACACAGTGTACAACTCATGGCGCACACTGCAATCAGTGATGTAAGTCGATGGTTCTTCATTGAATTTACTGACATGGTTTTTCTGTTTTCTGTTATTTCAGCGCAAAGGTAAGAAATTATTCCTAAATGTTAATTCCTAATTCCCAATTATTTCCTACCTTTGCGGTGAAATAGGAAAGATTTATGGACAGATTCGACTGGAATTCTACATACGAAGGTCTGCACAGCGGGTTCAGTGGTGGTGTCACCCGGGGCGAAAAGCGTCCGGTGATTGGCATCACTGGCAACTATGGCGACCATGCCTGTTCGCTGGCAGAGGGTTATTATATGTCGGTGCTGACGGCTGGTGCCATACCGATGATTATTCCTCCATTTGAGGAAACCGACAGCCTGGGCGACCTGCTCGACCAGGTGGATGGCATTGTGTTGAGCGGAGGCGGCGACATCAATCCGCTGTACCTGGGTGAAGAGCCTGTGCCACAGTTGCATGGTATCAATCAGGTGCGCGACCGTCAGGAACTGCTTTTGGCGCGGATGGCTTACAACCGCCAGATTCCGATGTTGGGCATCTGCCGTGGCATTCAGGTGATGATGGCTGCCCTCGGCGGTGAACTGCATCAGGACATTTCGGGGTTCCAGACCATCAAGCACTCACAGGACCTCGACCGAGGCCGTGCCTCTCACAGTGTGAACATTCCTGCCGACTCCCTGCTGCACGGCATCATGCAGACCGACCGACTGGCAGTCAATTCGTTCCACCATCAGGCAGTGAAGACTCCTGCACCGGGTTTCCGCATCTGTGCGCAGAGTGCCGATGGGGTGATTGAGGCTGTCGAGTCGTCCGAACACAAGTCGATTGTCGGTGTGCAGTGGCACCCAGAGTGCTTCCTGATGGCAGCCGACCCGACAATGATGCCACTGTTCCGCTGGCTGCGGGACGAGGCTGCTGAATTTAAGAAAGCAAAATGTCTGCACGACCATATACTGTCGCTTGACTCGCACTGCGACACCCCTATGTTCTTCGAACAGGGCATCGACTTCAACCGTCGTGACCCGAAACTGCTGGTTGACCTTCACAAGATGCACGAGGGACGGCTCGATGCCAGCATCATGGTGGCATATCTGAAACAGGAGGCACGCGACTCACAGTCGCTTGCTGCCGCTACATCGAAAGCCGACCGCATACTCGATGAAATCGAGGCAATGGCTGCCCGCAGTCCACGGATGGGCGAAGGGGCAGACGCCATCCCGATGGTGGGCATTGCACGCACTCCTGCCGACCTCTATCAGATGAAGCACCGTGGACAGAAAGCCATCATGCTTGGCATCGAAAATGGCTATGCCATTGGCTCCGACATCAGCAATGTGGAGCGTTTCCGCCGCCGTGGGGTGGTCTATATGACTCTGTGCCACAATGGCGACAACGACATCTGCGACTCAGCCAAAGGCAATGCCGAACATGGCGGTGTGAGCGAGTTTGGTGCAAAGGTCATCAGGGAAATGAACCGTGTGGGCATGATGGTTGACCTGAGTCATGCGTCGGAGAAGAGTTTCTACGATGCCATCGAACTGAGCCGTCAGCCAATCGTGTGCAGTCACTCGTCGTCGCGGGTGCTGTGCGACCATCCACGCAACCTGACCGACGACCAGATGCGCCGTCTTGCAGCAACTGGGGGTGTGGCGCAGACCACCTTCTACACCGGGTTCCTCCGTACCGATGGACAGGCATCGATAATTGATGCAGTCCAGCATCTCAACCATGCAGTTGACATCATGGGCATCGACCATGTGGGCATTGGCACCGACTTCGACGGCGACGGCGGAGTGCCGGGCATAGCATCGGCGAGCGAGGTGGTCAACTTCACGCGCAGACTGCTTCGCCAGCGATACAGCGACACTGACATAGAGAAAATCTGGGGTGGCAACTTCCTCCGACTGATGCAGCAGATTCAGGCGGCATCGGAAATCTAAACATATACATGCGCAGATGCAGACTGAAGCATACTGACGATAAGAAATGACGGAACTGATAGCAAAGAAACCACGGATAGAATGGATTGACGCCATGCGAGGCTTCACGATGATACTGGTCGTGGCTTATCATGTGAGTCAACAGGCATTCCTTGTCGATATCAAGCAGAGCGCCTCGCTGCCGTTTCTCGTGCTGTTTCGCATGCCGCTGTTCTTCTTCATCAGCGGATTTCTTGCGTACAGGTCGAAGGCGGTGTGGAGCGCAGGCGAATATGTCCGTATGGTAGGAAAGAAGGCACGGGTGCAACTGGTGCCAACGGTGGTGTTCTTCCTCGTTGCAGCCATATTGCTCTCACCGGGAAACGTCGGCAAGTATCTCACTGCCGGCGTACACAGTCCGACCGGGGGCTACTGGTTCACCATTGCGCTGTTTCACATGCTGTTCATCTATTACACCTATTGTTTCATAGTGAACCACATATCGAAACATGCCCGCTGGACCATCTTCCTGCTGTGGGGCATTGCCATCGCAGCCTACGAAACGGTGTATCTGCCTCAGTGGTTCGACTATGCCTTCGGCAGCAAGCATCCACATGAGGGCTGGCTCTTCGACACGAAGTTCATACAGGTGATGCAGTATTTCCAGTTCTTTGTCTATGGCAACATAGTTCATCGCTACTGGGATCGTTTCCAGCGACTGCTCGACACCCATTGGTTCGTACTGTTAGTGATGCTGCTGGCGTTCCTCTCGTGTGCTGATTTCCTGAAACTTCATGTGTTGGAGGCTGAATGGACAAACCTGTCGAGAACGGTCGGAATGTATGCGATGCTCACTCTGGTGTTCATGTTCTTCCGTCATTATGAGGCGCATGTGACACGGCAGACACGGCTTGGGCGCACTTTGCAGTATATCGGCACCCGCACACTCGACATCTACATGATACACAAACTGCTGATACCGAACTTGCCCGAAGTGGGGCAGTTCTTCAATCAGCATCATCATAACTTCGTGGCAGAGGTGGTGCTGTCGGTTGCAGTGGCACTGGTGGTCATCGGCTTCTGTCTGCTGATATCCAATGTGCTGCGACTGAGCCCGATACTGAAAAAATATCTGTTCGGACGCTGATGTTGGAGGGGAGATAGGAGTGATGGGACTAATAGGGCTCATGGGACTAATGGGGCTAATGAGACTGATGGGGCTAATGGGACTAATAGGGCTAATAGGACTTATAGGACTTATAAGACTCATAACCCCCATCAAACAAAAGAATAACACTAAAAACAATGGCTGAAACATTAAAGGAGAAAACGGTAAGGGGCTTGCTGTGGGGAGCATTCAATACAGGAGGTCTGCAAGTGCTGAACATTGTGTTTGGCATTGTCATTGCCCGTCAGCTCGACCCTGGCGACTATGGTCTTATTGGCATGGTCACCATCTTCACCACCATTGCCTCGGCTTTGCAGGAAAGTGGATTCACCACTGCCCTCATCAACCGCAAGAACCCTTCACAGCGCGACCTCAATTCTGTGTTTTGGTTCAGCATCACCGTCAGTTTCTCGGTGTATGTCATACTGTGGATGTGTGCTCCGCTCATTGCAGAATACAACAAACAGCCAGCCATCACATCGCTGGCGCGCTACCTGTTCCTGGGATTCCTGATTGGCAGTTTCGGCGTAGTGCCGCGAGCCATGTTGCTGAAAGAGATAAAGGCAAAGGAACAAGCCGTGTCGAACATCCTGGCTGTCATCGTGTCGGGCATAGTGGGTATGGTGATGGCATTCAATGGCATGGCATACTGGGGAATTGCCACACAGACCATACTCTACATACTGGTTTCGACTGTGATGTACTGGTACTACACCAAGTTTCGCCCAACCACTGACGCCTCGTTGCAACCCATCAAGGAAATGTTTGTGTTCAGCAGCAAGATGCTGGCAACGCGTGTGTTTGTCAATCTCAACCGCTATATGTTTGAGTCACTGCTCGGATACTGCTACGATGAAAAGAGCATTGGCTACTATTCGCAGGCAAACCGATGGAACACACAGGGCAGCAATGTGGTAACTAACATGATGCAGGACATTGCCCAGCCTATGTTTGTGAAGATTGGCGACGACGAGGAACGGCTCCGGCGTGCATTCCGCAAGATGCTGCGGTTTACCTGCTTCCTGTCCTTCCCGATGATGTTCGGACTCAGCCTGATTGCTCCGGAGTTCATCTCGGTTGCACTCACTGACAAATATGCACCGAGTGCATCGCTGATGCAGATACTGTGTGTCAGCGGAGCATTCCTGCCAATTGCCACCCTCTACTACAACCTGTTGTTGAGTCGTGGCAAATCCGACATCTACATGTGGAATGTCATTGCCCAGTCATGTTTCATCCTTGCTGATCTGGCCGTTGTGCAGTATTTCCATCTTGAACTGTTCGGCTGTTCGGGCATACGGCTTATGACCATCTTCTTCACTGCAATCATGATACTGTGGACAGCAGTGTGGCATTATTTCTTGAAGCGCGAGATCCATCTTGGCTATCTGCCGGTGTTGAAGGACATCATGCCTTTCCTGCTGATTACCGTGGCAACGATGGTTGCTACCTATTATCTTACATCGGGCATTGCCGACCAGCGAGTGCTGATGTGTGTGAAGGTCGTGGTGGCTGCTGCACTCTATTTAGGCATCACATATTTCAGCGGTGCAAAGATAATGCGTGAATGCATCAACTATTTCATGCATAAGAAGACCGACTGATGGCATAAGCGACAGGTAAATGTACATAATGAAGGACGACGGAATACAGAATAAACAGAATAAATAGATACTTAAAAATATAACTGAACGAATGAAAAAGACAATTCTGACTGCGGCTGCTGCATTGATGCTGGCAGCATGTGGTGGCAGCAAACAGGGAACGGCACAGACCACTGAGACAGCGCTGGATGTTCCAGGTTTCAATGCCGACAGCGCATACGGGTATGTGGCATCACAGTGCAGTTTCGGTCCGCGAGTGATGAACTCTGCGGCTCACGACTCGTGTGCTGTGTTTCTTGCAGAAAAGTTTAAGACTTACGGTCTGGATGTGAAGGTGCAGGAAGGTGATTCCCGCCTATACGACGGTACACCGATCCATCTTTCAAACATCATGGCAAGCACCCCCGACACCGATACTGACAAACCTCGTTTGCTCATCTGCTCACACTGGGACAGCCGTCCATGGGCTGACCACGATGACGACAGTGCCAACCACCGTACACCGATTGATGGTGCCAACGATGGTGCCAGCGGTGTGGCTGTGATGATGGAGATTGCCCGCCTGATTCAGTCAGACTCGCTTGCTGTGGGTATCGACTTCGTTTGCTTTGATGCCGAGGACTGCGGCACTCCTGAATGGGATGCAATGGCTGGCTACGATGCCAACTCGTGGTGCATCGGCTCGCAATGGTGGGCACAACATGTTGAGACTGATGTGCCTTATTACGGCAAGTTCCGTTATGGCATTCTGCTCGACATGGTTGGCGGAAGCAACTGTGTGTTCCAGAAGGAGGCATACTCAAAGTACTATGCACAGAATGTGGTTGACAAGGTGTGGGCTGCTGCTGCCCGCCTGGGCTATGGCAACTACTTTAAGGATGAAGAGGGCGGTGCCGTCACTGACGACCATTTGCAGGTCAACAAGGCTGGCATCCGATGCATTGACATCATTGCTTCGGACATCGACAGCGAGGGACATTTCCCATGTACATGGCACACCGTCAATGACAATCTGCAAAACATCAACCGACAGACCATGCAGGTGGTTGGACATACTTTGCTCGAAGTGATATACAACGAGAAGTAGGGACTGGTGGTTTTGTTGTTTAGCGGATTAGTAGATTAGTTGTTAACGGATAATAAAAGGACTAAAAACTCGATTATGACAATAGAAGAATTACAGCAAGATGTCATCGAACAGTTCAGCGACTACGATGACTGGATGGACAAATATCAGTTGCTGATTGACTTGGGCAACGAGCAACAGCCGTTGCCAGAACAGTATAAGACCGAACAGAACCTTATCGACGGATGCCAGAGCCGTGTGTGGTTGCAGGCTGACCTCACTCCCGAGGGCAAGGTACATTTCCAGGCGGAGAGCGATGCGCTTATTGTCAAGGGCATTGTGACTCTGCTGATACAGGTTCTTGACGACCACACACCCGATGAAATACTCGATGCCGACCTGCATTTTATTGCCGACATCGGTCTCACCGAACATCTGTCGCCGACCCGTAGCAATGGTCTGCTCGCCATGTTGAAGCAGATGAAACTCTATGCGCTGGGCTTTAAGGCGCAGAACGGATAACCTCATTCTGTCATTGGTGGCCATTGGCTGCTGTCATCATGATATCAATGAATGATTAGGGATAAATGCGTAATAAGAAAGATGCGTAATAAGAAGCAAGCAGGCTGAAATCCACAACTGGGTTTCAGCCTGCTTTCTATTTGTATTGCTATTAACTCTGCTTTTGTATTGCTGTTAACTCTGCTATTAGTATTGCTATTAACTCTCCTATTTGCATTGCTGTGTGTTCTGCTGTTTGTCATTCAAGGTGTCAGCATCCTTTGCTGGTCGCCTTACAGTTCAGCATCTTTCAGTCGTTCTGCGTTTTCAGCCACGATGAGGTGGTCGATGCAGTCCTGTATGTCGCCGTCCATGAATGCCGCGAGGTTGTAGATGGTGTAGTTGATGCGGTGGTCGGTGATTCGTCCCTGCGGATAGTTGTATGTTCGGATTTTGGCAGAGCGGTCGCCAGTGCTGACCATGGTCTTGCGCCGGCTTGCGATGTCGTCGATATACTTCTGATGCTCACGGTCGTAGATGAATGTGCGCAGACGGGCAAGTGCGCGTTCCTTGTTCTTTGGCTGGTCGCGTGTCTCGGTACATTCCACGAGGATTTCTTCTTCGATGCCAGTGTTAGGGTTTCGCCACATGTAGCGAGCGCGTACTCCTGATTCTACCTTGTTGACATTCTGACCACCGGCTCCACTCGAACGGAATGTGTCCCACTTGATGGCACCTTCGTTGATTTCCACATCGAAGGCATCGGCTTCGGGCAGTACTGCCACTGTGGCTGCTGATGTGTGGACTCGTCCCTGTGTCTCGGTGACTGGCACGCGCTGTACGCGGTGTACGCCGCTTTCGTATTTCAGGATGCCATACACTCCTTCGCCTGTGACATTGAAGATGATTTCCTTGTAGCCGCCTGCTGCACCTTCGGAGAAACTTGAAATGGTGACTTTCCAACCTTTTGTCTCGCAGTACTTTGAATACATGCGGAAGAGGTCGCCTGCAAACAGTGCTGCTTCGTCGCCTCCCGTACCGCCACGGATTTCCATCACCACATTCTTTCCGTCTTCAGGGTCGGCAGGCACGAGCAGGAGTTTGATTTCCTCTTCAAGTTCAGGCAGACGCTGTTCGGCGGCTTGCAGTTCTTCGCGTGCCATTTCCTTCATGTCGGGATCGTCCTCGGTGGAGATGAGTTCGCGTGCTTCCTCAGCGTTTTTCATGCACAGGATGTATTCTTTGCGTGCAGCCATGAGGTCGCCGAGTTCCTTGTATTCCTTTGTGAGTTTCACATATCGTTTCTGATCGCCGATGACATTAGGGTCGGTGATGAGAGTTGATACTTCTTCAAATCGGCTTACTAAGCCTTCGAGTTTGTCTAATATGTTGCTTTCTGTTGCCATCTGTGGTTGGGTGTCAGTTATGTGGGTCGTGCAAGTGTTTTCGGCTTGCACTGCTTGTGGTCTTGGTCATTTAGTTGTCTCTCTTGCGCAGGATGTCTGCATTCGTCAGATTCGTGCCACATCCTTTACATCTGGAATCTTTTTGAGGTTGTCGATGATGGTTTTCACCTCTTTCACATCGTGGACAAAGAGCGTGACTTTGCCTTCGAAGATGCCGTCGTTGCTTTCGATTTCCATCTTGCGGATGTTTGCGTTGAAGAGCTGAGAGATGACATTGGTGATGCTGTTGATGAGTCCGATGTTGTCAACGCCGTTGATGCGGATGGTGACGAGGAACTGCTGCTGGTGGTTCATGTCCCACTTGGCGGAGTAGATGCGCTTGCCGTAGTTTGCCTTGATGCGCATGGCGGTAGGGCATTGCAGTTTGTGGATGTGCATCTGGTTGTCGTCGTCGAGGTAGCACATGACAGGGTCGCCCGGGATAGGGTTGCAGCATTCGGCGAGGTGGAACTTGTGCTGCACTGTGTCCTCGGTGAGCATCAGAGGGCGTCGCTTGTCGTAGCCTTCGGTGTTGACGATGGTGTCGAGTGCCTGGGCTGTCTTTGCGCCGTCGCCGTTCTTCTTGTTTCTGCCGAATGACAGTATCTTTCTCCAACCTCCCTTGTCCTTCTGTTTGAGGAAAGCTTCGTCGTCGGCAAGGTTTATCTTTTCCTGTCCGATGGCGAGGTAGAGTTCATCGGGTTTGCGCAGTGAGTGGTGCTTGCAGAGTTTGTCGATGTTGGCTGTGTCGCGCACCAGTTCTATCTTCTGGAAGAATTCGTCGAGCATGGCACTGCCTAACTGTCGCTGTTCGCGTTCCTCTTTCCTTATGGCAGAGAGAATCTTGGTGCGTGCCTTGGCTGTGCTTGCCATGCTGAGCCACGAACTCTGTACTTTCTGCGACTTCTGTGTGAGAATCTCGACCTGGTCGCCGCTTTGCAGCAGGTAACTCATTGGCACGAGTTTGTGGTTGACCTTTGCCCCGATGCAGTGGTTGCCCACGACGGTGTGGATGGTGTAGGCAAAGTCGAGTGCTGTCGATCCCATCGGCATGGTGCGGAGTTCGCCCTTTGGTGTGAACACCACAATCTCGGATGCATAGAGGTTGAGTTTGATGGTGTCGAGGAAGTCCATCGCGTCAGGCTGTGGGTCGTCGAGTATTTCCTTGATGGTGACAAGCCACTTGTCGAGTTCGACTGACGAAGGGCTGTCGTCCTCCTCGTGTGATGTCTTGACGATGGTGTGTCCCTGTTCATCGACGGTGGTGGTGTCCTTGTATTTCCAGTGTGCAGCAAATCCCTTCTCGGCGATGTCGTCCATTCGGCGGCTACGAATCTGTACTTCAATCCATTCGCCCTTGCTGCTCATCAGTGTGATGTGCAGTGCCTGATAGCCGTTAGCCTTTGGATGGCTGACCCAGTCGCGCAGTCGTTCAGGGTGTGAAGGGTAGAGCTGTGTGATGCCGACATAGACATTGAAGCATTCGTTGCGTTCGTCCCATCCCTCTCGGGGCTCGAACACGATGCGCACGGCGAGTATGTCATAGATTTCCTCGAACGGGATGTGCTTGTTCTGCATTTTGGTCCAGATGGAGTACGGAGTCTTGATTCGTGCCTTGATTTCGTACTTGATGCCCATCTTGTCGAGTTGGGTGCGGATCGGTGCTGTAAACTCTTCGAACACGGTGCTTCGTTCAGCTTCGGTCACAGCCAGTTTGGTCTCGATGGCTGCATACTCGGCAGGGTGTTCGTACTTGAAGGCAAGGTTTTCGAGTTCTGACTTTATGGCGTTCAGACCCAGTCGGTTGGCGAGTGGTGCATAGATGTAGAGTGTCTCGCCTGCAATTTTGTACTGCTTGTCAACACGCTGGCTGCCAAGGGTGCGCATGTTGTGCAGACGGTCAGCCATCTTGATGAGGACCACGCGGATGTCGTCGTTCATGGTGAGCAGCAGCTTCTTGAAGTTTTCGGCTTGCGCAGATGCGTGTTCGCCGAATATGCCGCCCGATATCTTGGTCAGACCATCGACAATCTGTGCAATCTTTGGTCCGAACATGTTTTCGATGTCTTCGGTGGTGTAGTCAGTGTCTTCGACCACATCGTGGAGGAGTGCCGAGCAGATGGATGTGGAACCGAGTCCGATTTCACCAGCCACAATCTGTGCGACGGCAATCGGGTGCATGATGTAAGGCTCGCCCGAAAGCCGGCGTACCCCTTTGTGGGCATGCCGTGCAAAGTTGAATGCCTTGGTGATGATGTCCACCTTCTTGCGGTGCTTGGTAGTGAGGTATGTGTCAATCAGATGCTGAAAGGCCTCATCTATCTGCTTTGCTTCTAACATTTCGTTGGTTAACTCTTCCATGGTGGTGCTATGTGTGTTTTAGAAACTGAGGCTGCATTTCACTCCGTATGCCTGGCTTGGATATGGTGAGCGGGCAGCGAGTGAGTTGTTGTTGATGACCGACGGGTGTACCTTCATGGTCAGGTCGTGACTGATGTCGAAACTTGACAGTTCGGCATCGACATATGCATCGATGACGCTGAGCGCATATACGCCTATCATGCAGAAGAGGCTGAGGTCGCGGTAGCGTCGGTAGTAGTCTTTCTTGCGTTTGAACAAGTCTTTCAGGTACTGCATGTTGGCCTCGGCATTGTAGTTGGTCGGCAGGAAGTTCTCGAAACTTTTGGTGTTCGGGTCGTTGTCCATGATGTCGATGTATGCCTGCGAGTAGTCGCGGTACATGGTGCCGTTCCAGTTGAGCGCATAGACGCAGCCCAGGAATCCTCCGTAGATGATAGGCAACTTCCAGTACTTTCGGTTATAGATCTGTCCGCCGCCCGGGAACACGATGGCGAGCCATAGTGCTTTCTTTGAGTCGGGCACAAACTGCTTGCGTGCCTTCACTGCCTCTTTGAGTTCGCTGCTGGTGAGGTTCATCAGCGAGTCGAGAGCCACGAGCGTGTCGGCCATGGTGACACTGACGGTGCTGTCGGGCAGTGGCGCAATGCTGTCGGGTACGGGGCGCAGGGCGGCTTTCATCTCCTCCATGCGCTTCACGCTGTCCATTCGCAGTGAGTCGAGGTAGGTGGGACGAACGGTCTGTTCGCGGTGCTGTTGAGCCTTTGGCACCTTTGCCTCGGACTTGTTCTGTGCCGAAGCGGGCAGTGCCATGAAGGCGAGCATCATGATGACGAAGCCCACAACCTTATACCTTATATTATATATATAGTCAATCATTTCAATCTCTCTTTTTCCAGTGTCAGCAATTCTGAGGCCAGTTCGGCGTAGTTGGCTGCGAGGTCTGTGCCTTCGATGATGACCGTGTCGAACAACATGCCTTCGAAGTTGCGGATTAACTCTTGCAAGTTGCGCGCCGCGGCACGGAGCCTGCGGTCGTAGCGCGTGACAAGAAACCGTTCCAGTGTGAGTCGCTCGTTCCAGTGGGTGCTGACGGTCTTGATGGTACTCATTATGGTATCGACTCCGTCCATGCCGAAGTAGTCGCAGCACAAAGGCACAATCACACTGTCAGACGCAGCCAAGGCATTGATGGTCAGTAGCCCGACTGACGATGGGGTGTCAATCACGATGTAGTCGAACTGCTTGCTGACGGCATCGAGCATCTGACTCATACGCAGTTCACGGTCGGGACAGTTGATGCCGCTAATCTCGAAGCGGACCACTTCTTCTGAACCAATAATGACGCTCAGCCCCTTGTCCACCATCGTTATCGCATCAGTCACATCGGCTTTGCCTTCCAGACATTCAGCCAACAGACTTTTGCAGCACGACCTCACTGCTGCGTTGCTCGCCCCGTCGGATGCACTGTTGTGCATTTCGTCGGTTAGCCGCATTTCCAGACCCGACATGGGGTCGGCATCAACCAGCAGGACTTTCCTGCCATAGCACGACAATGCATGAGCCAGATGCCATGCAGTGGTGCTCTTGCCCGCTGCATTCTGGGGGTTCACTATCGAAATGGTCTTGCTCATTTGCTTTTCAGTCTCTTGCTGTTATGTCTCTGCCAGTGTGGCTTGAATGCGGAGTCGTTGCCCGTTTGGGCATATTGTCCGAAATAAAATGCAAATTTAGCAATTATTCATAATATATGCAACACATTTGCAGGTTTTAACAGATTTTTCTGCGTTTCTGTGTGTTGGCATACCGTATTGTTGCTCTGTGCTTTCATTTCACAAGATTAACTTGTACGAAAGACGAATCAGGACATCGTACCTACGAATCGATATTTCGCGAAGCTCAATATCTACTGAGATGCCACCCTCAGTCTTTATGCCCACATAACCGCATCATTCGAAATGCCGGATGAACAGGTTTTCCTTCATGAGCGGTGATAAATGCCTTCACGAACGCTCATAAATTGTCAAACGAGCGCTCGGTAATATAAAATGGTGTACACCTTCTTGCAAAAAGGTGTACACCTTATCCCGGAAAGGTGTACACGAAAATTCAGGAAGGTGTACACCTTTTTTAATCTATGACCGCTCGTGAAGGAAAACATGAGCGCTCGTGAGAACAAACATGAGCGGTCGTGAAAGGAAATGCCTCAGCAGTCGGGTTTGTCGGCTGATGGCTGGTGCAATCTGGCGCATACAGGCTTTTTTGCCTGTGAATGCAAAAAATATGGGTGGTGATGGTCGCACTCTTCACTTTTTTTCGTATCTTTGCCGAGAAATAGCGAATTGAATGAATGAACAGGGCTTATGCCCGTTTCCCCATAATATAAAAATCGAGAGTACTTATGTACGCACCATTAGCATTATTTGTCTATAACCGCTTGGAACTGACCAAGCAAGTGATTGCTCAACTGCTGACCAACACACTGGCTTATGAGACTGAACTCTATGTGTTCTCTGACGGAGGGCGCGACGAACAGTCGTCGGCCGAGGTGAGGGCAGTCCGTGAATATATGCACGAACTGGAAAAAGACTCTGCCACCCGCCATCTGTTCAAGTCGGTCACTATCGTTGAGCGTCCTGAAAACTGGGGTGCTAACCGCAACATAACAGAGGGCGTGAACTATGTGTTCAAGGATCACGATACCGTGATAGTGCTTGAAGACGACATATTTGTCTCGGAGTTCTTCCTCGACTACATGAACACATCGTTCGGCATCTACGAGAAGGATGAAAAGGTGATGCATGTGTCGGCATTCAGCAACCTCGACCTCATCAACGACCACCCATTGCTCGTGTATGACAACCCTTATTCCGACCTGATGAACGAAACTTACTTCACTCCACACATGTCGGACTGGGGATGGGGTACATGGCGCGACCGCTGGGAGAAGCATTTCAAGCAGTTCGGTTCTGAGGCTGAGGCTCTTGAAGGCGTTCCGCAGGCAATGCGCGACAAAATGCAGTATGAAGGCAACTACCCATGTCTGGAACTGTTGAAGAAGTCGCCTATACCATGGAACATCTGCTGGGAGATAGCGATTTACAAGGCTGACGGTGTGTGTCTGACTCCTGGCTACACACTTGTACGCAACATAGGGCTGCGCTCGGGTTCGCATTTCACACAGCGCGAACAACTGTCGTACTACAACTTCGACCGTACTCCGGCTGAACGACTCATCAAGGTCAACCGCCGTCCGATTGCTCCAAAGGCCGACATTGAGGCACTGTTTACTGAGGCGATCAAGGATAACGGACTGGTATATACTCCACTGGGCAAGGTGGCACGCGTCGTGATGCAAGGCGGTCAGGGACTTGGCGACTTCACAAAGTCGTCGGGCAGCGTCATGGCAAAGACCGGCAGAGTGCTCGGCAAAGTGGGCGGTGACCTGGGCAAGTTGCTCGTGAAGTTTGGTGGCAAGGCAGGTGTCGCTCTTAAAAAGTTTGGTGCAGAGGCTGGCAAGGCTTCCGTCAAATATGGCGGTCAATTAGGCGTGTTGCTCGTGAAACTGGGCAAGGTGCTACTCGTACTGCTGAAACGACTGTTGCAGGAGATTGTCCGTGCAACCCCTTATGTCGTAGGTTTCTTCCAACAACTGTTCCGCCTCATCGCTGATGGCATCAAGAAACTCATAAACCTCATAATGTCAAAGATGTAAGCCCTGGGCTTATGACCAACAGTGAATACATACTGCTGCACCGCAACGACGATGTCCGCGACCTGGCACTGAAACCATGTCCCGACGGAGTTGACCTGCGCCGTGCACTTGTACAGATAAGTGGCTGGCAGAAGGCCATGCAGAAATTGCCGTCGTGGACTCAGAACGACGGCATTATTTTTCCCGAACATTTGTCGATGGAACAATGTTCGTCGGAACGCACTGCTGAATACAAACTGTCGGTGGTCAGCCGGTTGTGTGCCGGAGGGCGGATGGTTGACCTCACCGCTGGTTTCGGCGTCGATGCCACAGTGATGGGCAGACATTTTCGCCATGTCACACTTGTGGAACGCAATCCGGAACTGTGCGACATCCTTCGCAACAACCTTCCACTGCTCAATGTGAAAGATAGTGAGGTTGTTAACTGTGACTGTGTGGAGTGGGTGGAAAACTACGATATGGCAACCGACGGGCAGTTCGACCTGCTGTTTCTCGACCCCGCAAGGCGCGATGTCAACGGACGGAAGACTGTGCTCATCGGCGACTGCACCCCCGATGTGTGCCAGTTGCAGACACGCTTGAAGATGATGGCAAAGGTGGTTGTGGTGAAGTTGTCGCCACTGCTCGACCTGACATCGGTCGAGCGCGAACTGACTGGACTCGCAGAACTGCATGTGGTAAGTGTGGAGAACGAGTGCAAGGAGGTGATTGCCGTGATGAGGAGCGATGCCGAAGGTGGTAGTCCTGAAATCATATGTGTGAATCTGACAAAGAGAGGCATCGAGCAATTCGTCTTCACTCGTGATGAAGAACGAGGGGCAAGGGTGGACTTTTTCCCGGCGGATGATGCCGCTGGCACTCCCCTTTATCTGTACGAACCGAATGCGTCGGTGTTGAAGGCAGGTGCCTATCGGACAGTAGCGTCACGCTATGGAGTGCAGAAGGCAGAAACCAATTCGCATCTGTACTTTTCTGCCGATTTCATCGAAGATTTTCCGGGTCGGGCGTTTCGCGTCATCGACATAGTTCAGCCAAATAAGGCAGGAATAAAACTATTGAAACAACTGAAAAAAGCCAACATAACAACACGCAATTACCCGATGTCGGTCAGTGAACTCCGACAAAAACTGCAATTGCGCGACGGTGGCGATAAATACCTTTTTGCAACTACGCTGACCGATGCCCGCCGTGTTGTTGCTGTGTGCGAGAAAAGATTATAGATTATAGGTTAAAGCTTAGAGCTTAGAACTTCGAGTGCCATCCGGGTGGTTCTCTCACCTCTCAGCTCTCACCTCTAAACTCTAAGCTCTCACCTCTCAGCTCTCCACTCTTCTCAACTCTTGATGGCAAGCACAGAATAGGCTACGACAATGTAGCGGAGACACTTGCCGAGAAATGTGGAGAGCAATGTTCCCCATACATTGGCACGAAGCACGCCGAGCGCAATGGAAATGGCGGTTCCGAGAATCGGGATGAACGAGAAGAAACCCATCCATGAACCGTAACGCTGTACATATCGCTGGGCTGAGTCGAGTCGCTTCTCCTTAATTCTGAACCACTTCTGTATCTGTGCAGGCGATGCTGCTGTTCCGATGAGGTAGTTGACCATCGAACCGACCACATTGCCGATGGTGCCAGCCACTACGGTCATCACTGGATCCATGTCGCTGCTTACGAGTAGGGCTGCCATTACAGCCTCGCTGCTGAACGGGAAGAATGTGCCGGCGAGAAATGATGCCAGGCCCATGCCCCAATAGCCGTAACTGATGAAAAATTCGTTTAGAGGATCCATGTGTTCAATACAAATACTATAAGTATGGTTGCTGAAATGATGCAGGTCAGGATGTTGGACAGACTGCTTTCACCATTGGCAATGTAGTGGCCTGCCATGATTGATGTGCTCAGCAAAATCAACGGCATGATGGCCTGTGCGTGAATAGGTTGGAGTATCAGCAACAGGAAATAGGCAAATCCGTGGAGAATGATGACATAATAGATGTTGCGTGTGCGGTTTTTGTCCATGTAGATTCTGACGAAAAAGTCACAGACACCTATCATAAACATGATGAAGGTCAGACCAATCATCACCCATGTGGCGGTGCTGAGCGTCGTGTAACCTCCCCAGTGAAATCGGTAGAACTGGCCGAATGTGTTCCAGAACGACGGCATCTTGTCAGTGCAGAATGCTATGGTGCCGACAATCCAGTAGGGCGTGAGCAGACCGAGCACTGATGCAATGACGCTGCGTATGTTGCATGTGCGGAGCATATACATTGACAGCCAGTAGATTGGCAACAGCCAGAGTGCTTTCGGAAATGTGAGCGAAGCAATGCTCAGATATAAGAAAGTGGAATAGATGCGTGTGGAGGAATTTTCCAACTGATACGAACTGAACAACCCGAAATATGAAAGGAGCACGCACACCATCATTACCATGCCCGGGCAGAATGAGTGTATGAAGATGCAGGTGCTGACCAGTGCGCCAAACACGATGCTCATTATTCGGGAGTTGACTCGCAGAAGTACTTGCGAGATGTTGAGTTCGGCAAGTGTATAGACTGTGAATACCGATGCCAGCATTCCAAAAAGAGAGTTGAACCAACCTGCATGACTGAGGATTGAAGGCAACTGAAACCACCAGCCACTGGCCACAATCTTGTAGTTGCCTGTGTTGTAGGGGTTGCTGCTTCCTCCAAACACTCCAACAACAATCCACAGCACCATCACAATGACTGCGATGGTGTGGAGCGATGTCGGGGTTATGGCTAAATTACGCTGGAAGTTCATTGGAAGGTTCTGCTACTTGTGATATTGTTGCGAGTGTCGTTTGGACTCGCTGAATTAAAATAGGTTGTATGTGATGCGGAGGTTGAGCACAGGATAGACCTTAAAGCTCTTGGCCATGTCAACATAGTCGCCGACTTTTCCTGAGATGTGTTCCACATCCTTGGTCAGGTTTGTGCCGTCGTGCGTGTAGATGTCGGGCGAACCACCCCATAACATTGCACCTGCATCAAACGAGATGTTGATGCGGTCGTTGTCCTTGACCAGTCGGCCTCCGTAGCCAAATCCAAGGTATGGCTTGACTGCGTTCGACTTCATCGTTGCGTGTACCATTCCGTCCTTGTCGGGCTCCATCATGTAGGGGTCGCCTGCATTGTGAAGCAGATTGCCGCTTTCGTCATATACATCTTCCTTATAGTCACCTACATGCATACCCATGCGCCCCGTGTCGTAAATCTTTTCACTTATGTCTCCCGGCAGATAGATAGGTGAGTACTTTTCTCCAAAGTCCATGATAGGTTCGTAGTTCTCACATTTCTCGTAGATGGTGTTGTATGTCTTCACGGCAAGGAGCGACTGCATCTCGTATGCAGGGTTGTAGGCATCTGCCACTTCGGTCGAGCCGAAATATGCTCCGGCGGTGAAGTGCCAGTGTTTGTTGTTGAATGGGAAAATGTCGAGCATCAACTTGAAATTGTAGAAGGTAGGTCTGCCAATCATGTCGATGCAGTCATCCACTTCATATCCTGTCATTTGTTCAAGGAATGAACGCATCTTCTCAAACTTGCTTTTGCTGGTTTCTGGGTCGTTGCCCACCTGCACCCCAAAGCTCATGTTGTAGTGCCAGCTTGGCATGAAGGCAAAACCGCCGCGCAGTTGCAGCATATTGCTGATTGGTGTGGCAATGTCGATGCCTAAGCCTGTGCTCCCGACAGTGGCTGAAATGTCCAAATGACGGAATGCGTCGCCTGCCGTAAACTGTTTGGTCTGAGAGTATGAACTGGCGAATGAATTAGTCTGTGCAAACGCCGTTTGAGCGAAGAATGCACATGCCAGTGTGACGAGGCTGATGGCCTTAACTGTGAGTCTGTTCATGATGTTTCTACTAAATTTGTTGCAAAAGTAGTGTTTTTTTCTTGAAGAGTGAAAAAAATATTAACAAAAAATTGTTTATGTGCGAAAAATGAATTAACTTTGCGCCTAAATAGCGTTATATAATGTATGCGTATGCGTGCATATTGGGGAGCAATGTGCAAGAACGATAATGAAATGGATGACTCCCCTGGCGGCGCTGAGATGAAAACATAAACCATATTGATGACAAACAAGTACGAAAAAAGTTGAAACCCAGACACTGTTAACAAGAAAGCATATAAAACTAAAGAATCAAAGCAATAAAAACATATATAATTCATAACTAATTTTAATCATTTAAACATTTCATTATGAAAAGAAAATTTATCAATGGATTGCTCTTAGTTGCAATGGTATTTGCATCTATGAGCGCGTTTGTGTCTTGTAAGGATACAGACGGCGACAACTACGCTGACATGCAGGGTAAACTTGCAGATCAAAACAAGAGTCTCCGCGACTACATCGGTGATGTAGAAGCTGCTCTCCAGGCTCAGCTCGATGCATTGAAGGCTGCTCATCAGGCAGACTCTACTGCTTTTGCTGACAAGATTAAGGAACTCGAAGCTGCAATCGCTGCTATCAAGCAGTGCAACTGCGGTCCAAAGTGGGAAGCACTTGCTATTACAATCACAAACCTTCAGGCTCAGGATTCTATCCTTCAGGATGGTATCGATGCAATCAATGCACAGCTTCCAGGTATTATCAACCGTATTACTGAAATTGAAAACGACTATGTAAAGCACGATGAAATTGCAAACTTCGCAACAAAGCAGGAACTTGCAGACTCAATCGCTAAGCTTACAGGTCTTATCAATATCGCTCAGGCAACTGCAGATGCAGCTAAGACTGCAGCTGACAATGCTCAGGCAGCAGCTGACGCAGCTCAGGCTGACGCAACTCAGGCTCTCGCAGACGCAGCAGCAGCAAAGGCAGCAGCAGACGCAGCTCAGGCAGCAGCAGACGCAGCACAGGCAGCAGCAGATGCAGCACAGGATCTTGCTAACGAAAACAAGACTCGCATTGACGCTCTCGAATCAACAGTTTCTGACCTCACAAACCGTGTAGGTGCTCTCGAAACTCGTATGGATGCTGTTGAGGCAAAGGCTGACTCTGCATTGGCACAGGCTAACCTCGCATATGAACTCGCAAAGGCTGACAGCATTCTCATCGAGAACCTTCTTTCTCGCGTTGAGACTAACGAAAGCAACATCTCAGACCTTCAGACTCGCATGACTGATGCTGAAAACCGTCTCACAACTGCTGAGCAGAACATTGAGGCTGCACAGGCACTTGCAGAAGAGGCTGACTCTATCGCTAAGGAGGCTAACGAAAAAGCAATTGCAGCTCTTGACAGTGTTGACGTTCTCTCAACAAGAATTGGTGAGCTCGAAACTCTCCTCCAGACTGAAGTTGACAACCTCCAGAACCAGATTGATGACCTCAACGATGCACTCGATGACCTTCTCGACAAGTTCAAGGAATCTCTCCTTAACCAGATTTCAGGCATCATCCTTCAGGGTACTTACAACTCTGTAACTGGTTCAGGTGCTCTTCCACTCGATGTTCGTAGCATGATTCTTGCTGCATTCCACGGCACTTCTACTCAGACTGTCAACTTCCCAACTCCAAAGGCTGAAGCTTATGTATATCCTACAAAGGCTCTTACTGAAAAGGACTTCGAAATGCTCGAAGGTGTTCAGAAGACTCAGATCGCAAGCGGTCAGATCCTCATCCAGAACGATGCTGCTGAAGGTAACGCAGGTACACTCTATCTCACAGTTAACCCTAACACAGTTGACTTCTCAGGTGTTAACTTCTCACTCGTTAACAGCCAGGACAAGGTTTCTCCTATGACTCTCGGTGCTCTCAAGGCATCTGATGCTACTCTCTCATTCGGTTACACTCGTGCTGCACAGAACGGTTTCTATGAGGCTCCTGTAACTCTCACAAAGGATTGCATCGGTAAGGTTGGTGCTCGTCTCGACCTCACTAAGAGCGACATTAAGCAGATTGCTGAAGGCATGATTCAGTCTCTCAAGAACGTAAAGAATGGCAACGATGTTGACTTCAACTTCCTTAATGTTTACAACACATTCCTCCGCGCTGCTGACGACATCTGGGATGCTCAGGGTGTTAAGGCTGCTTGGACTAATGTAAACGGTGACGCACAGAGCGTTGTTTCACAGTACAACCTTCTCGCTACAAGCGTTAAGCCTCTTTCTTACAACTTCCTCAAGGGTTACAACGTAAAGGATATCCCTACAATCGACCCTATCTCATTCAATGTTGATATGGATATTGACGATGCGCACTGGGAACCAATCA
This sequence comes from Candidatus Colivivens caballi, assembly GCA_018065565.1. Lineage (GTDB taxonomy): Bacteria > Bacteroidota > Bacteroidia > Bacteroidales > Bacteroidaceae > Colivivens > Colivivens caballi. The sequence goes on from JAGHSZ010000098.1 coordinate 27,397, forward strand.
ACTGGCCAAGTGTAACAATGTATGTATGGGTTGTTTATGTACCAGTTAATGGTGTTAACACTGTAGTTGGTGTTTACGATACTGAAGCTGCTGCTCAGGCTAAGGCTGCTGAATACTCAGGTGCTACAATTGAAAAGATGAAGTTCACAGTCGATGGTATGGCTGACCTCACTGCTAAGATTGACTCATGGGGTAAGAAGGTTTCAACTGACAATGTTCAGGACCTCATTGACCAGATCAAGGGTCAGGTTGACTCAAATGTTGACCGCGTTATCAACAAGATCAACTCTAAGGTTATCGCTAACCTCAACAAGATCATCAACAAGGTTAACAAGTACCTCGACAACGCTAACTACTACATCCAGCCTAACATGTACTACATCAACGATAAAGGCTCATTCCAGATTCTCAGTACACACAAGTTCATCCCTTGTGTATTCCAGGGTACAGAGGCTCCTCTCTTCCCAACTTCACTCACTGCTGAAATCTTTGCTCCTGCTTACAAGAAGTTCGTTGCTGTAACAAATGTTTACAAGCCAGATATGACTGCAAGTGCACAGAGTGGCGATGCTACATGTCTCAACGCTCTCAAGTCAACTAACAGTGGTAGCACAATGTTCAACGAGGTATTCGACGGTACTAAGATGGGTGTTGTATTCAAGCCAGCTGCAAAGGGTCTTGTTTACGAAATTGCTTACACAGCAGTTGACTACCAGGGTCAGGTTGCTTGTCAGAAGTTCTATGTTTACACAAAGTAAAAAACAGTAAGTAACTATTAAAAAGAAAATAATGTATATGAAAAAGATATTTTTAGCTTGCATGCTGATGCTTACTGCTTTTGCTGCATCAGCTCAGGAAAACGGTACAACAGTCAATGTTTTCCAACCACATATGTATGTTCAGTTGCAGGCTGGTGGCCAGTACACTCTTGGTGAGCGTCCATTCAACTACCTCCTCTCTCCTAACGCACAGGTAGCACTTGGTTATCAGTTCAACCCAGTATTCGGTCTCCGTCTCGATGTAAACGCATGGCAGAGCAAGGCTGGTATCGACAAGATTGAAGGTCGTCCAGATGTAAAGTGGAAGTGGAACTATGTTGCTCCAACTCTCGACGCTACATTCAACCTCTCAAACCTCTTCTTCGGTTTCAACCCTAACCGCCTCATGAACTGGTCTGTATTTGCTGGTGCTGGTGTTAACATCGGCTTCAACAACGACGATGCATTCGACGCTTACAAAGAATGGAACGCTTCTTTCAATGGTCTCTATGCTCCACAGAACATGGACTACCTTTGGGACGGAACTAAGGTTCGCTTCGCAGGCAAGCTCGGTACAATGCTTGACTTCCGCATCTCTGATGCAGTTTCTGCTGGCATCGAACTCAATGCAACAGTTCTCAACGACCACTACAACTCAAAGGACTCAGACAACCCAGACTGGTACTTCAACGCTCTCGCAGGTGTTAAGATCAACCTTGGTAAGACTCACACTACTAAGTTCGTTCCAGCTCCAGCACCTCAGGTTGTTGAGAAGGTTATCGAACGCGTAGTTGAAAAGCCAGCTCCTGCTACTTCTGCTGCTGGTTCTGGCGCTGGTGCAGTTGCTGCAAAGAAGGAACCTCTCCGCCGCGAAGTATTCTTCGACCTCTGCTCTGCAGTCATCAAGGGTGATGAGAGTTCAAAGGTTCAGGAAATCGCTGACTACCTCAAGAAGTATCCAGAAGCAATGGTTTCTCTCTGCGGTTATGCTGACAAGGGTACAGGTAACGCAAAGGTGAACGCATCTTGGGCTGCAAAGCGTGTTCAGGCTGTCAAGGACGCTCTCGTAAACAAATACGGCATCTCTGAAAGCAAGATCAATGTTGACAGCAAGGGTGACACAGTTCAGCCATTTGCTGAGAACAACAAGAACCGTGTTACTATCTGTATTGCTGAATAAGAATTATAGATATTAACCCTTCATTAGGCTCTGACTACACCTTTATTTATATATAGGAGCTGTCAGAGCCTATTTTTTATTATTATCAACGAATGAAAAAGTTTACATTAACATCTATCGCCTGCCTTTTGTCTGCCTGCGCATTTGCACAGACACTGTCGGATGGCTACTACCGTGTGCTCAACAACAGCACTTCACGCTACATAACCATCATTGACAACTATGGCAAAATCAACTATCAGGCCAACGACGCTGACCTGGGTGCCATCCAGACTGTCCGTGGCTTCGACTATGTAGAGTCAGATCCGGGTTCCATCATCTTCATTGATGTAGTCAGTGCAAGTGGCAACAACATGAAGTGCGACTTCAGCGCTCAGGGTGTCAAGACATCAAAGTTCCTTGACGGAGGCTGCCTCGATGTACAGTATGTCAACCGTGGTGAAAACATCGGTACATACATGGTAGGTGCAAGCAAGGCTGGCATCACACTCTATCTGAGTGACTGCCGACTTGGCATTGACGACAATGCGAGCGACATCCTTTCTTCGGTAACAACCAAAGACTCACAGAACAAATACTGGAAGGTGCTCCCTGTCAATCAGGATGCAAACCAGTACTTTGGCATGAAGCCAGAATTCAATATAGGCAGCGACTGGTATATGTCGTTCTATGCAGCATTCCCATTCTCGTTCCAGTCATCAGGCATGGAGGCATACATTGTCAACCGTATCGACAACACCGACGGTACTTGCAACTTGACGAAGATGGAAGGCGATGTGCCAGCATCTACACCAGTGTTTGTGAAGTGTGCATCAAGCGTACCAGCAGACAATCGTCTCGACATTCACCAGAGTTCGCTCACTGCACCTGCTGGAAACTATCTCCGTGGAGTCTATTTCGACCGTACTGTGCCAATTAATCCGGGAAATCCACATGAGGACTATGTTGTCAACGACACTGCCCATATGCGTGTACTCGGTGTCTGCTCTGACGGCAAGCTTGGTTTCGTGAAGTCAACACTGGCACATATCCCTGCCAACAAGGCTTATTTGGCTGTTGGTGTAGGTTCACCTGCCGAATTTGCTATTATCAACAACCCAGTGACAAGTCTGAAACTTGATGCCACTACGCTTGAACTCATGACTGGAGAGAGTGCAACACTCACAGCTACCATCGCTCCTGCTGATGCTGACCGTCAGACATTGCGCTGGTACAGTTCCGACCCATCTGTCGTGAAGGTTGAAGATGGCGTTGTCACAGCCCTCGCAGAAGGATTTGCAACCGTTACAGCCGAAACTACCGACGGTACACACCGTAAGGCACAGTGCGCCATTACATCGGTCTCTGCCATTCAAAAGGTTACTGTTGATGAACCACAGACCACTTCACGGTCACAGATGTATGACACTGCCGGCAAGTCTGTTGATGCTCCTCATAAGGGTGCAATCATCATCAAGGACGGCAAGAAGTATCTGGTTCGCTAATCCTGTCATAAAGGCTGAGCTCAGCCGACAATGCTGATGCTTGTTACCAAGTTTCAGTCTAACCAACAAATCAATGCAGGTGCTGCTCGTCAGTACCTGCTTTTTTGTCTTTGGGCATATAGGTCAACACCAAGTAGTTCACTTTTTTCGTTAAAAGTTAGGCGATGTGTATATTTATGCTTATATTTGCACCTTGGAGAGAGTACTGAAAAAGCAATAGAACAATCTAACCGTTGTAACATATCAAAACAAACCATAACTTATTATGACAAGAAAAGTATTATCGCTTGCATTGCTGCTTGTCCTCTGCGGAGGTACAGCAAATGCACAATTAGGAGGTTTGCTGAAGCAAGCAAAGAAGAAATTCCAGACAAAGGTTGAGCAGACGATAAATAAGGCTGTGGGCCTTGAAGCAAAAGACAGTGGGCTGACCGAAGATGCTAATGCCGGCAAGGGTAAAGCCGGTTTGTCATCAGTCATTCGCACGGTGCGCGATTCCGATCGTCCCGAACCCGTTCTGAATGCTGAAATGCCAACTTGTGGCGACGAAGTGTTTGCCATTTGCCCTGAACTTCCAACAGTTGACGACATGGTCAACGGAACTGACAAGTTCTTTGATTTCAAGCAACTGATTTATCAGGCAAAGAATCTTGCCGCAGATGGTGAAGAGAACCTTTCTGATGATGTGGAAGCCGAGGTTGCCGCAGCACTCAATGCCCGGGGACTGACTCCAGAAAAGATTAAGGAAATGGAGGCGAATGCAAATAAGATGGCAGAACAGGTGAAAACGATGACTCCTGAGCAGCAGAAGGAATTTGCATTGAAGGTGGCTGCGCAGTATCGTCTCTCACCGACTAATCGTGTGTCAACCGAGGATGCCGAGAAACAACTGAATGTGATGCAGGGTGCCGTGAAAGTTGCTGCTGAATACCGTGTCCTTGAATCGAAGATTGACAAGGTGGTCGAAGAAGGAAAGCAACTCTGGAAGAATGAATTTGCGGCGCGTGCAGAAGAACTTGCTGCCGAGCGTGAAAAACTTATGTGGGACGAGATTGGAATTGACCAGGCTACTAACAACAAAATACTGGAACTTGGCAAGAAAGGCGAGGAACTTCAAAAGGAATTCTATGCCAAGTATGCTCCAAAATATCGTGAGGCAGTGGTCAATGCCATGGAATACTTGAAGAACGACTATCGGAAAGCTGTAAGCCAATTGCCTACATCTGCTTTCACTGAGGAATATGCCGTTGGTGAGATGTATCTGTCAGCTGCTGCTCGGCTTGCTAACCTTGATTTGGTCTTCGAGTAAGCCTATAAGTCATCATCACTCGTCAATACAACATCCTCTGAATGTCCATCGTCACCCAGTTATCCATCCTCATCTGAATGTCGAAACGGTTGCTCAGGGTGCTGCTGTGACTTGTATAACAAAAAAATGCTTCATGCCATTGTCGGCGTGAAGCATTTTTTGTAGGGACGCGAAGAATTTGACTTCTCTGATTAGTAAGTGGGTACAGGCTCGTTGTACAATTGTGCAAAAATAACACGGGCAGGAATGCGGGTGATATTGCCATTTTCATCACAGTGTACAATCATTTCGTTGCGCATGGATTTCAAGCGTAGTGTGTTATATTCGGCTTTCTCCAAACCTTTAACAAGTATATCAAAATCTTTATCTGACATATGACTCAACTTTATTATATATTTGGATGTTTAATATCTTTGTTTCAGATAGGTTACCTCCGCTGGCAATGATAACTCTTGGGTTGTTTAGGTTTTCAACCAATAGCCATGAATCAACAATGCTCATATACAGATTAAATAAATTCTTTATTCCTGCTGTATATCGACGCCGGATAATATTGGTCGGAATATTGTGTCCTCCTTCTGCTACTCTCTGCCTAACACGTTCAATGGCAGTCTCTGGTGTGGGAAGCCAGAAGAAGAGTAACTGAACTGTAAAACCGTTTTTATGGGCTTCTTCTATCGTTCTTACATAGGAACGGGTACTTAGGGTTGTCTCTATTGCGAATGATTCATCACCTTTTAGAAGCTCCTTGATACGCTTCAACATGATGCGTCCTGCCTCAATAGACATGCTTTCTGAATTAAAAGGAGAGAGACCTCGAGCAATTTCATCGACATTAACAAATTCGCGACAATTCCATATTTCTGGCAACATTGTCTGCGATGCAGTCGTCTTGCCTGCTCCATTGCAACCTGCTATGATATAGAGAACTTTCATATAAAATCATCAGTTTCTTGCACTCCTTATAACTCCTGATTAGAGGGGGCAAAGGTGGCTTTTTGTTGGTGGTAGGCTGTGTTCCTATGAAAAATGTTTGCTATTGGCTCTGTGTCCAGTGTGAAGTGTTATAGGTCGGCTCCGATGTCGCGGCGGAAGTACTTCTTTTCGAACTGAATCTTCTGTGCTTCGGTGAACGACTTTTGCAGCGCTTCTGCCTTATTGGCACCGTAGGAACTGACTGCGATGACGCGGCCGCCGTTGGTGACCACTTGTCCGTCCTTCATCTTTGTGCCAGCATGGAACACGATGCTTCCATCCACCTGGTCGATGCCAGTGATAGGGAATCCCTTTTCATATGCCTCTGGATAACCGCCCGACACGAGCATTACGCATACAGCCGAGCGTGTGTCGATTTCGAGTGTGCGCTTGTCAAGGTCGCCTTGTGCCACACCTTCGAACAGGTCAACGAGGTCGCTCTTGATGCGGAGCATGACGCTTTCAGTCTCAGGGTCGCCCATGCGGACATTGTATTCGATGACCATTGGGTTGCCATCTACATTGATGAGTCCGAAGAAAATGAAGCCCTTGTAGTCTATGCCTTCCGATGCCAGACCCTCAACCGTAGGACGGATGATGCGGTCTTCTACTTTCTGCATCCATTCCTTGTCGGCAAACGGAACCGGACTGACAGAACCCATGCCGCCGGTGTTCAGCCCCTTGTCGCCTTCACCGATGCGCTTGTAGTCCTTTGCCTCAGGAAGGATTTTGTAGTGTGTTCCGTCAGTGAGTACAAACACTGAACATTCGATGCCACTGAGGAATTCTTCGATGACAACTTTCGAACTGGCATTTCCAAACATACCGCCTAACATCTCTTTCAGTTCCTTCTTTGCTTCATCGAGTGTTGGAAGGATCAGCACTCCCTTGCCGGCGCAGAGTCCGTCGGCTTTGAGAACATACGGAGGTTGAAGTGTTTCGAGGAAACGCAGACCTTCATCGAGTGTGGTGCCGTTGAAACTCTGGTAGCGAGCGGTCGGTATGTTGTGACGCATCATGAATCCCTTGGCAAATTCCTTTGAACCTTCGAGGACAGCACCTGCCTTCGAAGGACCGATGACTGGGATGTTGTTCAATGCCTCGTCGTTGCGGAAATAGTCGTATATGCCATTGACCAGTGGGTCCTCTGGACCTACTACCACCATGTCGATGCCCTCGCTGATGACAAACTGCTTGATGGCTTCAAAGTCGTTGACCTTGATGTCGATGTTGGTGCCAGCGTTGTTGGTGCCGGCGTTGCCTGGCGCGATGAACAGTTGGCTGACTTTTGGTGACTGAGCAATTTTCCAAGCCAAGGCGTGCTCACGGCCTCCGCTGCCTAAAAGAAGTAGTTTCATATTGTTTGTGTGATTTGTTGTTCTGATTTATGTTGACTTGTCTGCTGACTTGTGCCGATGCTTTTCGGTGACTATCTGAGGAAGTCGTTGAAGTACTGTGTAATCTTGTTGTGAAGATGTACGCGGTCGGTTCCTGTCATGTTGTGGCCGTCGCCCGGATAGGTGAACAGGTCGGGGTAGGTGTCGGCGTTGATGCAGGCACGCATGAATGACAGTGTGTGCTGTGGCACGCATGTAGGGTCGTTGCCGCCATAGATGACGAGCAGGCGTCCTTTGAGGTTTCCTGCCTTATTGAGCAGTGAAGTCTTTTCGTAGCCTTCGGGGTTGGACTGTGGTGTGTCCATGTAGCGTTCGCCGTACATCACCTCATAGTATTTCCAGTCGATGACTGGACCGCCAGCCACTCCCACCTTGAACACATCGGGATAAGTGGTCATGAGACTTGTGGTCATGAATCCACCGTAACTCCATCCGTGAACGCCGATGCGGTTGGCATCGACATAAGGCAGTGATTTCAGGAAGTCAACGCCTTTCAGCTGGTCTTTCATCTCCTCGACTCCCAGCTGGCGGAATGTGACTTGCTCGAATGCCTTGCCGCGATGTTCGCTGCCGCGGTTGTCGAGGCAGAACATCACATATCCCTGCTGTGCCATCCAGATGTCCCAAGGGCGTGCGCCGTAGTTGCGGCTTGCATCGATGTTGTGGGCATGTGGTCCACCATAGACATATACCACGGTTGGGTATTTCTTTGCAGGGTCGAAGCCCGTAGGCAGAATCAGTCGGTAGTAGAGGTCGGTCACGCCGTCGGCAGCCTTGATTGTCCCTAACTTGATTTCAGGCACATCATAGTCTTTCCATGGTTCGTCGGCAATGTAGAGGTTCGCCTTGATACCCTTGTCGCCAGTCTTTTCAGTGCTGCGCAGTGTCTGCTGACGGGCAACGCTGATTGACGAGTATTCATCGACAAACTCCCTGCCCGATGGCGCAAGTTTCACCTTGTGCCAGCCCTCGCCGTTGTCGAGCAGTGTGCGGCGGCCGTTCATGTCAACGCTGTAAGTGTCTTTGCCTATGATGTCAGCCTCGTTGCTGGTGTAGATGAGTGTCTTCTTCGATGGGTTGAATCCCACAAAGTCCATCACCTCGAATTCGCCCTTTGTCAGTTGACGAATCTGACGGCCAGTTGTGTCGTAGAGGTAGAACTGCAACCATCCGTCCTTTCGGCTGGCATACACAAACTTCTTGCTGTCCCATGGCAGAAACTGTATCGGCATCATCGGTTCGGTGTATTTGTCGTCGGTTTCGTCAAACAGCACTGCATCCTTCTTGCCGTCAGCAGCATTGTAGCGCACCAGTTGAGCGTGGTTCTGGTCGCGGTTGAGTTCAATCATATAGATGTACTTGTCGTCAGGACTCCACTGTATGTTGGTGAAATAGCGGTCGGTAGGGTCGCCCGTTTCAAGGTATGTCACCGCTTTGGTCTCGGTGTTGAGCACTCCAACATAGACCTTGTGGCTGGTCTCGCCTGCCATTGGGTATTTGTCGGGGTCGAGCACTGCACATCGCGAGTCGTCATTGCCGTCGATTCGTACCTGTGGGTATGTGCTGACCATCGACTGATCCATGCGGTAGAATGCCAGTTGCAGTCCCGATGGACTCCAAAACAGTCCGCCGTCGATGCCGAACTCGTTGCGGTGAACACTTTCGCCATACACATTGTCGATGGTGCCGTCGGTGGTCTCGAAGATGACTTTGTCGTCGGGCGCAACCACCTTTATGTTGTGGTCATTGCTGATTGCCACCAACCGAGTCTTTGCAGCAAAAGCCATGTCCTCCACATCCGAGTCGTCATCGAGTGTGTAGAATGCATCGACCTCACTTTTTTCCCAGTTGACCAGTGCCGCGATATTTTGGTTATAGACTAACACCAGAGGTTCGTCGGCATAGGGGAATGATGCTTTCGACTTGATCAGCCCCGGCAGCGTACTGTGACGCTTGCGGGTGTCGTACTCGCTTGCAGGATATGTCTGCTTGATGTGGCTTTCCAGAATGCCATTGATGTTGTCGTTTGTGAACAGGTCTGTCGCCTTCTTGTCGGTCATTTCTACAAGTTTGTCGCCCCACCATGCAAACGACTTGCCCTTTGGCTGCATGCTGCTGTAAGTCTTGCCGCCAGGCATCAGGTCGTCGATTGTGAATGCTTTTTTGTCTTGTGCCATAATGCAAAATGATGTGAAGGCAAAAGCCAGAACCACACATATTGTTCGTTTCATATTTGCCATTATTTGTTTCGTTTTGCAAAGTTAGGAATAAACTACTAAATATATGAATGAAATGTGACTTTTTGGTCGTTTATGACATAAAATAAGTGAAAAAGTGTGTTAATACAGCATAATTCTTGTCGCATTGAAAAGAAATCTTTACCTTTGCACGGAAAAAGCAAACAAATAATTAACAATTCTATTAACATTTAAAACTTTTAATTACAATGAAAAAGATTTATGCATTGATGGCAACACTCTTTGTTGCATTCATGGGACTGACTTTGGCTTCTTGCGGCAGTGACGATGACGAAAACGGTGGCAACAACGGTGGCAAGGATTCTGATGTACAAATTTCAAAGTTGGTTGACAACAATGGTGTTCTCTCATTCACTACTACTGCAAAGCGTCTTGGTGAGACTATGACAATCGATTATGCAATGGCATACGATGAGAACGATGCAGTCGTCAGCTTCACTCAGACATTGTCAACTAACGCTCCTTCAATGTACAGCGTACTTGAAGAACAGGTTGCTGCTTTGTGCGAAGAGGAAGGTGTAAGTTCAAAGAAAATCAGTTCAGGCAAGTATGTCGTGACATTTGACGAATTTGTTGGTATGCCAAATGCTCATAGTGTTATGCAGATGCTGTATGACGAGATGGTTAAGACAACAAAAGAACTGCAATAATAATCTAAACATTTCTTGTTTATCAGCTATTATCAGACCGTTACAGAATGAATCGTAAAGTTTATGCACTTATAGCATTGATGGTTTCGCTGGTGATTGGTGTCACCACAACCTCTTGCAACACTGACGACGAACTGTCGGGCAAGCCTGAAATCACTTGCTCCGAACTGTTGGACAATGGTTATTCCACCATGCGTTTCCAGTATTCGGTCACAAATGGAGGGCAGACCATCACCGCTGACTGCTACGCTATTTACGATGAAAACGGACTTATCACGCGATGGCATGAGAGTTATGTCACTTCAACCTACAAACTGATTGAGACAGTTGAACATTATTTGAAGAAAGAACTCGTTGCCGACATCGACAAAATCGAAGTGCTGTATGACACACGCAACATCATTGTGGAGCGCAGAAGCATGATTGGCACTGAAAAGATAAACTTCGAGAAGTTCTATAACAGTCAGAAGACAAAGTTCGCAGATTCCATTGACTTTGACTAACTCCTGACATTCTGATAACAAAAATGAAGGCGGATGACCACCACGGTGGTTGTCCGCCTTCTCTGTTTTGAAGACTTTGTTATGGGGAGTATGTGACTAATGGGGCATATATGGCTAATAGGATGTATGGACATGTGGGTCTTGGCTAATGGTGGTTATGGGACTAATGCAGCATGAAATGATGGTATCATGGCATGAAATGACGGTATTGCGACATGAAATCATCGTTTCATGTCGCAATACCATGATTTTTCTTGTAGGCTTTCGTCCTTCTTTCTAATTGCTGTTGGTCGGTGAGACGTGTGCTGTCTGCATGTGGTTAAACCCAAATCGTCCATTAGACTGTTACACGCTAACAAGCCTTCTTTTTGTCATCTGTCTTGTCGCTTTTCAGTTACAATGGAACCCCATTGCGTCCTC
>JAGHSZ010000050.1 GCA_018065565.1 Candidatus Colivivens caballi
TTTTGAACAGATGCATTGCCGGTTTGAGGGCGCAATGGGGTTCCATTGTAACCGAGAAGCGACATTGCAGATGACAAAAAGAAGGCTTGTCAGCGCATAACAGTCTAATGGACGATTTGGGATTATGTTTCATCAATCCATGTTGCTGCTTAGATTCAGATATGCAGCACAAAAAAGCACGAACGGCAGACGGACGCACTTGCGTCGGTCTGCCGTTCGTGGCATCTGCACAGACTGGGACTGATGGCCTCAGTCTGTGTGATGAGTGTGTTCCCTTTACTTGAGGCTCGAATTTCCTGGCAGTGGGAGGAACCAGTTTTTACGGTCAGAGAGGAGGGTGTAGAGGTCGGTGTCGAGAGTGCCGCCGCGTGATGCAACCTTGGTGGCGAACCAGTCGGTGTCGTTGTGACGGAGTGCATAACGCAGGAGGTCCTGATAACGCATACCTTCGAATGCAGTCTCGAGTGCCATTTCATCGATGATGGTATTCTCTACGAATTTGATTGAGTCGTCGAGAGTAGGAAGTGACGGGATGGCATAGAGTGTGTCGCAATGGCAATCACCACATCCTCGTGCATGAATGCCGAAGGTGTTGGCATTGGTGAAGTTGTACTGGTTGAAGTTGACGAGGTGTGAAGCACTTGCAACCTCCTCAGGTGTGAAGCGTGTGTTGAGGTTGTTGTAGTAGAGACCATACTTGAGCACTCCGAACGCAAACTGTGGATAGCCTGCGAGGTTGAGCGCCTCGGCATAGCGGAGGTAAATCTGCTGAACAGTGTAGAGAACGACTGTGGTTTCAGAAACCTTCGATATGGTCTGCACATACTTGCTGTAAGTGTCGTTGGATGTGTTGTTGCCAGTGAGTGTGTAGCAAGAATAGAGACGGAGGTCGCCTTGCAGAGATGCTGGATCGTAAACGAGAGTGTCAGGAGGCGTGATGGTGTCGGTGGCAAATGTCAGCGGGTCCTGATAAAGCAGAGTGTAGCGCTGTGAACGGCTGAGCTGTCCGAGTGCTGCTGATGGCTTCACCTGGAAGTAGTAGCTGTTGTTGATGGTTGACTCAAACACATCAGACAGATGACCTACTACACCGTCGAACTCGTCTTCATTGAGTCGAATGGTAGCGACTGAAGTGCGGGAAGGCGAGCCAGAGACATCTTCGAAGCGGTAGTCAACCCAGTGAGAGCGTTCGGTGCCGATTGCATGGTAATCGCTCTTGTCGCGGTCGTTGAGGTACTCGAAGTAGAGGCGTGCTGCCTGTTCGTAGTTGCCAGCCCAGAGATTGAGGTCGGCAAGGAGTACGCGAACCGGGATGTAGGCAAGAGCATCATATCCGTAGTTGTCAGGGAAAGGTGTATCAACACATGGTGCGAGGTCGGCGATGAAGTAGTCTGCCACCTTCTTCACATCATACTTTGGATAGAGTTCAGGGTCGGCATCCTTCTCACGGAGGATTGGTTCGGTGACGAATGGCACCTCACCATAGTTTGCCGCAAGTTGGAGATATACCCATGCGCGGTAAGCCTTGACTGCTGCTATTTCCTTCTCAAAGACCTTGTAGCCTCGCTTGCTGAGGACTGTGTCAACATGTGCAAGGTAGTAGTTGCAGTTCTGGATGATGGCATAGTAGTCGCTTGGCTTGTTGTACTGGTTGTTGATGCCAGCCTTAAACATGGCAAGGTCGTAGATGTCGGTGGTGGCTTCGTCGGTTGGCACTACGAGGTCGCTGCGGAGTTCTCCGAGGAGAATGGTACGATCGGCGATGTTCTGCATCTTACCCATGATGCCGACGAAGGAAAAGACGGTGTCGTTAGGGTCGTCGAGTTCGTTGTCTTCGACATATTCCACGAGTGAAGACTCAACCTCGGTACAAGAAGTGAAGAGTCCTGCCCCCACAAATGGGAGTGCGAGGGCGCTCATTATGATTTTCTGTATTGTTTTCATATTCTACAATTTTTATTAGTTCTGTCAGGCAGTGAATTAGAGGTGGAGACGCAGACCGAGTGAGAAGTTGCGTCCGGCTCCGACGAGTCCACGGTCGATGCCCATGCCGATAACAGAGTTAGATGCTGCAAATTCTGGATCGCCACCGAGGTACTTGGTGATGGTGAACAGGTTGTTGGCGCTGCCCCATACGGTAAGTCCCTGGATGTAGGTGTTGCGGATTGGGAGGTCGTAACTGAGTGTCACATTGGCAAGTTTGAGATAACTGCCATCTTCAATCCAGCGGTCGGAGAATCGGCTGTTGGTCATCACATCCATGTAGGCTGCGCGTGGCATGTCGGTCTGCTGACCTTCGTGAGTCCAGCGACGCAGCACGGCAGTGGTCTGGTTGTAGAAGTTGTTGCCTGCCTCGAGCACGCTGCGCTGATAGTTGTAGAGGTCGTTGCCGAGTGAATACTTGAAGTTGAGGCTGAGTGTGAAGTCCTTGTAGCAGAGTGTGCTGAAGATGGTGCCGTAGATGTCTGGGTTAGGGTCACCAATGACTTGCATATCGTTCTCATTGATTTCGTGATTGTTGTCAACATCGACAAACTTCATGTCACCAGCAGCGAAGTACTGCTTCTGTCCGTTGCTCTTGAGCTGATAGAGTGCTGCTGCGTCTGCCTCGGCAGTGGTGCAGAAGACTCCGTCAGTGCGGTAGCCATAGAAGAGGTTGGAAGCCTTACCCACCTGCGAGATGATGGTTGCATCGTAGATGCTGGTCTTGATGTTGTCTTCTCCGTTTGACAAACGCTCGATGCGGTTCTTGTAGTGTCCCATGCTGAAACCTGCCTCCCACTGCCAGTCCTTGTGGTTTAGGACTTTCACGCGTGCGGTGAGGTCGAAGCCTTCGTTGGTGATGCGTCCGCTGTTGTTCCAGTTGTACTCCAGACCGGTGAGGTAAGAGAGTGAGTTAAGGGCAAGAATGTTGTAGGTGTTGCCGCGGAAGTAGTTGAATCCGAAGTGGAGTCGGTTGTTGAATGCAGCAAGTTGCAGACCTGCGGTGAGGCGTGCAGTGGTTTCCCACTGGAGGCGTGTGTTGCCAATGTTGCCGATGGTGAGTCCACCGACTTTATTGAACACGCGGTGTGAAACGAAGTATGTGCGGTTGGCATTGCTGTCCATGTCGTCGTTGCCAAGAAGGTCGAAGCCGACATTCAGACGGAGGTAGTCAACACCCTTGGCACGGAACCAGCGTTCGTTGCTCATGACCCATGCCGCCTGCACTGATGGGAAGAAGCCCCATGCATAGTTGCCAATCTTGACGCCGTCGGCTGCATCGACACCGAACTTGCTGTCGCCGTTCATGCTGATGCCTGCGCTGAGGTAGTAGCGTTCGAGATAGTTGTAGTCGCCTGTGAGGTAGTAGTTGATGTCAATGCTCTTGTCCTCGACACCGTCGGTGGTCTTGTTGAGGAGTGAAGCCGACATGTTAGGAGTCTTGTCGTTAGCCGAGCGGTAACCAGTCTGGCTGTTGAGGTTGAAGTTGCGGTTGATGTAGCGCACTCCGCCTCGGGCATTGAGGAAGTGTCCACCTGCAAAACGGCGCTGGAATGTGATGTAAGTGTCGGATGCGATGTTGACATCGCGGCTTGCAAGTGATGATGCACGGTTAGGCACCACTCCGATGTCCTCGACCTCGTACTGTGGTACACCCTTGAGTGGGAGGTAGTAGTTTTCGTCAGTGTTGGAGAGGTAGAACGAGAAATGCTCGAAGAGTGTCCAGTAGCGGTTGATGCGCCACTGTGGAGTGATGGCGAGCGAGATGATTCGGTTGCCGAAGTTATTCTTGTTGTCGCCTTCTGCATTTTCAAGGATGCTGAGCGGGTTGGCGAGCGATGTGCGCCACTTGTCGCGTTGAAGTACATCTGAGAGATAGTCGTCGGCATCGGACAGATAGTGCGAGATGTTGCCGTTGGTGTCGTAGGCATAAGGTGACAGGAACGGTGACTTGATGAGTGAGAGGAAACTTGGTGATGAGATGATGCCATAGTTTCCGCCCTGGCTTGCATACTGGTACTGTGCTCCGTCGTCGCGCATGTTGCGTGTGACATCGCTGTAACTTGCATCGAAGCGAACATCAATGTCATTGGTGAGGATGATGTCACTGTTGAGACGCAGGTTGAAGCGCTGGAAATCGGTGTTGCGGAGTGTTGATTCGCCATTGGCAAAGCCTACGGAGAGGTTGTAGTTGGCAACTTCGTCACCACCCTGCACATTGAGACTGTAATTCTGTGTGAACGCTTCGTCGCTGACGAGTGAATGCCAGTCGGTCTCGTTGTGATACATGTTGTAGTAATAGTAGTTAGGGTCGGTCTGGAGGAACTTATAGGAGTTCTTCTTTGTGCCGGTCGTACCGATGAGTTCGCTGGCATAGACACGGAACTGTTCGGCGTTCATCATTTCGGGGGTCTTTGGCACGAGTTCGTAAGTTCCTGCCACACTGAGATCGATGCGGGTCTTCATCGACTTGTTGCGCTTGGTCTCGATGACAATGACACCGTTGGCGCCCTTGGCTCCGTAGATGGCAAGTCCGTTTTTGAGAACTGAGATGCGCTCGATGTCTTCAACCATGATGTTGCTGAGCATGTTGTTGAAGAATCCATCGTGCAGACAGCTGACATCGTACTGCATAGGAGTGATGACACCGTCGATGACTACGAGTGGCTGTGCGTTTGAGTTGAGGGAATTGAGACCCTGAATGTACATGCGCACACCTTCGGCAATTGAGCCTCCACGACGCATTACTGAATAGATGTCGGCGCCAAGGCTGCTCTGAATCTGGTTGTCGATGCTGAGGTCGTTGTTGGTGTAGCTGACATCGGCAGTCTTCTTGTTGGTGGCAGTGGTCGAAGTGGCATAGATGTCGGTGAACTTGTCGCTGTAAAGGCGTGCCACTGGCTGATTGCCGGCTGGGTTGACTGCCTGTTGCAGGAGGTTGTAGCCTTCGGCTTCGAGGATGACAGAAGTGACATAGAGTGGAACTGTGAGTGTGTATTCACCGTTTTCATCGGTCATGGCAGAGTGCGAGTTGTCGTTGTATCCCTGTACACGGATACCGGCAACTGGTGCGCCTGTGGCTGCATCGACCACCCGACCATTGATGTCCTTGGTCGGATAGTTCCACTTTGGTTTTACGGTTTTCTCGCTTTGCACTGCTGCCGCTCCGTCGTCCGAAGTTGCATCCTGCGCAAATGTGCTGATGGTGTATGCTGAGGTCAGTGCCAGAGCAATGAGATATTTATATGATGTATTCATAAGGCAGGAATCGTTTAGTGTTTTTTACTTTCGGCTGAATTCTCTTCTGTGACTGGGCGCAGATAGATGCAGTCGAGATACATTTCACGGGAGAACTTGATTTCACGGTTTGCAATGCTGCAATGGAGTTCGAGGTTGACAGTGACATTCTTCTGCTGATAGTTGCAGGTTGGTAATGTGACACGGCCAATGACTACGGTGTCAACGACATAAGGGTCGTTCTGCACTTCGAGCGGAGTCTCCTTGCCCTTCACGATTTCAACGCCTGGAAGAGTCTGGATGCTGTCAGTGCCATCGAGATTGGCATAGGTGATGACTCCATAGAACTTGTTTGGCTTGAAGTCGCGTGAGTTCTTGTTGTAAACGGTCTTTGGCAGGACGATGGCACATACATCATAAGTGCCAGAGAGGGTGTTGGCAAGTTCGAACTTGGCTGTCCAGTTGGATGTGCTCTTTGCTGGAACGATGTCAATGTAGCCATCGCCCGACACTGAGTCGGCCATCACCTGACGGTAGTTGAATGTACACTCCTTGTTGTCGAGCAGTGTGTGTGTGTACTCTGGCTCAACCTTGACTGGACGGAGATAAAGTTGCTCCTTGGTGAAAGGCCACTTGCGAAGTGAATAGATGGTTCCGTTGCTGCAATAGAGCGAGTCGCCAAGGTATTCGCTTGTCATAATGCCGCCTGCGTCGTATGGATGATAGAACACATTGTACTCTGGTTCGGCACGGCTGTACCAAGTGGAATTGATGGAGTCCATAGGGTGATACTGTGTGTTGCGGTTGAAGAACAAGCCTTGGAGCAACAGTGAGTTCATCCAGTAAGCACGGATGGAGTCGGCCTTGAGCACGCTGCCAAAGTTGAAGTATGGACTTGCCTCGCTGACCACTTCGTTCCACATGTCCTTGTCAGGCATGAGCATGAAGTAAGAACTGTCCTCCTGGCTGATGAGTCCGAAGCGGTTGTAGAGCACATTGCGCTTAATCATCACAGAGTCGCTATACACCTTTTGTCCGTTCTCGATGCCTCGCTGGATGCTGGCATTTTCGTCGAGTTCCTGGGTTTCGAAACGCTTGAAGAAGTCACCGATGTGCGAGTATTCGGTCATTGAGGTGATGCCCTCGTAGATGTTGTAGTTGTAAGGCACCTGCTTGTTGACCACATGGAGCAGTCCGTTCTTTGCAGGGATGTTGTACTCCGACGGGTTGACATTGAACTGTGTGCCCAGAACCTCCTTGTTGTTCATCATGAGGATAGGCTTCGTGGTGGCATTGGCATCGTAGAGTGTGTGTGCGATGTGGTTGCCGAGGAAGTGCTGTCCGATCATGGAGTCGCCCTTCTGTGTGAGGCACTCGTTGATGATGGAGTCGCGGTTGAATGTACCGTTCTTTGGAGCCCACACGGTGAGACTCTGGTCGGCACCGAGCAGTTCGGCATAGGTGACCGGAGTGGAGTGGTTATTATTATAAAGGTGTGCGGACTGAAGCACCTGGAGGAAGTCGCTCAGTTCGTTGTCAGCCTGTATGAGTTCGAGCAGAGTCTGGTCAGAAGGCATTCTGTTCTCGTCGTAGTGGTCGTCCCATTCGTCAGAGCACGATGTCAGGACTCCGCCTCCCACTCCTGCAAGAAGGAGCAGGAACGATGCAACTGATATGTTTATAATCTTTTTCATATTGTTTGGTGATTTGGTGGTTTAGTGGTTTGGTTGTTTAGGAGTTTAGTTGTTTCGTTGTTTAGAAACGGGTGGATTGCCCAGCCAACTAATCTGCTAAACAACCATTCTACTCAGAACCACTATTATATATAATTAATGAGTGTCTTCTGCCTTTTCACCTGCGTAGATGCTCTTAGGACAGAGTTCGAAATAGTTGATTGGCAGTTCGGCCTGTGGATTCTCGTTGACCAGACGGATGCGTACCCAGTATTCCTTTTCAGGCGACATGGTCTGGGTGGTGAGAATCTTGCGGAGTTTACCGTTGTTGGCACGGAGGTTTTCGGAACCACCCTGCTGCCATGTATCCATCTCCTTCATGAAGCCACGGTTGTGCATGGCCTTGTCGATGGCACGGTTGGCGTCTTCATCGCCGTCAACATCAGCAACCCATCCGATGGTTGGGTCTGTACCATAGATACGGAAGTCGATTGGAATGCCCATTGGCTGCATGTTGTCCTTTTCGCCGAAGTAAACCTGAACGACACCACGTGCAGGGTGAGAACCATAGGCGAAGCGCACTTCGTAGGTTGTGGTCTTTGGTACTGGTGGGAGCTTGAAACTGATGTCGAACTGACCAGTGAAGTCAACACAGTCCTGATAAGTTGCATTCCATGTGCTACGGTTGCGGAGGTTGAGGTTAGGTGTCACACCGTGGAAGTCCCATCCTTCGACCACCTTGAATCCGGTACAGTTCTGTGAACCGCGTGCACCGCAGTTCATAAATTCAGGTGAGAGTGTCACAGCATCGATACGGATACGGTCGTTGAACACAACATCGCGTGTCTCGACATTGAATGTGAGGATGTCGTCGATGAAGTGGAAAATGCCGTTGAGTGCCTGCTGATCGACGCTGCCGATTTCAGAAGGACTGAGCACCTTGACGCCCTTGACTGAATAGTTGTTGCCTACGCCCTTGCGGTTGATGAACAGCCCCTTTGCAGGTGAACTGAACTTGATGATGGTGTGAGGCATCAGTGTGGTGAACCAGTCGGTACAGTCAATCTTGCTTGTTACGGCACAGTCGGTTTTGAGGTTTACGCCGTTCATGTCGCTGACAGTCCAGTCGTTGTAGCCACCATAATAAGGGAGGAGGTGGTAGGCAACGAAACGGTTGAGAGGGTTCTTGCGGTTGGTCCAGTCTTCGTCATAGAGTCCGGCATCTTCTGGATAGACTGCATCATATACTTGCTTTGCATATGCTTTGAGTTCGTCGAGAGTGGTGATGCCGTTCTTTTCATAGATGCTGTCAGGCTCGATGAATGCACTGTAACGCTTCATACGCTTGCCAATCCAGTAGCAGAGGTGCTGCTCTGTTCCGGCACGGGTGATGTAGTAGCCCTTGTTGACAGAGTCCTCGCCACAGGTGTAGGTCTCGTCAAGATATTCATATAGTGAGTCGCAGAGTCCTGTGAGGAAGAGTGCATCTGAGAAGAGGTGGATGCCCTCGGTCTCCTTGATGAGTTCAGGAAGGTACTGGCTGCTTGGCTGAATGACATGGTTGAGTGTGTGTACGACACCGTTCTCCACTGAGTCATCGCGGACCACCATCTGCGCAGTCTTGTTGACGAAGTAGGCGATATTGTTGCCATTGGTGGCGTCACTGTCGCATGAGAATGTGAGGTAACGGTCGTTCATGTTGGATGTTGGGAAGTTACCATCATGAAGGTCCATTGTGAAGTATGCCTGCTTGATGATGTGGTTCCAGGCAAGTGTGTCGCACTCGGCATCAGTCATCTCGGCAACTGACGACTTGCCGAGAGTCTTGAGGTAAGACTCAATGGCTTCGTTTGTCGGAGCCAGACATGTGTAGGTGCCGTATGTAGCCATCATGCCGTACATCTTTGAGCGATGCAGGATTTCTGTAAAGTCGCTGAACAATTCAGGACGATTGTCAAGATAGTCAGAAACCATTTCACCAGTGAAAGTGTAATAGTTGTCAGGATTTGGGTCGTCGTTACAAGAAACACCGACAACCGCAAGCAACGCAAGTGCTGCTACTGCACCCCTGCCCCTTGACATTAGCCGTTTTACTGCTTTTATAGTCGTTTTCATATTTGAATCTTTTTCTTTAAACATTAAACTTTCCCTTATTTCTCAAATCCCTTACTAATGTCGTAGGCTGGATTCTGGTGAAGTTCGGTGTTGATCTTAATCTCATCACGGTTGTATGGAAAGAAGAGGGCATCCTCGGAAGCAAGCTTGCGACGGATGACGCTGGCGTTCTCCTCAAACTTTGGAAGTACCTTCTGAATGAGGCGGAGGTTGTCGCCGTCGCGCAGACAGGTGCGGACAAGGTCGAACCAGCGCTTGCCTTCAAACATCAGTTCGCGCTGACGCTCGTCGAGAACGAGGTTCTCCATTGCAGTGCGTGATGATGAATAGTCGCTAAATACGAGGGTGTCGGTAGTGGCAATACGCTTGTTGTTGGCACGCTTCCAAACTGCACTTACGCATGAGAATGCATTGCGATAGTGATTCAGCTGTTCGTCGGTTGGCGCTTCGGTAGGATTGACCTCGCCTGCGAGTTCGACTTCTGCCTCGGCCTTCATCAGCAGCACATCTGTGTAGCGATAGACAATCCAGTTGGCAAAGAACGAATCGCGGCTGCGAGCCGAACTTGAAACTGTAGGCATGGCACCAGTGGTCGATGTCAGACGGAAGTCAACAGTTGAGTTGACATACTTTGTGATGTAAACCTTGCTCGACTCTTCCTTCATGTTCTCGAGGAAGCGGCAGTCGGTCTTCTTGAAGTAACTGTTGTTGCCTGAATAGGCTTCGCTGAACAGATAGGCTGGTGCGCTGACTGTGCCCTTTGAGGAAGAGTGACCATAGAAGTTTGAAATGGCAGAGTTTGACTTTTCCTCCTTTTTGCCAAATGCAAGTTCAAAGATAGATTCGTCGGAATAGCAGTCACCAAAAATCTGGTTGTAGGTGTTGCCTGCGAAACTGCTTCCAGAAACGACCTCGCTGATGAGTGGGAATTCACCGTAGAGTTCCATTGTCACAGATGATGGGTCTCTGTCCATCTCGCGGTCGTAGATTGCCTTCTGGTGTTCAGTAATCAGGTCGCAGTAGTGGATACAAGCCTGATAGTTGCCCTGCCAGAGATACATGTCGGCAAGGAGCGCATAAGCTGACCAGCGTGTGATACGAGTCATGTTGTCGGTGCTGTTTTCACCATATGACGAAAGGGCATCGTTCTTGACTGCCTCAACTGATGCAATCAGACTGTCAAGCACCACGCGGAACTTGGTGGCTGGCACCAGGTACTCGATGTTGTCATCGATTGAAGGAGCTGTGACATATGGCACATCACGATATGCACGGATGAGGTAGAAATAGCACAGAGCACGGAGCACTGTCACTTCTGCCATCGTGGCTCTCAGTTCTGATGGTGTGAAGTTAGGGTCGATGGCCTGTACTTCAGGTGCATAGTGCAGAACTGTGTTACAGCGGTTGATGCACTGATAGAAGCATGTCCAAGTGGTGTAAGAGTTGGTCTCAAGCAGATTTTCCTTCAAAATCTGGCGGATGTCGTTTGAAGGGTTGTTGCCGAGGGTCATGTTGTCGCTTCGGAGTTCACCCCAGACAACCATACGGCTGATGCAGTCGGATGAGCCCAGCTGAGCATAACAACTGGTGACGACACTGTTGACATCGGCCTCGTCAGTCCAGAAGTTTTCAAGTACTATCTCGTTTGTCGGCAGAATGGTGAGGAAGTCATCACATGAAGTGAAAGTGACAGTCATTGCCAAAGCCGAAATACCGCCAAGTACTTTCTTTGTATATGATTTTATGTGTTTCATACGATTACTTTGTCTTAATTGTTTAACTATGACTTTCATTAGAATGCGATGTTAGCACGCAGTGAATATGTGCGAGAGCGTGGTGTGCGGGCATTATCGGTTGCAACATTACCACGGCCTGGGCTGACTTCAGGTTCGCAACCTGAATAGCGAGACAGGCAGAAGAGGTTCTGTGCATTGAGTGAAACCATCAGGCTCTTGATGCCGATTGACTTAAGAACCTTCGGATCGAAACGATAGTTGAGCACGAGGTAGTTCAAGCGGACGAATGAACCACTTTCTACGAAACGGTCGCTACCAAGATAGTTGTAGCCTGCTTCGTGGAGTGCGCGAGGGATTGGAGCGTTGTCGCCTTCAACACGCCAGCGCCAGTTGACTGCTGTGCTCTGGTTGTTGTTGTTGTACATCGACTCTGCGTTCATACGGGCTCCGTTGACAATCTTGTTGCCGAAACGGAAGTTGAACTGTGCATTCAAAGACCAGTTGCCATAGTCAAACTTCAGACCGAAACCACCAGTCACCTTTGGCAGTGAACTGCCGAGGTAAACGATGTCGAGTTCGTTGATCTGACCATCATGGTTGATATCTTCATAGATGGCATCGCCACCCTTGAATTCGTAGATGTATGTGTTGTCCTGATTGTTGTAGCAGAATACCATTGGAACGGTGAGGCCGTACTTGTCAACAATGACATTGCCATCGGCATCGCGAGCCACTGGTGCGTTAGGACCCTTCACGCCTGGCACCTCTTCTGGTGCATACTTGCTGTACTGATAAACGCCCTTGTAGCGGAATCCGTAGATTGAACCGTAAGCGTTTTCAAGCTGAACGCGTGACAGGTAGCTACCGTTGTTACGACTGAACTCCTGGTTCATGTTGGCGAGAACGGTTGGGTCCATCTCTGTCAGGACATTGCGGTTGTTCTGGAATGTGACATTGGCACTCATCTTGAACTTCTTGCCAATCTTGATGAAGTCGCGTGCATCGATGCGGAAGTCCCAACCACTGTTGCGCATCTCACCGAGGTTCTGGATAGCGAAACTTGAGAAACCTGTACTTGTAGAGATGGCACGGTTTGGCATGTTCATCTTTGTGATGTTTGCCAGATAGAGGTTGACATCACCGGTGATGGCTCCGTCGAAGAGTCCGAAGTCGAATCCGAGGTTCCACTGCTCCTTGTTCTCCCACTGGAGGTTGTTGAGGCGGATGTTGCTTGGATAGATACTGCCCTGTCCGTTGTAAGAGTCACCGCTTGCATACTTTGAAAGATAGAGGAAACTGCCTCCAGGTGGGTTACCTGAATAACCCCAAGATGGACGGATGGAGAGCATTGACAACCACTTCACCTTTTCCATCCATGGTTCATCGGTAACATTCCAACGAAGACTGACTGCAGGGAAGTTACCCCAGCGGCGGTCGTCGCCGAAGAGTGTGTTACCGTCACGGCTGAGTGTGAAGTCGGCAATGTACTTGCCCTTGTAAGCATAGTGAGCAGAGAAGAGCATACGGATGCTGCGTCCGATGCCTGTACCTGTGCTCATGCCGTCGATGAGTCCACCTGCAATGGTGCTGGTGATGGTTCCGTAAGGCAGACCATAAGATGAGTTGTTCTGCGACTTGCTGGTCTGGCTGTTGAGCTGGAACTGTGCCATTGCCATCAGGGAGTGGTTCTCATTGTTGAAGTGAGGTGTGAATGTGAGACGGTGAGTTGTAGAGAGGTTGCGCGACTTGCTTGAGTTGGAAGTAGTCTTGTTGGCACTCTTCGATTTCCATCCGTCAGTCACAAGACTTGAAGGATTGAAACTGTCGTCATACACATTTTCGATGTCAAAGCGGATTCGTCCTTCGTAGTCGAGTGCCGACTGGTCCTCATGAGTACCGAGGAGTTTGTAGCGGAGGATGAATTCAGGCTGGATACGATAGACCGACTGGTCGTTTGATGCTTCGTATGCGAGTGCCACTGGATTGACGAGTTCCTTCTGGTTGCGGTCGAATGCAGAATTGGCAGACTGCAACATATGATAATAATAAGGAGTGTCGTTGCCATTGGCATCCTGCTCGTAGATGGCGAGGTTTGGCATCTTCTGATATGCGGTACCAAGGAGGTCGCCGGCATTACGGTGGTTCTCTGAATATACGAGGTCGAAGTTGGTCAATACAGTGATACGGTCACTGATGAAGTAGTCGAATGCCACGCGAGTGGTGAAGCGCTGAAGTTTCTGCGCAAGCACTGTACCTGTCTGGTTGTCATAGCCTGCACTGATGCGGAAGCGTGCCTTGTCACCACCACCAGTGAGGGAAATGCTGTGCTGCTGCAACAGACCGTTCTTCTTTACAGCTTCAACCCAGTCGGTGTTGTTGTTGTACTGCTCATATTCTGAGAATGAAGGGTCGTAGTTGAACTCACGGATGTTGGAAGCAGCGTCACTGAGCAGTGGGTTGTAGTAGGCTTCCTTCATCAGCATGGTATATTGGTCACCATTGAGCATACGCATACCTTCAGGCTGATGTGTGAGTGTAGCGAAGTAAGAGTACTGGACCTGAGTCTTGCCCTTGACACCACGCTTGGTCTTGATTTCGATAACACCGTTACCGCCTCGTGAACCCCAGAGTGCAGTACCGGCAGCATCCTTCAGGACAGTGATGCTCTCGATGTCGTTAGGGTTGACATTGAGAAGTTCGGCAAACTGGTCGTTGGTTGCGTTGTAATAGTCGAAACCATCCTGGTAATTTGACTCGAAGATGTTGCCGTTGACAACAATCAGTGGTTCGCTGTTACCAGTGATACTGCTGACACCACGCAGACGCATTGTCATGCCGGCACCAAGGTCACCTGAATTGGCAATGATGTCGAGACCAGAGATACGGCCCTGCAGTGCTTCTTCAACACTGGTGAGTGGCATACCTTCGAATTCCTTCATGTCGATGGTCTGGCTTGCCATTGAAAGTTCGCGTTCAGGGATTGGGAGTCCGCCGGCAGCAGGAGTGATTTTCTTACCTTTGATGACAACCTCCTTAATTTGGTTGTTGGTCTTCATCAGAATCTTGTAGCGCAAGCCCTTGATTGGAATGACCTGAGTCTCATAACCGATGTATGAGATGCGGAGTTTGTCCTTCGGATTGTTGATGCGGAACGAGAAGTTACCGTTGACATCAGTAACGCCATGGGCAACGACACGGTTGTTTGCATCGATTTCCACCACATTCACCATCATCAGTCCTTCGATGTCGTCGCTGACATTACCGCTGATCATGTCGCCTGCCTTCTGTGCGAAAGCGCCACAGGTGAACAGTGAAAAGAGGCAGGTGAACAGTGCTGAACGACGAGTGAACTGCATTGAGCCACTGTGCTGGATGCCCAAATTATGATTCATTATTCTTGTGAGTTTCATTTAGTACCTCCTTTCTTATAATTAAGGACATCATCAATCTGGTGGACAACTGCGCAAGAAGTTGTGTAGATATTTGTGGCGCGTGCTGCATCGGCTGTATCAAACTGATACTCGCGTGCCATGAGATTGTAGAGTCCCGGTTTCTTTGTCACCTTGCAAGTCTTGCCACTTTCGTCAGTGATTGAGATGCCGCTGTCAGTGACATTCGTCTTAACTCGGTAATACATCAGGTTGTCGTCTTCAATCTTATAAGCAGAAGTCTCAAATTCGCTTGTGACATTGCCCTGACCGATAAACATTGCATTGTCCTGAATGTGATACTTCAGGAACTGGTTGATTTCATGAGTCAAACTGTCGGCGAGTTCTTCGTCACCTTCAGCATTGGCTTCTGCAACATCGTCCCATGTAGGGAGTTTCTTCTCGTTGATGAGGTGCGAGATGGCTGCATTGGTTGGAACATAGACTGTGTACTGGAATGTGTTGAACACATTGATGTTGTTGCCGGCACATCCATGTTCATCTGTACCGATGACATGCTTGGTCTCCAGGAACTCACTCTTTGAGAGGTAGTCGTAGAACAAACTGAACTCTTCGTGTTCTGAGAGAATCTGGCTGACAGTCTTGCTGGTGGTCTGGATTGGCTCTGACTCGATGATGTAGGTCTTTCCGTTACCCTCATAACTCTGGTCGTAAACACGAGTGACGGCAAGTTCCTTTTCATCATCAATCTGCTTTGAACCCTGTACAGTCATGCCATTGGCACCAGCCGAGGCATTCTTCACACGGATGTAAGTACCACCCTTTGTCTTGTAGTATTCGTTGCCATCCTCTACATTACCGATGACGATGTGAGTGTTGAGGATGTCCTCGAGGCGGTTCTTAATCTGGCCGAGTGAAGCCTCGCCGATGGAGTCGCCCACTGTCTGGTCTGCCATGTTGTATGACCAGATGCTTGCCCATACGCGTTCTTCCTCAGTGAGGGCATCTGGCTTGTAGTGGAAGCGGAACAACTGTGTGAGAGTTGAATCGCGCTTACCGTAAGAACATGGGTCGATGTATTCAAGACATGCGTCGTTTGTTGGAACGAACAGACTGTAGTATGAGTTCTGTGAATTGAGATATACATCGTAGCCGCACTGTTCGATTGCCCAGTAAAGGATGCTCATTGACTCGTTGACGAGTGCTGGGAAGCTGACTGAGATGTAAGCCACTGGATTGAACACGCAGTTGGTGAGATAAACGGCACCGTTGCATGCCATCCACACTTCGTCAATACTGTCGGTACGGACCTTCATGTCGTCGTTTGCATCATTGAGCACAGTAGTGAACTTGCTTGGAACTGAATTGACAAACGAGTTGAGCATGTTCACATTGATCATCTTGGAAACAACCTTGTCAGGAACATTGTCCCATGAACCGTAACGGTCTTTGAGAGCCTTACCTGCCCCTTCGTTCCAGTAACGCTCGAGTGCTGCGTTGCTTGGTACGAGCATCACACCCATATTCTGTTTGAGTGCAACATTGACATCGATGCCTGCGCTGGTCTCTGAGTAGAATTCGTTCCATCCTGGGTCGAACTTCAAGAGGCCGTTGACTGGTCCCGCAGAAGGAGTGAGTTCGAGGGCAGCTTCACCATGGCTGCGCAGAGAGAAGAATCGCTTCTGGAACACAGAGTCGTAGTTTGTGTTGTAAAGACGGTTGTATTCGTGAGTGGCTTCTTCATCGTAGTAAGGTGCGCAGAAGCGGTTGAGCAACTTTGCATACTGCGATGTCTCTTCACGCTGGCTGATGAGCTGTGCCATGTTAGGCAGCGGAGTGATGACTTCTGCCATCTGGTGTACGAAACCGTTTGAGCACTTGATGTTCTGCTTAATCATCTTAATGCCATTGACATTGGCATCGCCATCCACACGCGGAGCAGCACCAGTCTGCTTGACATTGAACAGGAAGTCGCAGTCTTCGTTGGTGATTTCGTGGTTCTTGAGGAAGTCCTCAATGAAGTGAATCATTGGTGTGGTGGTATTATCCATCAAGAGCGGAATGGTCTTGTTGTTTTCCTTATAATACTGCCAGTAAGGTCCGTCAGGCATCTGTGCAGGAGCAATCAGAGGCACTGAGTCGTAGATTGAAGCCGAAGTGAGTCGGCGCATACAGTTGCCTTCGATTGGGCGGTCAGTACCTTCACTGCTTGAAAGGTAAGCCACCTGGCAGGAATTGTTGATCATTGTGCCGAAGAGCAACATTTTCTTTTGTGCATTGGTCAGGTCTTCGTAGCACGAAACTCCCCAGTCGTTGTGCTTGTAGAAGCGTTCGAACGCAGCATCATCGGCAACGAAGAGTGTCTTACTACCTGTGGTGTTGAGCACATCAGCATAGTTGAGGTCGTCTATGAGTCTGACAGTGTTGGTGAAGTTCCCATCCTCTGTCAGGAAGTCATAGATACTGCTACTGAGCCAGTCGGGATCATTGATTCCGAGGTCGTAGTCTGGCGAACAAGAGTAAAGCAGCGAACCTCCGGCACCTCCAAGTGGAAGAGCAAGGGCAAGGGCATAAAGCACATGCTTTCTCAGTTCTTTCAGAAATCTTGAGTTTTTCTTCATAAGTTAAAACATTTTGATTATTGATTGATTGTTTGATTATTATTATTGTAGTTTAATGTTGTTGATTTGTTTGATTACTTATTTGTTTGATTACTAATGTTGATTATTTAGTTGACCTGTTTTGGTCATTTAGTCAGATGTTTCGACAGGCATTAAATTGCCAGTATATGTGGGCAGGTCGCCCCTACCCACATTTCCTTATTATTTTATTAGCACTTTCTTTCCGTCAATGATGTTGATGCCTCTTTGTGGAGCACGCAACAACTGCCCGTTGAGATTGTATATGCGCTTTCCGTGTCCGAGCAACGAGTCGTTTGTCAGTTCTGCGATTCCAGTCGGATCGACAAACTGCCATGAGCGGAATTTGAGTCCTTTTGCCTGTGGGAATGTGAAGTAAAGGTTGTGAGCACTTGTGATGCTGCTGTTCATTTCCAGGGTATAGCATCCTGCACCGTTAACAGTGGCTGTACCGAGGAGGTGGTCATCGCCGATGTCGTCGAGATAGACATTCACCTCGCCTTCTCCCTCGCAATTGAGGTTAAGGACTGAGGAGGCCATTGTGTCGAATGAAGCAGAGCGTACCATCATCCAGCCTCCAGCCAATGGTGCTACAACTGTCTGGATGGTGTCGGCGACGGCTGATTCGTCGGTAACTGGTTCAATGACTATACCTGCGGCATTGGCAAAGGTATTGGCAGGATTGAGGCGTGTGACATCAGGGCGTTCGCTTGTCAACTGAGATACACCGTCATTGTTAGGTGTGACAACTGACATCTTTGCACTTTGCTCGACCACCGTCACACGGTTGATGGCAAGGTTGTGATACCCACCACTGTAACCCATTGTGCGTTCAAGCGACTGTGTGTGATAGAGCAGATACCAGTAGCGGCCTAATTTCTGGATGTGTGTGTGGTTGCTGCCTGTTGGGTAGCCCGACTTGCCTGGATTCTTGAAGAACATGCCCTTGTCGCTCCATTTGCCAGTGAGGGCATCGGCGATGTTGATGGCAAGGTAGTGCATCGAACCTGCTTCGGAAGCAAAGTTGTTCTGGCAATAGCTGAATACCAGTTTGCTGCCAATCACATTGAGTTTATTAGCATCCTGATGATATGGTGCTGCAATGCTGATGATGTCGCCCGACAGGCTCAGCATGTCTGCTCCAAGGCGGACGAGGCGTGCATTGCCAGGCTGTGCATTTGTTCCACCGGCAACAGGGCTGCCACCGCCAAATGCCATCCAGCCATTGCCGTCGGCATCAATCGTAACACCTGGGTCGATGACTCGGCTGATGGTGCCGACTCCCGGTGTGGAACTGTCTATGAGCGCCTTGCCCAGAGGGTCGGTCCAAGGTCCGGTTGGTGAATCAGCAGTGAGCACACCGATGCCGCCGTTGGCATTGGTGAAGTAAAGGAAGAATTCGTCCTTGCCTGTTGTGTCATTATGACGCCAGACCACAGAAGGGGTTGTCGATGAAGTAATCCAAGGAGCCACCGACTTCACATCGATGACTGCATGGTGAGTCCAGTTGACAAGGTCGGTGGTTGACATCACACGGAGTTGTGTGATTTTGTCCTTGTCGTTCATGACCAGTCCGTCGTTGAGGTCGAACTGCTGCTGGTCGTTGGTGGCATAGACATACATGCGACCATTGTAGTCGAGTGCAGTCGGTTCGCCACAGAAGTTCAGTGTGTTGATTGGGTTGGATGCCTTTGCGTCCTTCATCGACTTGAATTCAGCAGGAGCAGTGTCAGGGTTCTTGATGAACTCAAATGTGTAGAATGACTGTGGAAGGAGATTGATGCGCAGTCGTGAAGAGCCGCCGTATTCAGCAGTCTTGTCGATGACCTTGCGGTTGACAGATGCGTTTGTCACAATCTGGCGCACACAACCCATTTCCTCTGGGAGACTCAGGATGGCAACATACTTGCTCGTTGACCTGTTGAGCATGAATACTGTGATGGTGTCGCCATCGGCAGAAGCATAGGCAGAGCCCGACAGACGGTTCTGTGAATTGCTGTCAGTAATAGTCATCGACACACGGTCCTTGCCAGTGGCATAGCGTGCATAGTGGCCGAAGACATAGGCACGCTTGAACAGTGTTGTCGAGTTTTCGCCACCGTCGCTGAGTCCGGTGCCGAAGAAGTCAGCAAGCATGTTGTAATAGACATAGGCCGAGAATCCGTTGTTCATCACCAGTTCGATGTTGTCGATGGTGCCAAACTCGTTTACCCATGTGCCGGCATTGCTGCCCTGGATGCTTGTCTTGTTGTCCATCAGGAATTCAGTCATCCACATGTGTTTGCCTGTTTTCTTAGTGATGACATTGACATGCGAGTAGTCCTGAAGTCCGTACATGTGGTTGCCCCACACATCGATGCTGTTGGTGGCATCGGGCATTGAGGCGAGTGTGTTGTTGTAGGTGTGCTGTCCCCATCCGAAGCATTCAGGTCCCATGATTTTGCACTTTGGATCGACATGCTGGCGGGTTGCCTTGAGAATCTTTGCCATCTGCTTTGGCGAGAAGATGCAGCTCTCATAGCTGGCATGCTCCACACCATTGTCGGTGGCAGTTGGTGTATAGTCGCTTTCGTTCTGAATCGAAATCATGTCAATCGGGCATCCCTTTGCTTCCATCGTCTGACGGTAGCGCTCGAAGAAGTCGGCATACTCCTCGGTGTATTCATCGTTGAATGTACCACCGTTGCTGCCTTCACCACCCCATGAGTGCTCAACCAGCGGCCACACCCATGTGCCAAACTCGTTCTGGTATTTCGTACTCTTGCTGGTCTTCCACTTCTTTGGCGGAGTCCAAGGTGTGGCAAACACGGTGACATCAGGGTTGCACTTGCGTGCCCATTTGATGGCATTGCCGTATTCACCCCAGTTGCCTTCGTTAGGGTTGATGCGGATACGCATAATGTTGAGACCGATGCTCTCCTCACCAGTCCCCCACAGAGCACGCACCTTTGCCTCGGTGTAGTTGTCCGACCACTGGCCGTTCATGCCTGTACCTCCAAATCCATCAATATGCTGGTAGCGGGTTTTAATGTTGACACGGACTGTAGCCGAGCGCTGCGACTGGGCTGCAGAAAAAGTTGGTAAAAGTGACAACAGAGCCACCGCCATTCCATACATTCTCACTTTGTTCATAAGAGTAGATTGACTTTCTATTTGTAGTTGTTTGAAAGTAAAATTCACTGTACAATGATTAGTAAACTGTTTTGACGATGCAAAGGTACATTATTTTCTTGCAATGCCAAACATATACACATATTATTCTTTTTAACCTATATTACATATTTTTTACAGTATGTTACATTTGGCATTTTTCGGCATTTCTGCCGATATGTGAGTGGCATTTTTTTCGATGAAATCGGCATTATTGTGTATCGCCGCCTGTCGTTTCACTCACAAAAAGTGATGACTGCCGCCACTGGGAGCGACTGGTGCCAGCCAGTCAGTAAGTTCTGCATCGCAACATTTGGAATATGCACAGAAAAACATACCAATATGCGCAAATACGCATATTTATTCTATCAAAATGACATAAAAGATGAAAAAATACTGCAAAAACGCATTACTTTTCAATAATTATTACTACATTTGCAACGCAAATTGGCATAATCGATGTTGTTTTGTCGAAACAGACAGTGCGGATGAGAGCCAACATACCACAATCACAACTGACATAAATCAGCAACGGATCGTCACACATTACTACTTGCAAACCTACGAGCGAGCCTCAATAATTAATATGTGATGCCCAGTGATAAAAGTAAAAAGAAAATGATTGAGTGCTGCAAACTATCTTGCACATGGCATACCTCTATCAGTGCAACATGCAGCAGTCATACACAACCAAATCATGAATTCACTATTATCATTTTTTATTTTTTTATTTAATCAATTCAATTATGAGTAAAAATTTACTTAAAGCACTGATGCTGGTCTGTGTATCAGCACTGTTCGTGCCAATGACAGTTTCTGCTCAGAAGCTTAGCCGCCAGCAGGCTAAGATGCAGATGGTCAAGGCGACTCCAGTAGAGCGCCAGAAGGCAGCAAAGGAATGGGCAATGCAGAACCCTCTCCTTGCAAAGTCAATGTCTATCAGCCAGCAGAAAGCAATGAAGGCTGGCACTGCTACCAAGGCTCTCAAGCCAGTTAAGAGCCATTTCACAGCTCCTAAGTTCACTGCAAATGCAATGAAGGCTGCAAAGAAGGCACCTAAGTTCGGTGAAGTTCCTTCTCTCGACTACTACTACACTCTTGCTTACAGCGCAGGTGGTCTCGGCATTGGTTGGTACACATCCAACACATCTAACGCTGGTCTGATCAACCCTCTCTTCGAATGCGACTATGAAGCAAGCGCAGGTGCAGGTATCGTTGACGGTCAGTTCCGTTATGTCAACCTCTTTTCTTTCTGGGGCTATGTCTTCATCACAGCTGTTGCTATTGACATGGAGACAGGTGAAGTCGTTGAAGGCACTGACCTTGGTGAGGACTACTACATGATGGCCCTCGAAACTGCACAGGACCAGAAGACTGGTACAATCTACGGTGTGTTCTACAACGAAGATGTCAGCGGTTTCGAACTCGGTATTGCAGACTACACAAACTGGACTCGTACAACTATCGGCGAAATCGAGCACTTCTACCTCGCTCTCGGTCTTTCATCTGATGGTTACCTCTATGGTGTAGCTGATGACAACTGCCTCTATAAAATTAATAAGGAGACAGCAGAAGAAACTCTCGTAGGTCCAACAGGTGTTGCTGCAGCTGACGCAGAGGGTAGCGCATTCACTCAGGGTGGTGAAATCGACCAGAAGACCAACACATTCGTTTGGGCTGCTATCGAATACGATTCTGAAGAAAGTGCAATCTACACAATCGACCTCGCAACAGGTGCTGCTACAAAGTTGGCTGACACTCAGTATGGTTGTGACGAAATGGAAGGCGTGCTCTTCCCACTCGTTGCTTGCGAAGACGATGCTCCAGAGGCTCCAGCTGACCTCGCTGCTACATTCGTTGACGCTAACCTCGCTGGTACTGTCACATTCACTATGCCTGCAAAGACATATGCTGGTGACGACCTCACTGAGGATTCATACAACTATTCAATTGTTATCGACGGTGAACTCGCAGCTCTCGACGCTGCTGCTCCAGGCGCAGCTGTATCTTCAGATGTAACAGTTGATGCATCAGGTATGCACAAGTTCGAAGTTTATGCTACAAACAATGCTGGTGACGGTGCAAAGGCTAAGCTCAATGTTTGGGTTGGTTTCGACCAGCCAAAAGCTGTTGCCAATGTACTTCTCGTAGGCAATAACGAGACAGGCGAAATGTCTCTCACATGGGACGCACCTGCAGCAGGCATCCACGGTGGTTTCCTCGGCAACCTCAAATACAATGTTTACCGCATCGCTGGTGGCGACCCTGAACTGGTTGCAGAAGGCATCGAAGAGACTTCATTCTCTGAAATCCTCGCTGTTGGCACTCCAGTTAACTACACTTACGGTGTTGAAGCTGTCAATGGTGATGTAGCAAGCGACATGGCACTTTCTAACGGCACAGTCCTCGGTAAGGCACTCACAGTTCCATTCTTCGAAGGTTTCGATTCAGATGACAGCTTCGCTCTCTGGACTGCAATCGATGCAAACGCCGACGGCAAGACATGGAAGATGGCTACTTCAGGCAACATGGCTGACTACTCATACAGCGCATCTGAAGCAGCTGATGACTATCTCATCTCTCCTGCTATCAAGTTTGAAGGTGGCAAGAACTACAGCATCACTCTCGGTGTTGGTTGCCAGTCAACTAATTATCCAGAAAGAATCGAAGTACTCCTTGGTAAGGGCACTGACATCTCAACATTCACAAAGGTTATCATCGAACCTACAGAAGTTGTAACTCCACTCGAAAGCGGTGCAACAGTTGAAACTCTCGAAGGTTCATTCACAATCGAAGAGGATGGTGAATACGCTGTCGCAATGCACGCAATCTCTGACGCTAACGAATGGCACCTCTTTGTTGACAATGTAAGCATCGAAAAGGGTGCAGAAGCTACTGCTCCTGCTGCTGTAGCCGACCTCAATGTTGTTGCTGCTGCCAAGGGTGTTCTCGCTGCAACAGTTAACTTCACAGCTCCATCATTCGACATTAAGGGCGATGCTCTCAACGCAGAAGACAGCCTCTTCAACCACATCTACCGCGACAATGTTGAAATCGCAGTTGTAAAGACACTTCCAGGCGAACCAGTCCAGTACCTCGACGAAGCATTCGAATCAGATGCTGACGGTGTTCACAAATATACAGTTCGCGTTGCCAACAACGGCGACCTCGACTTTGGTGCTAAGTCAGAAGCATTCGAGGTATATGTAGGTCAGGATGCTCCAGGCGACCCTCAGAATGTACTCCTCGCTTGCACTCCTACAGGCATCACAATGTCATGGGAAGCAGTTACAGAAGAAGGTCTCAACGGTGGTTATGTCAACCCTGCTGAAGTAACTTACAGCGCATACACAGTAGAAGACGGTTACCTCGGTGAAGAAATCTACAATGGCCCAGGCTTCAGCTGCGAATACCAGCTCGACGGTTTCAACGAAGGCGAACAGGATCTCTTCCAGCTTGCACTCTCTGCAATCAACAAGGTTGGTAAGTCAGGTTACATGGGTTATGCAACAGTAATCGGTAAGCCTTACACTCTCCCTTATGCTGAGAACTTCGCTTCAGAAGGTGGTTTCGACACATTCGGTTACATCTCAGGCGACGGTGACTGGTACCTCGACACAGAATGCGCAGACGGAGACGGTCAGTCAATCATGTGGATTGGCGATGCAGTTGGCGATGCTTATGTAGCATTCAGTAAGATTGCCCTCAACGGTGCACAGAACCCTATGTTCAGCTTCAGCTACATGGTAACTCCAGGTGACGACCTCACACTCGTACCATTCGTACAGCTTCCAAACGGACAGCAGGTTGACATTGAACCAATCCAGATCAAGGAAATCATGGGCGCACAAGCTATTGCAACTTGGTTCAATACATCAGTAAGCCTCGCTCAGTTCGCTAACGAGTCATACATCATCCCAGGCATCAAGATCATCGTCAACTCAATCGGCGAAGACGGCTATGCAGTCAACTTCGACAATGTTCTCATCGACAACATGCTCGACTACAACCTCGCAGCAAGCGTTACATGGACAGACAACATCAACAAGGGTGATGCTTCAGAAGTAGAAATCGAAGTTCTCAACCACGGTATCAACGCTGTTGAGCAGTACAGTGTCAAGCTCACTAACGGTAACGAACTGATTGCTGACACTCTCGTTTCAAAAGTTCTCGCTCCAATGGAAAGCAAGACATTCAAGTTCAATGTCCAGACTTCAGTATTCGACGCAGCAGATGTTCTCTATTGCACTGCAAGCGTTGTCTATGACGGCGACTTAGACCTCGAAGACAACTACTGTGACTTCGAAATCACATTCAAGGCAAACAACCTCGAACCAGTTTCTGACCTCGTAGCTGCAGAAGACGGCGAAGACGTAGTCCTCACTTGGAATGCAGTCGATGGCGGTCAGGCTCAGGAATTCACTGAATCATTCGAAGACGCAACTGCATGGGACTGCGACACTCCATATAACGGATTCACATTCGTAAGCAACGACGAAGGATATGCTGCTGGCATCTTCAACAACACTGAAATGCCATTCGAAGGCACTAACTTCGCTTACACTATCTGGAACTCTGACGAGTACGATACATCTTCAGGTAGCTTCTCTGCTCACACTGGTTCACAGTGCGCTGCTGCTACTTATAAGGTTAACGCAACAGGTACTGAATATGTTGCTAACGACTCTTGGATGATTTCTCCAGCACTCACAGGCGAAGCACAGACTATCAAGTTCTGGGTTAAGAGCACAAGCGCTTCTTACCTCGACACTTACCAGGTTCTCTTCTCAATCACAGACAAGGACATCAACAACTTCCAGGCTCTGACTGATGAAGAATATGCACCAAGCGAATGGACAGAAGTTACAGTTGACCTCCCTGCAGGTGCTCGCTACTTCGCTATCGAATGCACAAGTGCAGACGGTATGACATTCCTCGTTGACGACATCACTTACACTGCTCCAATGTCTGAAGCTCCAATGTCATTCAACATCTATGTTGATCAGCAGAAGGTCGGCAACACTAAGGAAAAGACTTACACAGTTGAAAACGCAGACAAGGAAGCTCTCTACTCTGTAACTGCTGTTTACGCAACTGGCGAATCTGCTCCTGTAACAGTTGAAGTAACTCCTATCACTGGCATCAACGACATCAACGCTGCTGCTCAGAAGAACGCTGCTAAGTTCGACATCTCAGGTCGCAAGACTAACGCTACTAACGGTCTCATGATTCTCAACGGCAAGAAGGTTCTTGTTAAGTAATCAGTGAGAAACCCATAACACCCATCTGGTCGGAGCCGGCACACACGGCTCCAACCAATGGCACAACAATCGGGAAATGCCCAGGCTTTCGAGTCTGGGCATTTTCTTTGGTTCATCCGGAATTTGGAGTGATGGAGTCCCGTTTAAGTTTCACAAGGTATTACTCTCCTTAAAAGTCTAAGAATGACAAGCGTCTGGAAGACGCTACAG
>JAGHSZ010000089.1 GCA_018065565.1 Candidatus Colivivens caballi
ATTAGCGTGGGTGGCATCAGCCTCACTCTTCACTCTTCAACACAGAGTAACGGGATTATCTCATTCACAAAAGTGTTTTTAATCCCGTTCACAGAGAATGCCAATGGCATTACAAAGTTCACAGAGCCATCCGGACATCCGCACTCCGTGTCCTCCATGTGCCGAAGGCGCACTCTGTGAAAAGGTTTACCCCAAAAGATAAAACTAAACCTTCTCTGTGTTTGAAACAGTGTCTATTATGTTGAACACGAAAGGCGAAAGCGAAAAAATGCAAAGGATTGAAATGTGGTTTGCCGTTTGTTTTTTACCATGCCACCACACATGAATTGTCGAAGGAACGGTGGATAATTGTCTCACGAGCGCTCGTAAATGCTCACACGAGCGGTGGATAATTAAAAAAGGTGTACACCTTCCTGTGAAAAGGTGTACACCAAACTTACGAAAGGTGTACACGAAAATTCAGTAAGGTGTACACCTTTTTTAATCTATGAGCGGTCGTGAAGGAAAACATGAACGCTCGTGAAGGAAAACATGAGCGTACCTTCCCTCATTCCGCCGTGCAAGTAGAACTTGCGAAACTTGATTAAGAGTTATGGCTGTTTGCCGATGTATGCGAGGATGCCGCCATCGACATAGAGCACATGGCCGTTGACTGCGTCGCTGGCATGGCTGGCGAGGAACACGGCAGGACCGCCGAGTTCAGAAGGGTCGAGCCAGCGTCCGGCAGGAGTCTTGGCGCAGATGAATGTGTCGAACGGATGACGGCTGCCATCAGGCTGGATTTCACGCAGTGGGGCAGTCTGTGGGGTGGCGATGTAGCCAGGAC
Organism: Candidatus Colivivens caballi; assembly: GCA_018065565.1. Classification (GTDB taxonomy): domain Bacteria; phylum Bacteroidota; class Bacteroidia; order Bacteroidales; family Bacteroidaceae; genus Colivivens; species Colivivens caballi. The sequence continues at coordinate 827 of JAGHSZ010000089.1, forward strand.
CGATGCCGTTGCACTGGATGTTGTATTCACCATATTCGGAGCAGATGTTGCGAGTGAGCATTTTGAGTCCGCCCTTGGCAGCGGCGTATGCGCTGACAGTCTCGCGTCCGAGTTCTGACATCATTGAGCAGATGTTGATGATTTTGCCTTCGCGGCGCTCCATCATCTCTGGCAGTACGGCAGATGACACGATGTAAGGTGCAACGAGGTCAACATCGATGACTTGCTGGAATTCTTCGCGCTTCATCTCGTGCATTGGTATGCGCTTGATGATGCCAGCATTGTTGACGAGGATGTCAATCTGTCCCACTTCCTTGTGGATGGTCTCGACGAGTGCTTTCACATCGTCTTCCTTGGTGACATCGCACACATAGCCTTTCACATTTTCGATTCCAGCCTCGCGGTAGTTGTCCAGTCCGCGTTGCAGTGCTGCTTCGTTGATGTCGTTGAATATGATGTTTTTGATGCCTGCTGCCACGAATGCCTTGGCAATGTTAAATCCGATTCCGTAAGAACCGCCGGTAATCCATGCGTTCTTACCTTCAAGCGAGAAAAGATTCATATTTAGTTGTTTAGTTGGTTAGTTTCTTTTTTACGAATCGCCCTTTCGGGCTACGAATCGCTTCGCTACGAATCACTTCGTTACTTATCGGTTCTTCGCAGACTCAGAACCTACATGGTTTGTTCACCTTTGATATGTGCAATCAAATTGGTTAATTGTTTTTGTATTGATAATATCTTGTATGCGAGAGTATTCATCGTTTCTTCCTGGATGTACCCCACATCGTAGGCAAGTATTATCTGAGTATCGACTTCAAATGCTGAACCGAGGGCAATTTCAAGGAATCGTGCAAAGTCTTGATTTGATGAGCGTGATGCACCTTCTGCAATATTTGAAGGTATAGACACAGCAGCCCTTCTTATTTGGTCGGTCAGCCCTCTTGTCTCGCTGAGTGGGAAGGTTGCTGTCGCCTGATAGATATCTTTTACTATCATTCTGGCTTCTTGCCATACGGGATATTGCCTGAAATTGCGACTTGTTCGGTTTGTTATCATTATTAGTAGGTTCTGAGTTTGCGAAGAACCGATTCGTAGGGACGAAGTCCCGATTCGTTTTTCGTCTTTCGTGCAAGCATAGCTTGCGAATTATTTCAAATCAGTGATCAGTGAGAAGTCCTGGTCGCCGTAGTCGAGGTTTTCGCCGCCCATACCCCAGATGAAGGTGTAGTTGTGTGTGGCGGCAGCAGAGTGGATTGACCATTCAGGACTGAGAACAGCCTGGTCGCCCTTCATCCAGATGTGGCGTGTCTCGTCGATTTGTCCCATGAAGTGGCACACAGCCTGGTCCTCGGGTACTTCGAAATAGAAGTATGCCTCCATGCGGCGTGAGTGTGTGTGAGCAGGCATGGTGTTCCAGACACTGCCCGGAGCCAGTTCGGTCATACCCATCTGCAACTGGCATGTAGGGAGGACCTGATTGACCAGCATCTTGTTGATGTTGCGCTCGTTACTCATTTCCAGACAGCCCATGTGTGCAACGACTGCATCAGCCTTGGTGATTTTGCGGCAAGGATATTCCTTGTGGGCGGTGGTTGAGTTGATGTAGAACTTGGCAGGCTTGGTTGCGTCCTTGCTGACGAACACCACATCGCGGTCGCCGCGACCAATGTAGAGTGCCTCCTTGTAGTCGAGTTCAAACACCTCGTCGCCAACCTTCACTGTGCCTGCACCACCAACATTGAATATGCCGATTTCGCGGCGTGTGGTGAAGTATGGCGCTTTCAGTGGGTCGATTGCTTCGAGTTTCAGTTCTTCGTTCACTGGCATTGCACCACCGACCACCATGCGGTCGTACATCGAGTACACGAGGTTGACCTCATCAGCGACAAACACGCGCTCGATGAGAAAATCACGGCGCAGGCGTGTGGTGTCGTAACTTTTAGCATCCTCTGGATGGGCTGCATAACGGATTTCGTAGTTTGTCTTCATTGCATATATGTGATTTTGTTAAGTCGCAAGTTCATTGCCCGGTTTACGATTCACCCTTACGGGCTACGAATCAGTTCGCAGGGACGAAGTCCCGATGCGTCTTCCGTGCAAATTGAGCTTGCTAAACTTGTATAATACTATAATTGTGACAAAGATAGGCCTTATTTTTGAAAAAACGATGCTCACTGCATGATAAATTAATGTTTTTTCGTAATTTTGTGGCGCAAAGACATGGAAAGTCAACGAAAAGGTGTTTGATTGTCGGATTTTATTTGTAATTTTGCCATGTCATTACGGATTTTTTATTTTGTTTCTTGTTAGTCACAAAATTAGTGAAATAATCTGATATGAACCAAACTCTGAATAATGAACTATTGCTCAGGGGCTTAAAGAATCAAAAAAAGAACTATGTTGCGGAATTAAGGTAATTCCTTAATCAGTATGACGCAACCTTATATTCACATGAAACGAAATATACATTTACGACGAACAACAGGCATTATTGCCATCATCTGCATAGCAATGTTAAAGTTTTCAGCCGCCAATGCCGAAGCCACTGCCCTGCTTATCTCCGACAACCGGATGACGAGCGACAGCTGGACATGGATTTTTTCCGATGAAATGGGCTTAAATGTGAGTCACAGCACCAGTTGCTATGACTGCCGACTGAAATCGGAAACGGGCATGTCGGACGATGTGGCTCGCGTGTTGTCGAACAACAACATACGCAGTCAGAAGCCCGGTGTCATCCTGTTGCAGTTAGGCTGCAACGACACCGCCGATGCCGATGGTTCGATGTCGGCATACGAGCATTCGCTCTTCGACTATCCGTATGGAAAGGTGTGCAACAACAAAGGGGCAAATCCGCGAACCAAGAACATAGCAGTGTCGAAGAACGACGGGCGGGTGACCAATGCCAACTTTGCGGGTTCGATTTACCGCATCGTGAAGTTTCTGCGTGAACAGACCCCCGACAGCCGCATCTTCCTGCTTGCTCCTTGTCGCTATGGCAGTGAGAAAACTTCCGATGAAACCGCCAAAAATGCACAGATTCGTCTTGTGGCACAGATGCTCTGTGTGCCGTTTGTCGAAGATGCCAACATGCTGCAAAAGTACAGTTTCGTGTGGAACGGCATGAAGCCGTCGCTGGGAAATGTGCTGCTCATCGGCGACAGTTACTGCGCCACAAAGAAGTGGACTGGTCAGTTGGAGAAGATTGCCAATGTCAGCCTGACCAATGTGGGCAAGACCAGTGCCACACTCAAAGAACGCAAGGGACACACCAATACCCTGGGGGCACAACTCCTGCGCATCCCTGCCACCTGTCGGCCCGACATCATCCTGCTTGAAGGCGGAATCAATGACGATGCCGACACGGAGCGGACTGTCGAAGCATACCCCGAACACATTCAGAACCTCAAACGTACCAACTTCGCAGGAGCACTGGCATACCTTGTGAAGGTGTTGCGTGGCCGCTTCCCTAATGCACAAATCTATGCAGTCACCCCAGGCGGACTCTACTATGGACATACCGACCATCCGTTCGATTTCATCGTAAAATCCGAACAGATTCGTCGTGCTGCCAGCCTTATCGGTATTCCTACAATCGACTGGGACTGCGAGGGCAGACTGTCGTTTGTGTTCAACAACTCCAAAGGCACTGGTGCTGGCACCGAGGCATCGCCTTTCATCTACAATGTACCGACACTGGAAACTGGCGATATGCTTCATCCAAACGAGCGTGGTGGCCGCTACCTTGCAGAATGTGCTGTGGCTCGCCTGTGCTCAAAGTAACCAGTGCCCAAAGTAACTTGTGATAAAGGAAAAAGGCTTTTATTTACAGCAATTATTGAAAACCATAGCCTTTGCCACCCTTGACAACATACGGAATGGGGATGGTTTGCGTGATTTTATGCCCAATGTGTTGGCGGTGTCGCTTATATTGCTTACCTTTGCATTCGATTTATAGTCAAAGAGCATCGTAGATGCTGGTTCGGCTTGATAGCCGTTGGCTATTGGCCGTTAGCCGTTAGCTATTGGCCATTAGCCATTAGTGCAAATAACTAATCCACCAAACCACCAATAATTACTAATAAAAACTTACGAAAGATGAAACTACAACTAAAAACTCTTGGAATTGCAATGACTGGCATCGTGGCGTCGATGACATTGACACCTGATGCACAGGCACAGTCGATGCTCTATCCACAACATTTCGACATCGCAGACATCACATTGCTCGATGGACCGATGAAGACCGCAACTGTGCTCAATGCCAAACTGCTGCTCAAATATGATGCCGACCGCCTGATGGCTCCATTTGTGCGCGAGGCTGAACTCGACAAAGTGGCTGGCGGAAAGTACGAGGGATGGCTCACCAAGCATCCTTCATTCGGCAACTGGGGACAACCCGACTGGACTCTGGAAGGCCATGTGGGTGGTCACTACATCAGTGCGCTGGCACTGGCTTATGCTGCGCTGGTGAACGAACGACAGTCTGCCGACATCCAGGCACTCTGCGGTGAACTGAAACAAAAGATGGAATACTGCCTTGGCATAATGAAAGACTGCCAGGACGCATATAAGGACAATACGGAAGGACTACGGGGATTCATCGGCGGTCAGCCTATCCGCGATGTGTGGAAGGCTCTGTATGCCGGTGATGCCAATCCGTTCTACCGCCGAGGCGGATGGGTACCGTTCTATTGTCAGCACAAGGTGCTTGCCGGACTGCGCGATGCCTATGTCTATACACACAACGAACAGGCAAAGGACATGTACCGCCAACTCTGCGACTGGCACATAGCACTCGTCAGCAAACTCGACGAACAGACCATGCAGAGTGTGCTCAACAGCGAACACGGAGGCGTGAACGAGACACTTGCCGATGCCTACAAGATATTCGGCGATGCCAAGTATCTGGAAGGTGCAAAGAAATACAGCCACAAGACAATGCTCGACGGTATGCAGACACAGGCTGCCACATTCCTCAACAACCGTCACGCCAACACACAGGTGCCAAAATACATCGGTTTTGAGCGTATCGCACAGTTGGATGCCGCATCTGCCAGTTACCACACCGCCTCGGTCAACTTCTGGAAGGATGTCACCGACAACCGCACCGTCTGCATTGGCGGCAACAGCGTGAACGAGCACTTCCTCAATCAGGAAAACTACGATAACTACATCTCACAGCCTGACGGACCAGAGACCTGCAACAGCAACAACATGCTGAAACTCTCGGAAGACCTTTTCGACGACACTCACGACTCGCGCTATGCCGATTTCTACGAAGGCACGATGTACAACCACATACTGTCAACCCAGGACCCATCGACTGGCGGATATGTCTATTTCACCACTTTGCGTCCACAGGGCTACAAGATTTACTCACAGGTGAACCAGGGCATGTGGTGCTGCGTCGGCACTGGTATGGAGAACCACAGCAAGTACAGCCACTTCATCTATACTCACAGCGGCACAACCCTCTATGTGAACCTGTTCGTACCAAGCGAACTCAACGACAAGAACTTCTGCATCCGTCAGACCACCACATTCCCTGACGAACCTCGCACAACGCTCACTGTCGGAAAGAAAGGCAAGTACACCATCGCCATTCGCCGTCCAGCGTGGACACAGGGCGGAGACTATTCGATACGGGTGAACGGACAGACCGCTGAGGGTAGGACTTTGAACGGATATGTGGAAATCAGCCGCAAGTGGAAGAAGGGCGACATCATCGAAGTCAGTCTGCCAATGACTCTGCGACTTGAACAGTGTCCGGGACTCGACCAGTATGTGGCATTCAAGTACGGCCCGATACTGCTTGCCGGTGACACTGAACTCAAAGACCTCCAAAACGAATATGCAGGCGAGGGACGCATGGATCATTCGCCAGGCGTACGCGGCACTCAGAAGAACATCAACACATCGCCATTGCTCATCTGCAACCGCAATGATGTGCTGGGACTCGTCAACCGCAACCAGGCTGCCAAGACACTCGAATTCACAATCAAGGCACCTGCGTTCAATCCTGTCGGCTCGCTCTTTGCCACCAAGAAGGCACTGACCCTGCGCCCGTTCTTTGCTACTCACCACACACGCTATGTTATCTACTGGTATCAGCAGACGCGTGCCGACTATGACAAGAGCGACCTTGCACGCATCGAGGCTGAAAGAGCGGCACTCGAAAAGCGTACACTCGACTTTGTCGGTACAGGCGAGCAGCAGAGTGAGGCTGGGCATGAGGCTAAATACTCGGAAGGTTCGAACAAGGGCAGTTTCAACGGGGAGTTCTATCGTGATGCCCGTGCCGGTGGTTTCATCCAATACACACTCAACAACACCAGGAACATTGACAAGGGACTGTCGGTGATGTGCCGTTTCACCACATCTGACCGTCGCCGTACAGCAAGCATATATGTGGAAGGCCAGAAACTCCAGACTTACACCATTCCTGGCCGGTTCACTCCTTCTGAAAATGGCTTCTTCAATCTTGAAGTTCCAATTCCTGACGAACTGTTGAAGGACACGAAGGGCAATGTGAAGTCAAAACTCACATTTGAAATCAAGGCAGAGGAGAACTCACTCTGTCCGGGCCTCTACCTCGTACGCCTACTTCAATAGTGGCGCGGGGTGTTTCAGCACATTGCCGATGCTGGCGTGAACGGGACTGCCGTCTCAACCTCCGGTCGATGATGCACTGACTGCGATTAAAGCAATAAAAGATACATTATGAAGAAAATTAAACAGTTTCTGCCCGACATCTTGTGCGTGGCATTGTTTGCAGTGATTTCACTGGCTTATTTCTATCCTGCCGACTTCGAAGGCAAGCGACTGACCCAGCACGACCACACTGCGGCTGACGGACTCAGCATCGAAATCAATCAGTTTCGTGACCAGAACAACGGCGAGACTCCACGCTGGACCAACAGCGTGTTCGGAGGAATGCCTACTTACCAGATTTCACCAAGTTACGACTCGACACGGGGACTGACTTTCATTGAAAAGGTCTATCACCTGTGGCTGCCCGACTATGTGTTCTACATCTTCATCTCGATGCTGGGCTTCTACATCCTGCTCCGTGCATTCGACTTCAAACAGTGGATGTCGGCACTCGGTGCTGTGGTATGGGCTTTCTCGAGTTATTTCTTCATCATCATCGCTGCCGGACACATCTGGAAGGTGCTGACACTGGCATACATACCACCGACAATTGCTGGCGTGGTGCATTGCTATAAGCGTCGCTACCTTGTGGGATGCGCTGTCACTGCACTGTTTGCATCGTTGCAGATAGTAAGCAACCATGTGCAGATGTCGTACTACTTCCTCGTTCCTGAACTGCTCATCGTTGTGGCATTCCTCATTGATGCCATCAACAAGAAAGAGGTGGCTTCATGGTTGAAAGGTACTGCGGCTGTGGCTGTGGCTGCTGTCATTGCAGTCGGTCTCAACCTGTCGAACCTCTATCACACATACGAGTATTCAAAGGACACAATGCGTGGCAAGAGTGAACTCGTGAAGAAGGACAAAGTGGAGGACCAGACTGACAGCGGACTTGAACGCAGCTACATCACCGCATGGAGCTATGGACTGGCTGAGACATGGTCGCTCCTCATCCCTGACATCAACGGTGGTGCATCCATGCCTCTGAGCATGAACAAGACTGCCATGAAGAAGTCGGATGCTCAGTTGAGCAATGCTCACATCTATGATGCTTTCACACAGTACTGGGGCGAGCAGCCAGGCACCAGCGGACCTGTCTATGTAGGTGCTATCGTGTGCATGCTCTTCGTGCTGGCACTGATGATTCTTCCACGGAAATCTGCGTTGAAATGGGCACTTTTGGTGTCAACCGTCATATCCATTTTGCTTGCATGGGGCAAGAACTTCATGCCGTTCACCGACTTCTGCATCGACTATGTGCCAATGTACAGCAAGTTCCGCACCGTGGCGTCGGCACTCGTTGTAGCTGAATTTACTATACCACTGCTTGCGATGCTCGGATTGAAGGAGTTTGTGGAACGCTGCCAGCAGCAGGAGGAGCGCGGAAAGATGCTCCGCGCACTGACCATCAGCACAGCCATCACCCTTGTCTTCTGTCTGTTCTTTGCATGGTGCCCTGATGCAGTCTTTGGCGACTGTGTAAGTTCTGCCGACCGCGAAGCCGTTGACAGATATGTTGCTGCGGGCTATTTCGACCCGGCAATGGGCAGCCAGATTTTAGCATCCATCAGCACTATGCGCGAGGCTATGCTTACAAGTGATGCATGGCGCTCATTCTTTATTATTGTAGTTGGCGCAGTGCTCCTCTGGTTCATCTATAAGAAGCAGAAGTACAGTGCAACACTGGCATTTGCTCTCATCGCTGTGTGCCTCATTGACATGTGGCAGGTGAACAAGCGCTATCTCAACGACTCAATGTTCGGTCCCGACAATCGTGAGGCTGTCAAGAACCATCAGCCTGAACCTTGGGAGAGCAACATCCTCAACGAGTCGGGCAGTGGTCGCAACTACCGTGTGCTCAACCTCGCTGTAAGCACATTCAACGACAACACCACTTCGTTCTGTTTCAGCAGCGTTGGCGGCTATCATGCTGCAAAACTGCGCCGCTATCAGGAACTGGTCGAAGGATGCCTCGTCAATGAAATGACGGGTGTATATGATGCACTTGGACAGGCTACAATCGACTCTGTGGCAACGATGAGCAAGGCGCGTCCTGTGTATGACTTCTCGCAGGTGAACACCGACAGCATCTTCCGTGTGATTAATATGCTCAACACCCGTTGGTTTGTGGTTGGCATGCAGGACGGCACAAAGATGCCGGTCGAAAACCCAACAGCTTACGGCAATGCATGGTTTGTCAACAGTGTCAAGATGGTCAGCAATGCCAACGAGGAACTTGATGCTCTGCACAGTGTCAACACGCACACCACTGCGGTCATCGACCAGACCTTGTTTGGCGACCAGTTGACCGAGGCAGGCAAGCAACTTGTTAATGCCGCTACTGCCACTGACAGCACTGCCACAGTCAAGCAGACATTGCTCACGAGCGATGAGGTGAACTATGAGGTTGACAGCAAGAAGGGTGGACTCGTTGTCTTCTCCGAAATCTATTATCCGGGCTGGACTGCCACAATCGATGGTAACGATGCCACAATCCTCCGTGCCAACTATGTTCTCCGTGCAATGGAGGTTCCTGCCGGCAAGCACACCGTCCACATGGAATTCCGTCCGAAGACCATTGCTGCCACTGAAACCGTGGCTTACATCTGCTTCGCCCTGTTAATCATCATTGCACTTGCTGCACTGATGAAAAACTATTTGGCAAAGAAGCACAGCACAGTAAAAGAGTAACCCAACATACATACACACAACACACATCATGTCATTAGCATTGACCATCTATCCCCGCCTGATTCTTGACGCACTTACTACCGTGCGCTATCCAGGCAATGGAAAAAACATAGTTGAGAACGGTATGGTGTCGGAAGACATCAAGATTGAGGACCTCAAAGTGAGTTTCTCCATCACCTTCCCGAAGAACCCTGACCCTTTCAGCCGTTCTGTTGTCAAGGCGGCAGAGGCTGCTGTGCATTCGTTTGCATCGACTGAGGCAGAAGTGATGATTGAGGTGAAATACAAGAACGACACAGCACAGTCACAGACTGACGAACAGCCGCCTGTCAATGCTCGCCACATCATTGCTGTGGCATCGGGCAAAGGTGGTGTGGGCAAGTCAACCGTTGCTGCCAACCTCGCCATTGCACTGGCTCGCATGGGACACCGTGTGGGACTGCTCGACACCGACATCTTCGGTCCGTCGATGCCAAAGATGTTCCAGGTTGAGGATCAGCGTCCAGGTGCCATTGAGGTTGATGGAGAGAACGGCGAGAAGCGTACACTCATCTGCCCAATTGAGCAGTATGGTGTGAAACTCCTTTCCATCGGTTTCTTTATCGACCCTGACCAGCCTACACTCTGGCGTGGAGCAATGGCATGCAACGCACTGAAACAACTCATCCAGGACAGCGACTGGGGCGACCTCGACTATTTCATACTCGACACTCCTCCTGGCACCAGCGACATCCATCTGTCGCTGCTCTCCATCCTGAAACTCAGTGGCGCTGTCATTGTCAGCACTCCGCAGCAGGTGGCTCTGGCGGATGCTCGCAAGGGTATCAACATGTATAAGAATGAGAAGGTGAATGTGCCAATTCTCGGACTTGTGGAAAACATGGCATGGTTCACACCTCGTGAACTGCCCGACAACCGCTACTACATCTTTGGGCGTGAAGGTTGCAAGCAACTGGCAGAGCAACTGAATGTGCCATTGCTCGCACAAATTCCACTCGTACAGGGCATCTGTGAGGATTCAGATGCAGGCATTCCACCTGCATTGCGTCCGCAGACTCCTGAGGGTAACGCCTTTATGACTCTCGCTGCTCGCGTGGTCACTGCCACCGACAGAATGCAAAGTGAAAGTGAAGTGTGAAAAGTTGAATGCCTCAGTACTAAAATTGAAATTTTTAATTCTTAACTTTTTATTTCACACGAGTCTTAATTCTTAACTTACTCGATGTTCACTCGAAAGCACAGTATCTTCACATTGGTCTTGGTCTGCCTTTTTGCTTTGTCAGGCAGCGTCAAGGCACAATATGATGCGACCTTGTCGGTTTTCGATGTAGGACCGAGTGAGCAGGTGAGGGATACAACAGTCCACTCAAAGTCGTTTGGTGCGAAAATCTCGCATTTGTTTCACAAGATAAAGAACCTGATGTGGGATGTGGACAGCAGCTATTGCGAACCACGCCAGTATCGTGGACAAATCAAGCTGATGGACCGTATCATGTATGAAAGTCTGGACATGGACGCTGATGACGGCACAGGTGTTGCCATGCACTCGCATGTTGCCAATTATGTTGGTCCAGGTGTGGTCTTTTCGCCGATAGGATTGTCTGTAAAGTGGGATCTGAGTCCGCACAAGTACGACGACAACGGTGAAGATGTCGATCGCCAGAAAATGGAGATGGGCATCAATGTATATAATCAGCTGCTGTATGCCGATCTGTTTTACCGCAAGACAGGTGGCGACTTTGATATAAGTCGGTATAACGCCCCTGGTCTTGGTGCGCTTCTTGGTAAAGATACCGAGGAGATAGATGGTATGGGGCTGACACGGATTGACTGGATTGGTGGTGATGTCAATCTGATACTGAATCATCGCCGCTTCTCTATGCCTGCTGCCTACATGGGCAATGGACGCCAGTTGCGTTCTGTTGGCAGTCCGATTATCGGATTCGGATACAGTCATCGTCTGATTGAGAATTCTGTTGCTGATTTGACTTCTGTTATAGCCATGTTGATTCTTGCGTCAATTGACGAAGACGAAGGACTGTCACAGGAGATGTACAAGCAACTCGAAGAGTGCCTGGCTTGTAAGATGCCTTCGCGCCTGGTATTCAATGATTACCATGCCTCACTGGGCTATTCCTACAACTGGGTGCTGTCGCCCCATTTCCTCGTTAATGGAACACTTACACTGCAACCAGCAATCAAGACTGCCCATTTGAGCAATACCGATGTGCTGCTTGAAACCGTTTTGCGTGAAGACATGCAGGATATGACGAAACCACAAGAGCAAAGACAGATGTCCCAAAACTTGTATAATGATTTTGTGTTTGACATTCGCAAGACTTTTCTCGATTTCAATGCCATTGCCCGTTTGTCGGCTATGTGGAGTAAGAACCAGTGGAGAGTGGGAGCAAACATGATTTACAACTCGTCGCGTTTCCATGTGAGTCCAGTCAAAGTCAACAGCACGCTGTTTGCGGCCAATGTCTATGTGCAGTATAGTTTCTTTAACCGTAGCCGCAAACTGAAATTGCATAAATCACATTAAACCCAAATCGTTCATTAGCGTTATGATGACCGAATGACTGAATGTCATGAGGTTTGCGACAACTCGGCGTTTATGCCGACAAAGGAGTTCTTCACCGCTA
>JAGHSZ010000109.1 GCA_018065565.1 Candidatus Colivivens caballi
CAAAAACGAGAGCTACGAAGGTGTAGAACTGTATGAAGCCATGACACAGTTCCGATTGAAATATCCGTCAGCCACACAGGACGATTTCCTCGACAAGGCAAAGTGTCCAGCCGTTGGTGCATACACCGATGCCATGTACGACTGCATCAAGCATTTCATTGACGAAGGGATGATAGAACTCTTCAAGCCATGTGGATTTGTATCGTCGGCACGCTATGGTCAGATTCTTGGTGAGGACGAAGAACGCCGTTACTACATCACTGCCGTTCCGTGGAACCCTAACCCTGGCAAGACTACCCTGTACTGTCTCGAACCAATTCAGGTAACTCTCAAAGCCGACACACGCCACCCATCTATGATGGACGGAAACGACCAGCACATCACCTATCCAGAGGGTGTTCGTGATGTGCCATTGCGCATCGGTCTGCGACAACTGAAAGCATTCTGCAACTACAAGTACATTGACCCTGACGAAATTGGTGCAGCTCCACAAACACCATCATACCTCCTGTTGCCATTGCGTCAGGTGAAACCTATCACCGAAGGCATCGTGCAACTGGGACTCGCCGACGACAAACTGATCTATCTTGCCGACTCTGACGACCCACGCATCAATCAGTTGTATAGAAACGAGAAAGGCAAGATTGTTTCAAAGTCGGGTGCCAAGATTGTCAATACTTTTGACAACAAGAATGATGTCAAGTTCATTGGTGAAGTCCTTGAAATCAAGGCTGACACCAAAAACTTGGGCAGTGTCTGTCGCCTTGCATTCTACGAAGACTTTGAATTCCGTGAAGGCTATTACTACACCATTAAGTTTATGTTCAAGGAAAAGCCTCACGAGGGCTTTACTGGTGAACTTGAATCAATGTGCCCTGGCGAAGTAATCTGTACCATAAAGGTGGTTCCTGAATATCAGAAATGGACAGGTGCAGTCGATTCCAACTGGAACAACGACAAGAACTGGTCGCGCGTGTCATACGAAGAACTCAAATATCAGAATCTTCCGGATGATGTGAAGGAGGATTTGATAGACTATGTTACGAATGGACCAATTGACGACATCGAAGACCTTGAAGGCAACACTTACACATACTCCAACAACAGAACCAGCAGTTTCGTACCAGCCGACTTCACCAAGGTCATCATTCCGGCAAATGTGCCACAGCCTATAATGTACGACCTGCGCCAAGAGACAAACTTAATTGCAAATGTCAACTATGCCGGTACGCCTGTGTCGTGCAACAGCATCAAGAGTATGACTCCGCCGACGACACCAACCATAGGCGACGCCACCGAGAACATCAACTTCGACATGTCTTCATTTGTCATTACTGAGGACAACGCACAGACCGACAAGTCGGGCGCCAAAATAAATGTTGGCGATGTGTCGTGCATCTCATGGTACGACCACACTTGTCAGGACATCCACTTCGAGAGCCGTGCCGAGATGGTCAACCAGCAGTATCTCAATTACGAGAAGGCAAGTGCCGACTTCGAAATCGAACCAGACCGCTGGTACACCATGGCTTCGCCTTTGCAGAATGTGGTAGCAGGTGACATGTACCTCCCTACGGCTACTGCACGCCAGGAGTCTCCATACTTCTACGACATCCACTATGATGTCAACAAGAACGACCGCTTCAAACCTGCCGTATATCAGCGTAAGTGGAATGCACAGAATGCAACAATCTATCACCTCGACAAGTCAAGGGGAGCCAATGACCAGATATATACGACCAATGCAGCCGAAGGCATAAGCCTTGACTGGAGTCATGTATATAACGATGCTAACGAGGACTTCGGTTCTGGTGTGGGCTTCTCAATCAAGGCCGATGTCAGCAGTATGGACGGTGACAAGCCCGAAATGGTCATGTTCCGCTTGCCAAAGGCTGACACACAATACACTTATTACAGTCCAGGCAATACTGACGGAGATGCCAAGACCGAAGCCGTTCCAAGTTCGATGCTCACAAATAACGCGCGCACTGGTCGATTGGTCGAAGGATTCACTGCCAAGCCTGCGGGCAATTACTCGCAAAGTTCAAAGACGAAGTACTTCCTCGTAGGCAATCCGTTCATGTGTACCATCGACATGGCAGAGTTCTTCAAGGCAAACGACGATAAACTTCAACACAAGTTCTGGCTCCTGACTAAGGACGGTCAGCGTGCTGCCGTCATGGATGAGAATTACGATGTCATCAGTACATCTACCGAAGAAGACGAGTTCACATACCCATACATCAAGCCGTTCCAGTCGTTCTTTGTCGAAATGAAGGAAGAACCCGTTACTGGCACAGCTTCATTCACTCCTGTGTTTAACGCCGACATGATGCATGTGTCGTCGCCAAACGACCAGAAGAACCCTAACGAACATGGATTCGTTGCGCCAGGTGGCAATGAGGGTGCCAAGACACGCTCTGCTGAGAACCCGTCGGGCATCATGCGCATCACTGCGACCGACAGTCGCGGACTTCGATCAGCAATGGTAATCACTGACGGAGCCATCCGCCACACTTCGGGTGCCGAGACACTGTTCGACTCCAACCTTGCCAACGAACCTATGGTGTATAGCGTCATCGACGGTCAGGCAATGACCATCGGCGAGATGAAGACTGGTCAGACCATACCGATAGGATTGGCTGGCATCGATGGTGAGGCTACAATAACCATTTCTGGCATCGACTCGTTTGAGTCACAGGTTTGTGTCATCGACGCACAGACTGGCGAGACCACACCGCTCACATCCGACATCGCTCTCAACCAGACAGGCGACGGAGTTCGTTACTACATTGCCACCGACATCAGCAATGGTCACAACAACACCGAGCCATTTGCTGCACCTGTGGTGACAACCGACCATCGTTGCATCACCATCAAGGCGCCTGCCGCATCATCTCTCAGCAACATCAACATTGTGACATCTGCGGGAACGGCTGTGTTCAGACATGCCGACCAGTGCGAAAGCGTCACTACCGAAGTTGCAACCAGTGGAGTATATGTCATCAGCCTGACATGCGACGGCAAAGACTACTCTTATAAGATTGCAATGCGGTAAACGAAGTTTGGCCGAAGGTAACCATCCCAAATAAAGACATGTTTTAGGAATGCAGAGTTCTTCGTACCTTTGCATTCCTAAAATTGTTTTATGTCTGTTCTGTTTAAGTGAAAGTATCGAAGCATAACCACATTGATAGAATGCAACTATTATTCGTAATAAGGAAGTATTGATAAATAATTACGGCTTTACAAGATTGTGTGTGGGTAAATTATCAGTTGCATGTGTATTGGTTATGGCACAATCGTACATACTTCATACATGTTATCACTAACACATTGTAATTGCATCGCAGCATGAAATGATGGTTTCATGGCATGAAATGACGGTATTGTGACTTGAAACGACGATTTCATGATGCAATACCATGAATTTTGAACGAAAGACCCTCCCCATCTCTACCTATCAAGGCGGGGTGGGGAGGGTCTTAATAATTACCGAAAGTACCAATTAGTGCAATGCAATCTTATATTGGTAATCCTGTCCTGCACAATTGAGGCGGATGATGTAGATGCCAGCCACAAGGTCGGTGTCGTATTGCTTGCCTGAGTTTGTGGCGCTGGCAACACTCATACCGTTGGTGCCGTAAATCTCAATTTCGTCGATTTCAGTATTTGCAGCAGCCTTTACAGTTAGATGGCAACCATTGGTCTGAACAGCAGGAGTGGAAACTGATGTTTCTTCCTTAATATCGGTAGCCAGATAATAGCGTATGCCATTGCCTTCCTGTGTGAGGGTGATGTCGGATGTGAGCGGTGTGGTCTCGCCGGTCAGCGCGTCGATGAGGTGGAGTGGGGACTCGAACGAGTCGATGCCTGAAAGCGTGATTGTAACTGCACCGTCGATGCCTGAAATGCCTACTGGAATGGTCTGACCAACCTTCATCTCTCCGATGGTCATTGCCTGACCGTCGATGACGCTGTAAACCATAGGTTCGTCGGCAAGGTTGGAGTCGAACAGTGTCTCGGCACCCGAAGTGTGACGGATGGCTCCGTCTGTGATTACCATTCCTGACTTCAATCCGCGCTCGTCGGTTGCAGTGATGCGCATGATGCCCAATGGGTTCTCTGCGGAGCGTGTCTTTGCGCCCTCATTGCCACCTGGCACAATGAATCCCTGTTCGTTAGGGTTCTTCTGGTCGTTTGACGATGCAAGGTGCATCATGTCGGTTGTAAACTTCGGAGTGAATGAAATGTCGGTTGCGCTTGTAGCACTCTCCTTGGTTACAACAAAGAACGACTGGAACGGCTTGATATATGGATATGTGAAGTCTTCTCCATTTGAAGATTCGAGGATGCCGTCCTCGTCCATTACGGCTGTACGCTGTCCGTCCTTGGTCAAGAGCCAGAACTTGCGTTCAAGTGTAGGGTTGGCATCAAAGAACGCAGCGAGGTCGATGGTACACATGAATGGGTTGCCTACGAGGAAGTAGTGTGACTTGGAACCGTTTGCATAGTTGCCTAATGACTTGAAGCCTTCGCCTGTGACAATAGACAGACTGTCCACCAACCTACCTGTGCGCTCACCGTCAGCAAGCATCGCATTTGGTACAGGTATCTGACTGCGATATGTTGAGTCGGTATTGCCTGGGCTGAAATAAGTGTAGGCAATATCTGCCTTTGGCAAGCGGAACATCACCATATCGGGCTTGTCACCATCCATGCTACTAATATCAGCTTTGATAGAATAGCCTACACCAGAACCGAAGTCTTCGTTGGCATCGTTATATACATGGCTCCAGTCGAGACTTATGCCCTCGGCAGCATTGGTTGTGTATAATCTGCCGTTGTTTTCTTCTTTGCTCTTGTCGAGATGGAATATCGTTGCATTCTGTGCATTCCACTTACGCTGATATACGGCTGGCTTGAAGCGGTCGTTCTTGCTGGCATCGTAGTAGATGCTCTGGAAGTAAGGAGTTTCCTGACGGGCAGTTGCAGTAGGGAGGTACATATCACCCGATACTACATTCTTGAAAGGTGATGACATAGTGTACCAGCGATCGGGTTCGATTTCGAAGTCGGCACTTGCCTTCTCGTAATTAAGGAACTGCTGGTTGAGCATCTCGGCACGGCTTTCGAAGTGGATTTGTTCGCAAGTGTGGTCGAACCATGAGATACATGCAACCATGTTGATGTTCTTCTGATCATCCACTGTCTTGGCATTGTCCTTGGTGATGACCACTGAGGACATATCGAAGTTGATGTTCTCTGTGGCATCGCCAATCTCGTCCTGATATGCATCATAACTTGGAATTACTGTTGTGGCACCGTCCTCAGTTGCTTCCTTTGGAGTCATGTACTTGATGCTGTAGCATGACACTGGTGAACCTGCGTACTTCACATTTTCTGTTATATTTTCAACATTATGAAGGTCGTACATGATAGGCATATTTGGAGCATCGGCAGGAATGATGACCTTGGTGAATTCTGCTGGTACGAAACTGTGGGTGTTGGCGTTTATGTAATCGTCCTTGTTTCCCTCTGTGTCCTCAATGTCCTCAAACTCACCATCAACTACGAAATCGCTCATAAATTCCTTGTAGTCGTCATCCATGTCTTCACACTTCAAGTCTTCAAACGACACGCGTGTCCAGTTGTCGTCATTGTTCCAGTTTGAATCGACTGCACCGGTCCACTTCTGATATTCAGGTACGACCTTGATGGTGCATATCACTTCACCTGGACAAACTGCATCCTTGGCACCAGTATAACCTGATTCGTAGATTTCATTGAACATGAACTTGATAGTGTAGTAGTAGCCCTCGCGGAACTTGAAGTCATCATAGAATGCCAGTTTGCAGTAACTGCCAAGCTTAGTATTATTTGCATTGATTTCGAGAACCTCTCCAATGAACTTTACATCGGTGTTTGACCAGTCGCCTTGATAGTGCTTTTGGTCATCGAATATCTTGACAATCTTGGCACCTGACTTTGAAATAAGTCTGCCATTTTCGTCTTCAATCAGTGAATTTACCCATGGGTCGTCAGAGTCGGCAAGATAAATCAGTGCATCGTCGGAAAGACCAAGATTCTTGATACCAGGTGTGATTGGGCTCACATCGCGCAATGGCAGGAGAATATATGACGGCTTTGTCGGTATTACAGCTCCAATGTTTTCTGGGTCAATATATGTCAAGTGGCTGGCTGCCTGCAGATGGCGCAGACCAGTGCGCAATGGCACATCGCGGATTTCGGTAGGGTAGGTTACCTGATTTGGGTCATCGTTACCATCCTTCATGGTCGGGTAGCGGGTGTCGGCCTTCAGTGTAATCTGAATTGGTTCCAGACAGTATCTGACTGTTTTGTCCTCAGGCGTTGGGTTCCATGGCACTGCACTGATATAGTATCGGCGTTCCTCACCCTGACCCAATATGTCGCTATACTTCGCAGATGACACAATACCGCTCTGCTGGTACAATGCAATCATGCCCAAGTCGAGATAGTGCGCGATGCAAGCCTTCATGCCATCGGTATAGACACTGGTTTCGGAAAGTGTAGCTCCGTCAGTAGCCAAAAGCATGAAATCGGCCTTGGTGGTTGCTGTGGCTGCGGGGTATCTGAGGCGATAACCTTCGAGAGCTTCAATCAGTTTGACTCCGTTGTACTCCTCCATCTTGAGATATTGGGTGTAGTCTTCATCAAACTCGGCATTTGGCTCAAAGCCTGGACCGAAGTACCAGTCGAAATATGCGTTCTCGGTAACAATAGCCTTGTTGTCGCTGATACCGTTAAGGTCGATAGTAATGACAGGTCGCTGGTTAGAACAGATGTTGATGCCATCCTGCTCACTGCGCAACATACCGTCAACCTTGATTTCACCCGAGAAGATTACTTGGAATAAGTTCTTTGAAGTACAGTTGTCGCGCAGGTCGAAAGAGGCTGGTAAATCAACATTTCCTTTATCATATAGCAAGCCGCCTTCCATCACAACCCAGTATTTCCTGTCAAACTTGATTTTTGTGTCGTTGACATTACTGTTGCTTGGGAAATAAAGCAAACGCTGAATAAGATTGCTTTCACGATATGCTGTTCTTTCAGGCATGGATGCTTCTTCTGCGGCTGTTGTAGGTGCTGCAAGATTTGATGTGAAGCATCTGTCGTACTTGAGGATTCCATACTCTTCAAATTCTGTGGTTGAACCCTCCTTGTAGCCATAGACATTCTTCACCATGGCAGCATTGAATGCCGTTGGGTATGCTGTGTTGTATGCTTCAGTTTCAGTCTTACCAGCAGCCACCAGACTTTCAACTGTCTTTTCCAAAGTGTTTACATAAGTCGCAGAGTCGATGAAGCAATAATAGAACTGGTCTTTTATTGAGGTTGTTGACTCCTTGCGACCAATGGCAGAAAGCAGACGGTCAAAGTCGGTCGAAAGCTTTAGTTTTGTTGCAGGGTCACCATTACATACAGGGTTCTCTTGAAGAGCATTCAGCATTGGCTTACAAACGAATGCACGGATGTCATCGACCACATAGTCGGCACCTGACGAACTTGTTGCATTGTTTTCGAGTGAAATGACGAAGTGGTCGTATTTGCTTGTAGCAGTTACTGATGGATAGAAGTTGTAATATACATGCATCCACTTACCACGGTCATCAGTTGGACCACTTTCTATTTCAAAGTGACCACCGCTGTAGTGACCTGTGTTGGTGTTGTCACCACCATTGATATATCCTGTGACGAAACTGCTCAATGTAGTTTCAGTGCCGTCGGCTTCAACACCCTTGAATGAGAATACCACATTTGCTGTTTCACGGTTGTCGTTGGCTTCCATTACCCATGCAGATACAAACACGCGTGTTCCAGCACAGAAGTCCTTACCGATGTCAAGCAGTGCCATACGACCTGGGTCACTGGCTGCATTGACATAGTACATATATCCTTGTTCACTTCCGTTTGTTTCAGAATATTTGCGGTCGTAGCGGTTTTTAATGTCATTACCATCTCGCAATGAAGCGTTAGCATATGTAACTACCTTCAAGTCATTGGCAACAACATAGGCATTATAGTCGAATTCTCCTGATACTTGATCTGAAGTTGGCTTGTCATAGGTAAAGCCATATGAAGACATTTCCCACTGGATTGGCCATTTGTGGTATTGACCGCCGTTATGGGTTCCATACTGAACTTCTTCGTCGAAATTGACTACAGTAGTTGGTTTGCCATACAGTTTCTCCATTTCAGAAGGACGCTGATGCTTGTAAGTGTCGCCGTTGTTCAAGGCTTCTTCGGTAATCATGTTGCCTTCACTGGCTGGCATGATTTCGAGGTCGTACTCCATCAGTTCCAATGGGTTGCCGTTGACCTTAATAGGCTGCACACCTGCGATGTTGGTGCGTGAACCGCTGTAAGTGCTGAGGTCTAATGCATATATCTTGATGACATAATTGCCTGCTTGTGGGTTCTGGATGAACAACATTCTGTCAACATCATCGATGTAGTCGTCACCCCAACCACCTTTGATTACTTTGTTGGTATATGCCAGATTGCCGTTAGCCGTCATTGTAGCAATGTCGCCATCAATGTTGATGGTAGTTCCTATCTTACTAGTTGGATTTCCATCAATGTCAGCAGCCCATGTTTCAATGAGATAATGCACTACTGGCTTGTAATCTGAGCCGTCATAATACCAGTAGTCAGTTGGTTTTGGTTCAGGTATTACCTCATTATATACATTAGAGACACCGATTGTGGCTTTGCCATTGTCTTTTTGGCTACCTTTGAGTTCCCAACCATTCAATGAGTTGTTGGAGAAGTTGCTCGCATTAGTTGAAATCTGGTTTGAACCATTATACATCAACTGAATGTCGTCGATGTCGATTTGTCCAACAGTCTTTCCGAAATTGATGAAGAGGTTCTGGACATCGCCGTGGTCGCTTCCAGCAGTAAATGTCCATTCGTACTTTTTCCAATAAGTTGTCAAACTGAAATCATCGCTGAAACTCTGATGACCGGATGCGTCGTTCTGATAGCCAAGTTGAATACCTTTACGGTCTTCATTTGCCTTAGCAAAGAAAGTCAGGGTATATTTGCCATTAGGTACTAAGCCTGACGATAACCTATACATTGCCTGAGCATCCCACTCCTGACCACCTTCGGTAGTATTATTGAGGTGCATGTAGTAGCCATGTACTGGGTCGCCGGTAGGGGAGGACGAGTTGTCGGTAGCGAAACTAGTTGAGACATTATTGTTATTGACATTAGTACCTTTTAATTTCCAACCACCTAATGACTGATTGTTAAAGTCACTTGAACCGTTGCTTTCGTTGATTAGGTTGGTGTTGTTGCCATTTTGTTTTAAAGATATATTATCTATATCAATGTTAGCCACGGTATTACCAAAATTCAAGAAAATGGCGTTCATATCAGTATGTCCATTGCCAACTGATATATTCCAAGTATATGTCTGCCAACTTGTAGAGAGGTTATAATTACCACTCCAGTTCTGGTTTCCTGAACCACTTTCATGTGGGTCGTGTTGGTATCCAAATTGAATCGAACAATTTGCATCAGCTTTTGCTGAAAATGTTAGGGTATATTGTCCGTTTGGAACTAAATTGCTGCCTATATTATATATTAATTGAGCATCCCATGCTTGACCAGAAGTATTATTTTTTAATCTCAAATAATAATCTACTGGTTCGCTGCTGCCACCTGAACCAGAGCTTGAACCGGTGCTGAATTTGCGGTCTTCTCCGCAAGGTAAGTGATATTGGAAGGCAGTGTTGGCAGGAGCCAAGAGTTTTACACGATTGTCATTGATATACTGGGTATTGTCAGCAGCCATTGCATCTGCGCGGTTCTTTGCATTCTTGATAACAAAGATTGTGCGGAACATCAATGTAGGTTCATTGATTTGTTTATTATTGCTATAAGAGAATTGTGTTGATGCCTCAATGGCAATCGTACCAAGTATGTCGTCGTTGGTGTTTGGAGCGTGGAAGATAGCAGAAGTTCCAAACTTGCGTGGATAGTTGTTTTGTGCTTGACCAGAAAGTGTTGAGCCACCAAAATAGCCAGCACCTTCGACAGTGATTATATTTTCAGGATAAGGGAAAGACAGAAGATTGTCATCTTCTTTGCCTGTTGGATAATTGTACCAACGAATATAGTTGTCGCGATAGCGGTCGGTGTATGTGAAGTCGGTATAAGGTGTCAGTTCACAGGTCTCACCTGGCATACACCACACAACATGTTCGATTTCGTGGGTGCGCTGGAGTTTAACACCTGCTTCAAGTCGTGGGTCATCGGCATGAGTCTGCCACCTTGATGCTTCGTCTGTACCATAATTCAGATATTTAGGACGGTCGCCATCATTCTCTGACTTATAAACCCAACCAGTATATGGGATAAATGAATAGTCTGTAGGAATTGGGGCTGTAGGCGATGTAATCGTCAAGTTCTTGAACAACAACCAGAAGATGGTGATATTGCCATCGAGAGTGATTTTCACATTCAAAACACCGTCGGAGCCCACCTCCACATCAGTAAGAGTTAAAACACCATGTCGGCCAGTACGGTTATTGTCTATAAAAGGGCTGAAAGAAGTCAAACGGGCAGACTTGTTATTTGCAGAAAATCCTACACCTTGTGGGTCAGTTGAAGTGTCGTTGTCAGAAACGCCCATCATTTCAATCGAAACAGTATAAGTTCCTTGTGGAAGATTAATATTTTGATGCGTAATTTCGCCTTGATTCAAGTGACCTCCATTGGCGTTTGATGTCCATACTTCAAAGCACGGACTTGAAAATCCTGAACTGGTAGGGAAATCTGTGCTGCCTTTGGGCTTTACCCTGTTGTCTGTACCACTTACACCATTGGAAATTGACCATAAACTGCAATTGGCGTCACTTGACTCTTCAATATAAGGCAATGTCTGTGCGACTGATTTCGACAGTCCAAGAACGCAAAGGACTGTGAGCATCAATACTTTTGTTTGTCGTGTAAGTACATGTTGGCTACACTGGTGGCAGCCGTTAGAATTAATAATCTTCATTTTATATGCTAAAACTGTTGCCCACTTATGAGTGGAGCTGCGGTATGTTAGACTTTATAACCTATTGTTGCTTAGTGGTACCTCTTTTTACCTGAGTCTTGATGTGTTTGTGCTCGTGAAAAGGGTTTGACTTTTGCGTGTTTGATGAGGCGTGATTTGACTTTTGCTTGTTTTTTTGAGGCGCAATTGTGTCAAGTTTTTGTGTTTGTGTGTGGCATGATTTGTGGCGTTGTATGTTTAGAATTGTTATGATTTTTATGGATTCTTGCGTATTATGTAAATACGACGATAGAAGTCCTGTTGAGCTGTGTGCGATTCATTTGTATAAACCCAAATATGGATATAGACGCTAGCTGTGCCTTCTTTGGTATTCAGCTTACCAGTGATTTCTCCTGTCGAACTCATTGTAGGTTCTTTGCCCTCAACAAATATCTCGTCAGGATCATCTATACTCACGATTTCATAATCAAAGTCAGGGAAAAACATCTGACTATTGTCTATTGCCTTATTGATATATGGCGTAATCATAAATTCACCTTGATGAGCGAATTTACAATAAAATTCATTTTTATTATTTTCTGTTATCTCAGTTGGGTATCCACCAATAGGGGCATAACTGTCTGCTAATAGTCCTACTCTGTAGTCGGTAAAGACAATTGGTATCTGAATGTAGTCATTTCGGTTGAAACCTGTGAAATCCTGACCATTAAGCTTGTCTGTAATCGTATATAAGGCTTCCGAAGTCTTGTCGTCACGACCAGAAATAGTCAGCTCTATTTTGAAGTGTTTGGTTGGGTGGGTAGATGCAGATGATTCACGGACATAGAAGCTGTGCGTGTACCATTTAGAATCGTCACCAGAGGAATTTGCTTCTAAAACGATTGAAGTCGGATAGAGTGTAGTATTCGTGAAATCGAACTCCAAAGTCTTTGCTGCCACACCCTCCAAGATTGTAGGGTCTTTCTCGCTATATTGGGCGTCAACTGTAGTGTTCGGAATCAACGGAATTACACCTTCGTTGATTGGGGACAAGCGGAAAGATTTTAAAGTTACAGGACTGGCACACATATTCTTGAAGATGAAATCCATCTTCGCAACCATGCGGACGACTTCAAAGTCCATGTTCTGCAGACCCGCTGAAAATGTCTTTGTAATCTTTCCACTCATAGGTATGACATTACCTAATTTTGATACCAAAGTACCATTAGCAATTCCACC
>JAGHSZ010000028.1 GCA_018065565.1 Candidatus Colivivens caballi
CAGCAAGATGCCGAAAGAAAGCCAAAAGCGGCGAAAAGTTTATTTAAGCCCATCAGTTATATTGTTTATTGTAACGGTGAATTTATAGAACCCACCTTAATCTGATGCACCACCTCTGTCCGTAACCACCTTTTCGAAGTGTATGCCCGACTTCTTTCCGCAGACATAAGCCTCGGCATACGGTAGGTTATAGATGTACAGCGGTTCGTCGTCGATGAACATGGAGCAGGTGAAGGTGTCGCCCACACTGAGTTTAGAGTTTCTCGACTCAGTCACCTCAAACCGGTTCATCCCCCTGTATTTCACCCTGACCTCGCGGTTGGGCTGCCATGACAGCAGCAGTTCGTTGCCAATCATCATGTCTGCCACACTGAGACTACGCCCCAAAATCATGTTGCTCTGCACATCCTTTTGGGCATCGCCTTCTTTGGTAAAACTTTCCCAGTCAGTGTATCCCACTAATCGCGCCAGCATCGACAGAGTTCCCTGACGAGGTTGGGTGGTGTCGTCGGGCAGGTAACCCCACACACGCTTCAGTGTGGTGGCACTGACCATCACGCCGAGCCTATCGTAAATCTTTTGCGAAAGCCAGTCAAAGTCCTTAGGCGTTGCAATCTTCCTGTTCAGGGTGTCCTCTATGCAGCTGCGCAATGCCGCCAACTTGTTCTCTTCTGCCATATTACCTATTTTGTTCATAATCCTTAATTTCTTAACTCCTACTCCACATAGACTGCTCTCACAGTTCTACCGTCAAATCGGTTGGCTTCTTCGTTGTGGAAAGCCATTTCGTTGCTGAGGAATTCAAATGTAAATGCCAAGTGGTTGTAGTACTCATTGATGTCGCTCGACCAGTAGTAGCCGCATTCGTTAGCGCCGCCATACACCACATCGCCATATCTGAAACCCGCAGCCGGCAGGAAAACCCTTGCCTTGGTCTTCTTGTTTTCAACCCAATAGCCGTTCACCGGATGTTCACCGCTGTAAATCGACCAAGTCCACGAGTAGTGGTTGTTCTGCAAAGTCAGACATTCAGCCTCGGTCGGCATCCTCCAGTGCCGTCCCCATTTGACGGTGGCAACATCGTCTTCGGGTCCCAGTGTGGTCTTGTAGTCCTTGATTTCGTAGATGCTGTTCACGCAGTATTTCGTCAGGTTTTCGTGCGACCCCTGGCAGTAACGATATGAAGGCCAGTTGTAGCCACTCTCCTTTCCAGCCTTCCATTTAGCAGTAGTGCCGTCAGGATTCAGCTCTTCATAGTATGGTTCCGTCTCACCCCATGCATACCATTCGCCAAATTCCCACGGATTGTCGGCACCGATGTTGCATGTAGCCACCTTCAACCCATTGCCCATATCCACATATTCATGTATTTGTCCATTGTCCTCCACCACCACAGGCGCAGGGTGACGGTCGGACAGATAGCTCCATGCCAGCCATCCTGCAACAGCCACTACGCACGCAGCAGCAATCCATGCCCAGGGATTGTGCCCTGCTTTCTGGAAATCGCGTTTCAGGGCAAACACATTTTCGTATCGGCGGTCGATGGGCAGCATGCATTTATTGACTATGCCCCTGTACTTCTTGCCGAGGTCCAGATCCTGCAATATCCGTCCCAGACTATAAATGTCGTTCCTTATGTCAGGCGTGTGACTCTCCCTCTGTTCCGGCGACACATAGCTCTCCGTACCCGCAGGCTGTTTCAGTATGCTGTACGAGTCAGTGTCCGACAGTCCGAAGTCTATCACCTTGACATTCTGTCCGTTGTTCGTGATGAGAATGTTGCTGGGTTTCAGGTCGCGGTGAGTCACCTGCTTCGAATGAATATAGCCCAGTGCATCCATCAGTTCGGAGGCAATCTTCAGTTTTTTGTCATGGTCGGGCTTCATCTTCATAAACTCCTTCAGGCTCAAACCATCCACATATTCCATGACGATACAACCCGAGCCATCGCCGTAGCGCCCCCACTCCATAGCCTTTACTATGTTTGGGTGATCCATCGAGTTGAGTATGTCAAACTCCTTTTGCAGCAGCTGCTGGTACAGAGGATCTTGACGGTGTTCCTCTTTCAGACTTTTCAGCACCCACCACTTTCCGAACCGTTTCGCCTTGCGCAACAAACTGAATCCAGCCGACGGAATCACCTCGACCTCAGTAAAAGCCGCACTAATCATCACATTGTCCGTGGTAATAATTCCCGAAACAGAGTTGTCGTTTGTATCCATTTGTCAAGCAAGTAAACATTTGTCGTGCAAAAGTAATCATTTCTTTCCATTTCCACAACAATTCACTCCCCTTTTTGGCTTTAATAACCCATAATCGTTAAATGGACTAAAATGAACAAGAAAATTGCCGTGCTTCGACCTTATTATCACACAAATCCGCACGAAAAAGAAATTAACACCTATTTTATGAAAAGTTTTTAGTTAATGGTGATAAGTATTTCATAATTAATTCTTATCTTTGCCGTGCTGTAGTGTGATTTAGCACTTTGGCAGGCGTTATTTATACTTTCGGAATAGTGATATGCCCCCAGGGCATCTCATAATAAGGCGTTAGCTTTTATCTGTGACATTGAAATTTCCACAAATCAAATCACACAGATGGGTAAGGTTGATGCTCGCGTATTCTTTGTACGTGGGCTGTTTTATCTTATATACTGTGTGATAGGTCGTGGAAAACCTCAATGTCGTATAGAAGGATTAAGTCCACGTTTTTTCGTGTCTATACCTTTTATTTCTCAGCACAATCATCCCTCGGTGAATTGTAAACGGACAGAGCAAAATGCTTACTTGCCCTTCCATTTCCATCCTTTTTCGTACCCCAAAACGCAAAAGGACTAAAATGGACCAAAAGTCTCAAATATTTTATTATATTTTTGCAACCGAATCAAATCAAAGATCAAAGAAACAATAAACAATAGTATTAACTTAAATGAATGGCTTATGGGAAAAACATTAGTCGGAATAGTTGCTCCGAACAACTTTGGCAAATCATGTGCTTTACTATCATTGTATCGCGCATTTGAAAAAAGCAAAAATGCAGAACTTGTAGAAATTATCTATCCGAAGAAAAAAATCCAACATGATGTTGTGGCTATTTTCAATGTCAAATTAGAAAATGGTAAAATAATCAAGATTGGTGTGTCGGGATTGGGTGATCATAGAAAGCAGATTGTAGATAGTTTTTCCAAAATGCTTGACAGATGTGATATCATCATTTTTGCGTGCCGCCCAGAGTTTGCTAATAAAAAAGGAAACACAGAGTGGATAGAGAAACTAAACTGGAATTACATAACAACATCTGTGCTGCATAATAATTATGCGCCTAGAATATCATTAAAGCAAACAGCAAAACCAGAAGACCATTACATTGTCGATGGAATAAATCTTAACGAAATATTCATTCAGAACATAATAAACTTAATCAATAACATCACAGGGTCTAAAATTGTATTATGAACACATTTAAACAAATTTCATTACTCTGCCTTTTCTGGATGATAGGCATGAGTGTGTGGGCGTATGACTTTGCCGCCACAAATGCAGATGGTGTTACCATTTATTACAACATCACAAGCAACACTTCACCTAGAACCGTTGAAGTTACTCATGGTAACTACAGTTATAGTGCGGAAACAATTAACATCCCTAACACTGTTTCTTATGGTGGGAATACCTATGGAGTTACAGGTATCCAAGCAACAGCATTTTGCTACTCTCCAATTAAAACAATTTCTCTGCCGAAATATTTAACGAGCATTGGGAATGAGGCTTTCTACAATTGTAGTAACTTGACCTCTGTAACCATCCCGAATTCAGTTACGAGCATTGGGGATTCTGCTTTCGAAGGATGTATAGGTTTAACATCAGTAACCATCCCGAATTCCGTTAAGAGCATTGGCGGCCGTACATTCTGTCAATGCGAAGGTTTGACCTCTGTAACCATCCCGAATTCAGTTGAGAGCATTGGGAGTCAGGCTTTCTGGGAATGTACAGGCTTGACATCAATAACAATCCCGAATTCAGTTACGAGCATTGGGGGTTATGCTTTCTCTTACTGTACAGGCTTGACCTCTGTAACAATCCCGAATTCAGTTACGAGCATTGGGGGTCAGGCTTTCTCTTGCTGTACAGGCTTGGCATCAATATCAGTCGAAGATGGCAACACATATTATGATTCTCGTGAAGGTTGCAATGCAATAATCACAAAATCTACAAGCACATTGGTTACTGGTTGCAAGAACACAATCATCCCGAATTCAGTTGAGAGCATTGGTTACTCTGCTTTCAAAGGCTGTACAGGCTTGACATCAATAACAATCCCGAATTCAGTTACGAGCATTGGGGATCAGGCTTTCTATTACTGCGAGGGCTTGACCTCTGTAACCATCCCGAATTCAGTTAAGAGCATTGGGGCATATGCTTTCAATAGTTGTACCGGCTTGGCATCAGTAACAATCCCGAATTCAGTTACGAGCATTGGGGCATATGCTTTCCAGTATTGTACCGGCTTGGCATCAGTAACAATCCCGAATTCAGTTGAGAGCATTGAGTCATATGCTTTCTATAATTGTACCGGCTTGGCATCAGTAACAATCCCGAATTCAGTTGAGAGCATTGGGGAGTATGCTTTCTATAATTGTACCGGCTTGGCATCAGTAACAATCCCGAATTCAGTTGAGAGCATTGGGGATTATGCTTTCTATAATTGTACCGGCTTGACATCAGTAACAATCCCGAATTCAGTTGAGAGCATTGGGGAGTATGCTTTTTATAATTGTTCTAACTTGACTTCGATAACCATCCCGAATTCAGTTACGAGCATTGGGGATCATGCTTTCCGCTATTGCGAGGGCTTGACCTCTGTAACAATCCCGAATTCAGTTACGAACATTGGGAATTGTTCTTTCTATAATTGTACTAACTTGGAAGATATTACGATTGATATCATAAGTTGGGAAAATAGCAATAATGTAGCTACAAAAATTATCCGTGAGACATTAAAATATGTGTATGATGGTAAGAAGGTAGAAAAAGATATTTGCATACCAAGTTCTATAACAAAAATTGGCGCATTTGCTTTATATAATTGCAAGGACATTACACAAGTTAAAATTCCAACATCCGTAACTGATATTGGTGAGGAAGCATTTGGATATTGCAACAATGCCATCATCATATTAACATCCCAAAATAAGCCAACAGTGGCAATGTCTGCTTTTTATAATACCAAAGCAGTATATCATCCAAAGTTCTATGAATTGCCAACAGATTACTATTACACAACACATACAGAATACATTCCATATACAAACATAACCTTATACGCAGATGGCTCAGTTAATGCTGAGAATCTTGACGATTGGTGGGAATTTGAAATCAAGGATGAAGGAAAGGAATATATTGTACCACAAGAACTAAATTATTATTTCATGGGTGCTTCCTACACCCGTACCTTCAACAACCACGAATGGCAAGCATGGTACATTCCTGCTGATGTTCCATTCAGCAGCCTTTCTGCAAACTTCGAGGTTGCAAAGTTCAGTGACACTCAGACTTCTGCAAACGAAATAGAGATAGAGTCAGTGACATCTGGCACTCTCACAGCCAACACTCCTTATCTTGTCCGGCTGAAGGAAGGCAAGGCGACAGGCGAATACAGCATCGTCGCTGACGAGAGTGCAGGATTGAAGGAAACAGTGGAGAACGAAGTCAATATCGGTTCATACTACAAGTTGAAAACTACTTACCGTGAACTCAGCGGAGCTGAACTGAAAGGCAAGTACGCACTGAGCGAAGGCAAGTTCAAAAAGGCAGGCGACAGCGCAACCCTCAAACCATTCCGCTTATATCTGGAGCCTGTAACTGTTGGTGCTGATAACGCTCTTGATATCGTTATGGATAGTGCAACATCTGTCCAGACCATTGACAATGAACAATGTACGAATGGCAAAATGTACAACCTCAACGGTCAGGCAGTAGGCAATGACTATAAGGGTATTGTAATCATGAACGGAAAGAAAGTAGTGAAGCATTAAACCCAAATCGGTCATTAGGCTGTTACGAATATAAATGACAACACATTTTCCAATAGAAATTAGTAAATCAAAAATAGCAAACAAGAGTATGAAACAATATCAGAAACCAGCAATGCGTTTCCAACAACTGAGTTTGGAAACAATAATGATTCCCGTCAGTGGTGAATTCAACGGTACATTCGATTCAAAAAAGAACAACCAAAACGGATGGGACATATTGGGTGATGATGAATGGTAACTCCATGATTCATCATATTGAAGCGAATCCCTGCACAGCGACTATGCCGTGCAGGGATTTTTGATTTGTCAGACACACCTTACTGGTCTGTACACAGGAAGTCGCTCATCAGTGTGCGGTACCACTGTGAACGGGAACCATCGGCATTGCGCATGCAATAGGTGTGGCGTTCTGTCGGTTCGGCTGTACCTTTCTTGAACACAAGGACATAGCGCTTGGGGGCTTTGTGAGGGAGACTCTTCACGATGTGCTCCTCTTTCGGCGAGAAACCAGCAAAAAGACATTCGGCACGGAAGGGGGTGAGGACTTCGGGAGGAATGCAGACCGAGAACACACCACCATCGACAAGTTTTGCATAGGCACCACGCGCCAGCACATCAAACGGCAGACTCGACGAATGACGCGCACGGGTGCGGCCTCCATCTGGACATTCGGTGCTCCTGTCGAAATAAGGTGGATTGCAGACCACACTGTCGAACTCCTCGCCCGGATGCTCCTTCACATAGTCCTGGAACGAAATGTGGTGGAGCGACAGACGCGCGGCAAAACACGAAGTCTGAAAGTTGTGCTGCGCATCAATCACGGCATTGTCGTCAATCTCGATGGCAGTGACCTGTGCGTCAGGATAGCGCTGCGCCAACATCAGCGACAGCACGCCAGTGCCGGTGCCGACATCAAGTATGCGACTGCCACCACGACCAAGCGTGCCGAGCAGGTCGCTGTCAGTGCCCACCTTCATTGCCGCATGGTCCTGACAGATGTCGAATTGCTTATAGTGAAATATATCCATGGTCTTGTGTGTTTGCCTTGCTGTCTGCAATGCTGATGCAAAGGTAGTTAAAATAATGATTTGTCATCGTGAATCACACGGATAAATGAAAAAAAACGCTTATCTTTGTCACAAATTCATCACAGATTGCGTTTGTACATATAGAGACGAACAAATCAGTATAAAAGGGTGCTCTGTTGATTCCCCGCAAAATGAAAACTAAAAAACTTGGAATATGAAACGAACATTATTATTGCTGTTGTTTTTATCGACTATGGTCGGTATGAATGCCCAGAAGGCAGGTCATTTGATAATGGTGACGACGGTGACGATGGCTGGATAGATTTGTAATGATGACTGCACAGGAGTTTAAGCAACAGTTTCTGCCACATCACAGGGTGCTTTACCGTGTGGCTTACCATCTGACGGGAAATGCCCTCGATGCCGAGGACCTGCTTCAAGACCTTTACTTGAAGTTGTGGACCAAACGCAACGAACTGCCGCCAGAGGCACAGCAACAGGCCTACCTCGTGACCATGATCCGGCATCTCTACTACGACCAGTGCCGCCAGAAACACATAGATGTCTCGGCGGAACTCATCGACGAGCACGACCCACCCGACGGACACGATGTGGCACAGCAGATTGAAGACAGCGACGCTGCATCACAGATGACTCAACTCATCGACCAGCTGCCCGAAAAGGAACAGAAAGTGGTAAGGCTACGCATCGTGGACGACCGCTCATACAAGGAGATTGAGGACGACACGGGACTGACGCAGACCAACATCAGGACAACAATCAGCCGCGCACGGAAAAAACTGATAGACCAATTCTTAAAGCGAACTCACAAGACATGAAACAGATAGACCTCACACAACTCGACAACATCGAAATCCCCAAAGGACTTGAACAGCGACTCTCTGCCAAGATTGACGAATGGGACGAACTGGAAAGGAAGGGCGTGACACCGCCTGACAGTCAGGAACTGGCGGACAGCGACACCGACATTCACACCCTTCCACGCTTGCAACGCCGTCCACTCATCGCCACCATTGCCGCTGCTGCCTGCATCGCCCTTGTCATGGGCATCGGCTGGCACTACTTCGGCCAGACCGAATCAGTCAACCTTGCCGAGCAAGACACCTTCACCAACCCTGAACAGGCATATGCCGAGGCACATAAAGCACTCAGCCTCCTGGCATACAACATCAACCAGGGCATGAGCAAAATGGAGAAAATAAACATGATCAGCCAACAGACCGAACAAACCCTTAACGAGCAACTTAGTTGTTTAGGAGATTAGGAAATCTGTTGTTTTGAGTACAGAACACGCAGAGAGAGTTAAAAGTGAAAAGTGAAAAGTGCCCTAAACTCTCGCAATAACACAGAGCAACGGGATTATCACATTTCACAGAAGTGTTTTAATAATCCCGTTCACAGAGAATGCCAATGGCATTACCGAGTTCAACAGAGCCATGCGGACACCCACACTCAGTGTCCTCTCCATGTGCCACAGGCACACTCTGTGAAAAGGTTTATCAAATAGATAA
>JAGHSZ010000037.1 GCA_018065565.1 Candidatus Colivivens caballi
GAAAAAGATAAAACGAGGTTTATTGGTTCACGCAGATTGCGCAGATTTCACGGAGTGAACGGATTTCCTTTTATTCTGCGAATTCTGCGTGAGATTTTAGATACCCGCACTCAGTGTCCTCTCCATGTGCCACAGGCACACTCTGTGAGAAGGTTTGCATATAAGATAAAACTAAACCTTCTCTGTGTTGACAACAACTACTATTTTTGAACACGAAAGGCACGAATTAAACGAAACCATGCGGACTGCAACCATCTGTACCATTTTAACACAGAGTAACGGGATTATCATTTTTTCAAAAGTGTTTTTAATCCCGTTCACAGAGAATGCCATTGGCATTACAAAGTCCGACAGAGCCATGCGGACACCCTCACTCAGTGTCCTCTCCATGTGCCACAGGCACACTCTGTGAGAAGGTTTGAAAACATATAGCAAAACTAAACCTTCTCTGTGTTGACAACAACTACTATTTTTGAACACGAAAGGCACGAATTAAACGAAACCATGCGGACTGTAACCATCTGCATCGTTTAACACAGAGTAACGGGATTATCATTTTTTCAAAAGTGTTTTTAATCCCGTTCACAGAGAATGCCGGTGGCATTACAAAGTTCGACAGAGCCATGCGGACATCCGCACTCCGTGTTCTCCATGTGCCACAGGCACACTCTGTGAGGAGGTTTGAAAACATATAGCAAAACGAAACCTTCTCTGTGTTGATACAATTTCGTAAATTTCGTGTATTTCGTGTTCGAAAAAGATAAAACTAAACCTGCTCTGTGTTGATTGATTATAAATCTCTACAAAGTAATAGTCACCTGTTACCGTCTAATGAATGAATTGAACTAAAACCGCCTTGCCCTGTCCATTTCCATCCTGTCCTCCTTCTCTTTCATGGTCTGTCGCTTGTCAAATTCCTTCTTACCCTTGGCAAGTGCAATTTCGAGTTTTGCCAGTCCTTTGTCGTTGATAAACAGGCGTACAGGTACTATGGTGAAACCTGGATTCTTGGCATCGGCTTCCAGGCTTCGCATCTCTTTCTTGTTGAGCAACAGTTTGCGTTCACGCCTCTCTACATGGTTGTTGTATGAGCCTTGCAGATACTGAGCCACATACATGTTCTTCACCCAGATTTCTCCTGCAATGAAGTAGCAGTAGGTATCGACCAGACTTGCCTTACCTGCCCGGATTGACTTGATTTCGGTTCCTGTGAGCACTATTCCTGCGGTGAAGGTGTCGATGAATTCATAATCGAACGATGCTCGCTTGTTCTTTATGTTGATGCGTTGCTGTTTGAGTCCTTTCTTTGATTTTGCCATTATAGTGTGATAGTCTAAAAATGAATGTTGATTGTTTTTGCTGTGACCTTGTAACTGCTGTGTGTGTCAGGTGGGGGAGTGAGTGGCTTACAACTCTACAAGTATTCTGGCATTGATCTGACGGCCTGTCAGGTAGTTAGGTACAGCGTATTGGTTGTTTGTGATGTCGGTCACCCAGTAGTAGGAGTTGACATTGTTGATGCCGAGCACATTGAAGGCATCGAGTCCCAGCCAGATGTTTTTGATGCCGAGTCGTCTGCCTGTGTTGCGCAGTAGTCCATTGTCCTCTTCACCCTTATACAGTCGGTATGACATTCCAATATCTACCCTTCGGTAACTGGTCATGCGGAACACCTGTCGTTCACGGCCTGTGTGTGGAGGTCCAAATGGCAAACCACTGGCATAGTGGCCCTTAACTGTGATTTTCCATCTGTCGGTGTTAGGGAAATAGTCGCTGAACAGGATTGAGCAGTTGAGCAACTGGTCAGTTGGGCGTGGAATGCTTTTGCCGTGGATGGTCTCCTTGGTCTGCATGATGCCTATGCTTACCCATGAATCGGTCTTTGGCACAAATTCTCCATAGATTTTCATGTCGAGTCCGAGGGCATAACCCTTTGCACAGTTCTCACCATAGTATGACAGGCGTACATTGTCCACATTGTAGGGGATGAGGTCGCTCAGTGCCTTGTAGTAGGCTTCTGCTGTGGCTTTGAATGGACGGTTGTTGATGCGGAACTTGTATTCTGTGCCGAACACAAAGTGAATGCTTCGCTGTGACTTGATGTCCTGGTTGAGATGGGCTATGTAGTTGCCGTCAATGCACACAGTGTCTTTCAGTTCCTTGTAGAACGGTGCTTGGTAGTAGATGCCTGTTGAGAATCGGAACACCCAGTTGTCGTTCTTTGCCGGGATGAATGCCACTGTTGCCCTTGGCGAGAACAGGGTCTCCTTGTTGTAGTCCCAGTGTGAGATGCGGAAACCATAGTTGAGCACCATCTCTCCCTCGGGGTATTCCTTGCGCCATGTGTCCTGAATGTATGCTTCAAGACGGTTGCTGCTGATGGCATTTTCTGATGCGAGGTTGTAGATGAGGTTGACAGTCTGTCCGTTGTGTGGCAGTGAGTAACCAGCAGAGTCACGCATCTCCCATTCCCGCATGGTTTCATTCACTTTCTCATGTTTTGACAGAATGCCGTACTGGATGTCGTGTCCTGTTATTCTGCTTCGTCCAGTCAGTCCAATGGTGCTTACAGTGGCTTTCAGACGGTTGCGTGCATGTTCCATGTATTTGCCGATGGCAAGGCTCTGCTCTTCTCCGTTGTTGTTGAGCCAGTATTCACCCTGAATGTCGAATGATTCTCGCTCATGAGTCTGAAACACAGCATAGTTGAGTGCCAGTTCATGGTGCTTGCTGAAATTGTGCTTGGCTGAAAACGAACCAAAGTAGGTGTGGAACTTGTCCTTTTCCCATCCATCGAAATAGACCTTGAACTCCTTGGCATCGTCCTGTGTGCCGAATTTGGTGCTTCGGTCATGGGGAGTGAAGTCATAGTCATTGCGGGCTATGTTGCCAATGAAGTCGAAAGTCCATCTCTCGTTAGGATGCCAACTGATGTATGTCTGGTAGTCAAAGTCCTTCGGGTCGTATTCCCCCTGAGTGTCAGTGGTTCCGAGCAGGTTCTTTGTGGTCTTGTAGCGCAGGCCGTGAGTCATTGAGAATTTCTCGTTTCCCAGACCTATGTATGCTGATGCTCCGAGCAGTGAGGCTGAAACTGATGCCTCAAACTTGGTTGGACGCTTGTAGGTGATGTCGAGCACAGATGACATCTTGTCACCATACTTTGAATCGAATCCTCCAGCCGAGAACTGTACACGCTCCACCATGTCGGGGTTGATGACTGACAGACCTTCCTGCTGTCCTGAACGAACCAGGAGTGGTCGGTACACCTCTGTGCCGTTGATATACACTGAGTTCTCATCAAATGAGCCCCCGCGTACATTGTACTGGTTGCTCAGTTCGTTGTGGGTTGACACACCAGCCTGTGTAGCAATGATTTGTTCCACTCCACCTCCCGATGCATTGCCCATGTGGCGTATGTCGTTCATGTTGACATCGGTCATGGCATTGGTCTGTCTGCGCACCTCTGTGATTTCCACATCTGCAAGTTCTATGCCAAGCTTTGGGAGCATCATGTCGATGGTGATGGTGTCCTTGGGTTCACGGAGCACTCGCTTTCGAGTCTGGTAACCCACCATGCTGAACACCACAACCAGTGAGTCCTCGCTCTTGCAAGTCAGTGAATATCTGCCCCTGAGGTCAGCGTTTGTGCCTTTCAACTGCCCTTCTATGTGTACCATTGCCAGTTCGAGTGGCTGATGCTCATCATCAGTCACACGCCCCCTTATGGTTACATTCTGAGCCAGAGCAGAGCAGTAGCCCATCATGACTGTAACCACCAACAGCATATATCGTCTTAAATCCATTATCTGCATTTTATACCTTTAATAATAACGCACGCGAGAGTGATTTATTGTGTGCCGGTTGCAAATAACATGATTTCTGCGAAACTTGGACATATGAAGAAAATTCGTTGTATCATGGTGTGAAATCATCATTTCATGGCATGAAATGGTCGTTTCATGCCATGATACCATCGTTTCATGATGCGTTGTGCCTGTATGAACCGCATTGTAGGGCTGTGACATCCATATGAAAAGGCTCATGCATCTGCTTGTTGTATAATCCCAAATCGGTCATTAGGCTGTTACGCGCTGACAAGCCTTCTTTTCGTCATCTGTAATGTCGCTTTTCAGTTACAATGGAACCCCATTGCGCCCTCAAATCGGCAATACATCTGTTCAAAAACTAAGTCTGTTATCACCATAACGCTAATGAACGATTTGGGTTAAATGATTTTGATGATGTTTGAGAAGCCGGTGATGTCGAACACTTCCTTGACCTGTGGTTTCATGTTCTTCATCACGAGTGTGCCCTTGCGTGAATTGACAGTTTTCTGGAGCATGAGGAACAGACGGAGTCCCTGGCTGCTGGTGTATTCCATGTCGGTGCAGTCGATTTCGATTTCGGGTTCTGGGTCGTCCATGAGTGGCTGGATGTCAACCTGGAAGTCGGCAGCGTTGGTTGTGTCGAGGCGTCCCTGAAGGGTCACCAATGTCTTTGAGTCTTGTTTTTCGATTGTTACATTCATAGCTGTTTAGTTATTTTTGGGGGTTGTTATCTGTTTTTCCATTGTCAGGATGTTGCATCCATTTTCGAAGGTGTAGGTCACCTTGTCCATGAGCTGTTTGCACAGGAAGATGCCAAGTCCGCCGATGTTTCGGTCTTCGGCAGAGAGAGTGATGTCGGGGTCGTCCTTGTCGAGAGGGTTGAACGGCACACCTTCGTCACGCAGTGTGATGATCAGGCGATTGGCTGGTGTCAGTTCTGTCTTGACTACCACATAGCCTTCGCCTTCGGCATAGGCATACTGAACTATGTTTTCGGTTGCCTCTTCTACGGACAGTCGAATCTTGAACTGTAGGCCGGGGTCGTCGGGTATGTCGGGCGACTGCATGATGGCCTCAATGATTTCGGCTGTCTTGTCCTTGATTGGGTCAAATCTTTGTTCCATATTATTTGGTAGTTTGAGTATTACAAGTTAAAAATTAAAATTTGCTGTTAGCTGTTAGCTGTTTAGGGACCCTCCCCATCCCTCCCTTTCAGGGCGGGGGTGGATTGATGAATGGTGATTGATGTGACTCATTTGCAGTCATTCTTCTCCCCGTCCTGAAAGGAAGG
>JAGHSZ010000005.1 GCA_018065565.1 Candidatus Colivivens caballi
GTTTGCTGTACACCTTTTCGCAGGAAGGTGTACACCTTTTTCAATTATCCACCGCTCGCGTGAGCATTTACGAGCGCTCGTGATGCAATTATCCACCGCACCCTCAGCAATTTAAGTACAGTCGATTCGACGAAGCAAAACTACAATGTCAACGGGTATAGACAACTATCGCATGAGGACATTTGGTTATGTTTCAATTCCAGTTATATGCAAATGCGAGGTCGATAAAGTTACTCAACATTTAGTTCGAGTCCGTCATATCCCAAGTGGATATGTGGAGGCAGCAGTGCGTCCTCCTCGGCATGAGGAAGGACAAAATGACTCATATGCACAAAATAGGTATCGTCAGCCCCCACCCTCTGGGCAAACCTGATGGCATCGGACACGCTTTGGTGACTCGGATGCACGCGATGATGCAAGGCATTGACCACAAGAACCTTGGTTCCTTCCACATATTGCCATTCCGATTCGGGAAAGGACTTCATGTCGGTGATGTAGGTGAGAGGTCCGATGCGGAATCCGACAATCGGCAAAGTCCCATGCATCACACGGATTGGAATGATTTGTAGCGAACCGACTTCGACCGGCACATGTGGTTCCATGTGTTCCAATGTGATGGCTGGCACACCAGGATAGCGCCGTTCAACAGGAGTGAAACAATATGGTATGCGTTGTTTCAGATGTTCTGCAACAATGTCTTCGGCATAGATGTGAACATCGCCGAACAGGATGCCTGGGCGTATGTCGTCAATGCCCCCTACATGGTCATAGTGCTCATGGGTGATAAATA
This sequence comes from Candidatus Colivivens caballi, assembly GCA_018065565.1. Taxonomy (GTDB): domain Bacteria; phylum Bacteroidota; class Bacteroidia; order Bacteroidales; family Bacteroidaceae; genus Colivivens; species Colivivens caballi. The sequence goes on from JAGHSZ010000005.1 coordinate 791, forward strand.
TAGCATCAATATGTCGGAACGGGCGTCCCAGCATCTGCTGACGGAAATCGGGTCCGCAGTCAATCAGCACACATGCGTTGTCAGTCTCAATCATGGCAGAACAGCGTGTACGCTTGTCGCGTGGGTCGGAAGAGAGACAGGTGCTGCACTGACATCCAATCTGCGGAACGCCACCACTTGTACCCGTACCCAATAATGTTACCTTCATATTGTTTACTTTAATCTATAAACGACTCACCTAAATAAAGTTGACTTCGGGCCTTATGTCGATGCCGAACCGTTCTGCAACACTCTGGCGCACAGCATCAGAAAGGCGTACTATGTCGGCACCAGTTGCTCCACCAAGATTGACAAGCACCAGAGCCTGACGGTCATGGACCCCTGCCCTACCAAGTGACTTGCCCTTCCATCCGCACTGCTCTATCATCCACCCAGCAGGAATCTTCACACCGTTTTCCACTTCATAGAACGGCATGTTGGGATAGTCGCGCTGGATTTCAGCGAACTTGTCACGGCTGACCACAGGGTTCATGAAGAACGAACCTGCATTTCCCTGTACATCAGGATCGGGCAACTTGGCACGACGAATGCCGATGATGGTGTCGCGCACCAGTTGCGGAGTGACAACAGCGTCGGTCGGCAGAGATGAACGGATGTTGCCATAATCCAGTCGTGGAACAAAAGTCCGGCTCAGTCTGTATCTGACATAAGTCACGGCATAGCGTCCACGGAGTTCTCCCTTGAAAATGCTCTGACGATAAGCATACTGACATTCAGCATTTGTAAACACGCGACGAGTGCCATCATGCAAGTCAACACATTCCACTGCAACGATGACATCCTTCGCTTCTGAACCATAAGCGCCGATATTCTGAACGGCACTGGCACCTACTTCGCCGGGTATGAGTGAAAGGTTTTCCACCCCGCACCATCCATGTTCAACTGCCCAGCCTACAAAGTCATCCCAGACGACACCTGCACCCACCCGGATGCAGTCGTCCATGACCTCAATGCCCTTAATGCCGCAATGAAGGATGATGCCGTCAAAGTCACGGGTGAACAGCAAGTTGCTGCCACCACCAATATGCAGATATGGTACTCCACGCAACGAAGGCAAGAAAGCAATGAGTTCATCCTCACTGCAATACTCAAAATACTGCTTTGCCCTGGCTTCAATGCCAAATGTGTTATGTATGGGTGTCATAGTCATCAGTTCTCAATCTTTATCAGTTTCCAGTCGCCATCGATGTTGGCAAACGCAAATCGCATGGCCAGCCCCGTGCTGAGTCCCTCAAGCAGCAGTGTCTTGCGGTTCTGACTGATTGCAGTCTGACCATAGTTCACACAGACCATCGATGTAAAGAAATCGGGAAGTTGCTCGTACAGTTCACTCCATTGCTCTTCATCAAGCACAGTTTCCTCACCGTCGCCCTCTTCCTGAGGAGCAATGATCATCGTCAACGGATACTGCACAGCATCGTTACGGAAATCGGCATCAGTGAAGAAGTTACGGAGGAACGAAAGGAACTGTCCGTTTGGCGACCTCTCCATATTCTCATTTTCGACCTCGGTCATAAACCAGTGTCCATCGTCAAGTCGTTCAAACTTATAGTTTTCCATGTCCTCGTCTTCCCAGTTGATCCATTCCAGCGATACGGCACTGACAGTCGTGTCCTTGCGCAGGGCGAGGTCCTCCTCACGCTCATAAATCACGGCATAGGCTTCCTTCATCAGCACACTCTGGTTCTCCATTTCCACCTTTATGCGCTTGTTGCGGAAGTCTTCATCTTCCAGAAAACTATAAAAAAAGTCGTCGAACAGTTCATCAGCCGATTCAGGAATCACCATCGGTTCATACAAGTCCAGTTGTTCAAGGGCAGATGTGTCGTTGTCAAGAGAGTCAGCGTCATCAGCCTCACCGTCACCGCCAGCACCATGCACGCACGACACGAGCATGACAACCGCAGCCAAAATCCAAAATCCTATGAACCGTTTCGTAAGCTTACAGATTAATTGTTATTCCTTAAATACGCATTTCGCATTACAGCGTGCAAAGATACGAATTAATTCATAATTCATAATTCATAATACACAAATTATTGCTATGCAAACAAGAAATTCAAGCAAGAATCACCGCAAAAACACAGTAGAATTGATAATAATTACTCATTAACAATTTAGAATTATGAATTATTTACTACCTTTGTACACAAAATCAAATAACAAACAACTGAATAATGTTAGAGAAAATACAAGCATTGCTTGCCGAGGTGGACAGCCTCGAAGCACATAGCGCAGAAGACATCGAAGCACTTCGCATCAAATATCTCAGCAAGAAAGGAAGCATCGCAGCACTCATGGCAGACTTCCGCAATGTCCCTGCTGAGCAGAAGAAAGAGGTGGGCATCAAAATCAATGAACTCAAAAACCGTGCATTCGACAAAATCAATGCACTCAAAGCTGAATTTGAGACAAGCGACAGCGACACATGCGACATCGACATCACTCGCACCGCCTACCCTGTGAAACTCGGTACACGCCACCCACTCACCATCGTCAAGAACGAAATCGTTGACATCTTCTCCCGTCTCGGTTTCAGTCTGGCAGAAGGTCCAGAAGTCGAGGACGACTGGCATGTGTTCGGTGCAATGAATTTTGCAGAAGACCATCCAGCACGCGACATGCAGGACACATTCTTCATCGAGAGTCATCCAGATGTAATCCTCCGTACCCACACATCGTCAGTACAGAGCCGCGTCATGGAACACACACAGCCACCAATCCGCATCATCTGCCCAGGACGCGTTTACCGCAACGAAGCAATCTCTGCACGCGCACACTGTTTCTTCCATCAGGTTGAAGGATTATATGTTGACGAAAATGTAAGTTTCACTGACCTCAAACAAGTACTCCTCCTCTTTGCACGCGAAATGTTCGGCGAAGGCACACAGATTCGTCTCCGTCCATCATACTTCCCATTCACTGAGCCATCAGCCGAGATGGACATCTCATGCAACATCTGCGGCGGTGAAGGCTGCGCATTCTGCAAGCACACAGGCTGGGTAGAAATCCTCGGATGCGGCATGGTTGACCCCGCTGTTCTCGAACTCAACGGTATCGACTCAAAGCGCTACAAGGGTTACGCATTCGGAATGGGTGTAGAACGCATCGCCAATCTGAAATATCAGGTGAAAGACCTGCGTATGTTCAGCGAAAACGACCTTCGTTTCCTCAACGAATTCGAAGCAGCAAACTAACAGCGAAATTGTACAAAAAAGTCCCCATACACCCCTCGTAAACCTTGATTTCACCGCCAAATCAAGAAAAATTGCAAAAAAGCAAAAAAAAACTTGCAAATGTTTTGGTAGTATAAAAAATTGTCGTACCTTTGCACTCGCAAAACGGAAATGACACCAACAACAAGGTTCACGAAGGGATGCAAAACAAGAACAAACGGTGTGTTAGTTCAGTCGGTTAGAATATCTGCCTGTCACGCAGGGGGTCACGAGTTCGAGTCTCGTACACACCGCAAAAAGGAGTCAATTATGACTCCTTTTTTGTTTATATACAGCCGCAATGGATGACATCATTTTTCCGTTCAGCCGGCTCAGTGGAAATTTCGGTCGATACCCCTTTTTTGGTCAACCTCTTTCCTGTTACGCCTTCCAGTTCATCATTCCTTTTTTATTTCAGTACAAAACCGGCGTATAGGTAACAAATACATTGCACACAAAAAGCCATGAGCTACGCTTCATGCTCTTTACATGTGTAATGGTATGTGTAATGTTTTTTGCAGGCTGTATGAAGTCGCCCAAAAAAGATTAGGCGTATAGGTCAAAGATTCCACAAGGAAAAGTTGGAGTATATGTCCAAAACAGACAGCGCAGGTCAGGGACAACAGACCAAGGTCGGATAAGAAGAAATACAAAAAAGCACAACTGACCAATGATATTCTCGCCAACAACACAATTTATGAAAGAAAATGCTGCTCTGTGTGGGCAAACAGCGGTCTGGAACGGTGTTTTTCACTAACGGACATAAAAAAAGGGGTAACGCCTTACCCCAACCTTTGTTAACCTTAAATCTAATACTATGAAAAACACGATGCAAAGTTAGCACTTATTTTGGTATCTGCAAACTTTTTCGTACAAAAAGTTCACAAAACAGCAAAAAAAGTTTACATTTTAGCACTTTTTCACATATTCAAGCACACTCCGCGACAAAAGAGTGCAAAAGCAGCAGCATTCTATGGCACACAAGTTGTGCATTGATAGAATTATATCAGTTTTCGGCAACAATTTTGTCATATTGCCCAACTGTTGCCGTACACACTCATTTTTGCCCATTGAAAAAGCCATTCGGGCAGTGATGTCCGAATGGCTTTGCTCTACATTGATGCTTTCTGCCCTAAAATTCGCCATAATTCATGGCAGAAAGGTACAGGACAGACGGCAATATGTCCCCCTTTACTTGATGTTTTTCTTTTCAATGGTCCAGCCTTCGCGCTGCGACAGTGGACAAACATCGCCAGCAAACTGCTTCTCTGCCTCCTTGTCGCCCTTCAAATGCCACTTGAGCCATGCCAATGCAACGACAGAGAACTCGCCGCCATGAGGCTGGCCGTATGTGCCACCGTGACCTACTGGCAGATTTGCTGCACATGCAGGCACATGGTTGATGCGCTTGAAGTCATCCATACCATTTTCATAAGCGATGTCAGTTGGGCCTCCTAATATATATATAATAGGTGTATGAATTTCTGCAAGGCGTTCCTTCTCCGGCATAGGCATTCCCGGCATAGCAGTCGAACGGTTTGAATTGTTGAACAAGCCACTGTTGCAAATCATCACGGTCTTCAGGCGCTTGTCGTTAGAGATGTCGAGAGCCTCGAGTCCGCCACATGACATTCCACCCGCAGCAATGTTCTTCAAATCAATCTTGCCATAATACTGGCTGTTCTTGTCATTGTTCTGCTTGGTAATCCAGTCAATGGCATCAAGCAACTGACTTGAAGTAGTGCTGCCACCACCAAAGCCAAATCCAGCCTCGGCATCAGCCATAGGGCCGATGGCAATGACAACGAAGCCGTGTGAAGCGATCTCGTTAAGGAAATTGATGTGTTCGCGTGGTGAATTTGCACAACCGCCGTTACCCCATACGAGCACAGGCAGAAGGTTTTTCTTTCCGAAAGCACTCAAGTCGGCTGGTTTGAAGATTGTATGGGTGTTCAGAGTTTCGTCACCCACCATAATAGCCTTGTAGGCACCTGTTCCACCATCCTCAATTGTACGAGTCTTGGCATCCTGCGCAGACATTGACACTGAGAGCATCAATGCAGCAATAATTGCTAATGATTTTTTCATTGTGATTTGTATTAAGTTGTATTAAGTTATTTATCGTCGTCACGATATTTGGTCAGTACATTGACTGCCTTGCGGATGTCATAGTGGATGCCATCGCTTCCTGTTGCCTGAAGGTTGAGGTAATAGACTCCATCCTTCACATAGTCGCCATGGAATCGGCCGTCCCAGCCCTGATCCACATTTTTCAGGTCAAAACTGTACAGTTTCTGTCCCCAGCGGTTAAAGAAGGCGCCCTCCATCTTCACTATCGAGTGATAAGTCACTTTGAAAACATCGTTGATGTTGTCGCCATTAGGAGAAAAGCCATCAGGGCACGACAGTTGCGAAGTGGCAATCGTGATTTGCATCGGTTCACTCTCGTATTCCAGTTCTTCATCATCGGAATTGACGAAAGTGACGAGCAGAACGATGTCGTATTCGCCAGACTTTTCAAGAGTATATTTCGAATTTTCCTCGAATCGGGACAGGATCGGTTGTTCCTTACTTCCGTCACGACCGTCATAAATTATCCACTCCACTTTCGGAGTCCACCCCACTGCATCCTCGATGTTGGCCTCCATCGTAATCTCCAACGGAGCCTGGGCATTCTGTGCATCGCCAGGCGACATAGTGACATCAGCAGCATCGTCCCTCGAATAGAACGACACAGTAGGATTCGCAGTCTGCGCACACACCGAAGCGGCACACATCAGCAATGCTGCTATTGCAAGCAACCCTTTCTTTTTCATACGAGTCTTTATATTATTGGTGCAAATATAGGCATTATTTGCGACACCCACAAATCTTTAACTAAAATTCAATGGTGCAACATTTTTATATTAGTTTGTTGGCTATAAATCTTCATTACGATCCAATATATTCGGAACATACTCCCAAGTCACACAATGCAAAGCTCCTCCCTGAGAAATCAGAGGTTTCGCATAAACAGGCACTATTTGTTTGCCAGGAAACAGATTTCTCATGACTTTGATTGCTTCTTGATCATTTTCACAATTAAAGTGTTCCGACAAAGTTGGCAGCAAAATGGCATTTGGCAAGTTCAGAAAATTAAGATAGCACCAAGAATCAGGGTCCAATGCACAGTTATATGATAAATCCACAACATCAAAATGGGCATCTAAAATTTTGCGCAGTCTTTTATAGAATTTCTTCTGCGTTCTATTCTGGACATAATTGTTTAGCAACAAACGACCATCATCCAGTGGTGCAACCATACCATCTGCATGCCCACACGGATCCTTCATGTCCCATGGCAGCAATACAATATCAGCACATAGTTTATATGTGAGAAGTTCCAACAGCTTATGAGGTGGATAGTAAGGGTTTTCCATAAATATTTTGTCCGTCATGATGACTTTGTCACCACACCGCACATAGTTTCCACCATCGAAAATCACATCCAGGTCTGCGTGTAAAAACAAATCGAGATTCGCACAGGCAACAGACGGGTCTGTGATATATCGTCTTTTCGATTTATAATCCCTTAAATAATCAGGACAATACCTATATTTCACATAAACGCCTTCCTTAAACAAGTTGATAGGCATGAAGTCCCTAACCCAATAGTCATTGGTGCTTTTAAGTTCTTCATGCGGAATACCAAGGCCATCAAGCGCATCGGTTAGTGCCTTTGCAACACATGAAGTGTTTTTATCAAGACGAAGATGCTCAGAAATACAAATTATAGGAGTAGTCATCAAATAGTCTTTAAGGCAGATGGGCAATATCCCAGTATATTTTTTGAATGTTCCAAAGCCTGTTCCTTGCTAACAACAGACTGCTGAATTTTCTTAAGCAGCATGCCAACAACCAATTTTTCCTTTTTCAGGTACTTGGTTGCGGCAAAATATTCATCAAGGAGAACTGCCCTTAGAGGAGCCGCCTTAAATTGTTCACTTACTGTTTTACCCAGGTTTACTCGTTCCGAAAAGCCAACATCACACATCACATTGTCAATGGTCTTCAATTCACAATTTACAGACTCCAGTTTCTCATAATTCAGTTTTGTTCTTTCAGCAATTGCCTTCAGAACATTATTCGGACCTATTATTGGTTTCTCATTTTCAAAAGCAACTGTTCTTAATAAGAAAGTATAACAACAGCAGTCATCACCGCTGACAACAAAATCAACTCCAGGACGATTGCCGCCTTTATATGGCGCAGTGTCCTCAACCCCATAACGATGAACATAGAACTGATATTGCCTGTTCTTTTGAAGTTTATTGCGATGTACCGAGTCATCTTCGAATACATCTTTTTTAAAATAGTACACCTCTATTTCCTTCGGATATAAAGTAACACCATTTACTACGATACAATACTGTCTTAAAAAACGAGCAGCTTCATTTTGAAGTTTTTCTATAGTTGTGTTTGTTTCCATGCATTTCCGATTATTAAGAATTTCCGCAAAGGTAACAATAATACTATGACACGCTACAATCTTTTTCGTTAAATCTTGTTAAAGTTTGGAAGAGAGTTATTTATAAATAAGCATAATTCAACAATCGCAAGTATCTTGCCCAGTTTATCAATCACTCCTACGACCTGCAACGAAGATTGTGGATGAGCCAAAGTTTCACGCAGACAGAGCAGAACAAAAAGGAGTCCATTCCGCGTTATCTACAAGTTCGGCATGAACAGATAAACTATCACCACCAACACAAATACATTATCCTGCGTTCGTAAATGCTCTCACGACCGCTCATGTTTTCCTTCACGAGCGCTCATAAATTAAAAAAGGTGTACACCTTCTTGAATTTTCGTGTACACCTTTTCCAAGTTTGCTGTACACCTTTTTGCAGGAAGGTGTACACCTTTTTCAATTATCCTCCGCTCGTGTGAGCATTTATGAGCGCTCGTGTGGCAATTTATGTGCGGTCGATTGGCGAAACTTGTATAAATCACAAAATCATCAGAAATGAATTTATATAACCAACCTTAAAACAATATGTCGCAAAACCTTTGCGTTTTCATTTCTTTTCATTAACTTTGCAACATAAAATAAGAAGTAAAAAATAGAGCACTTGGAATAAATGCAAAATTATAATAATCAGACTAACAAATAAAAGCTATACGGTTATGAAACAATTTATGGACGAAAACTTTCTGTTACAGACAGAGACTGCACAGAAACTCTATCACGAACATGCATCAAAGATGCCAATCATCGATTATCACTGCCACCTCATCCCTCAAATGGTAGCAGACGATCATAAATTCAAGTCAATCACTGAAATCTGGCTCGGAGGCGACCACTACAAGTGGCGTGCCATGCGTTCGAATGGTGTGGCAGAACGATTCTGCACCGGAACCGACACAAGCGACTGGGAGAAGTTTGAGAAATGGGCAGAGACCGTCCCTTACACTTTCAGGAATCCGCTGTACCACTGGACTCACCTTGAATTGAAAACTGCATTCGGCATCGACAAGATTCTCTCGCCAGAAACTGCACGCGAGATATTTGACGAATGTAACGACAAACTGCTGAACGACCCCACATACACAGCCCGTGGCATGATGCGCCGCTACAATGTGGAGACTGTCTGCACAACCGACGACCCAGTTGATTCGCTCGAATGGCACAAGAAGACTCGCGAAAGTGGTTTTGAAATCAAGATGCTCCCTGCATGGCGTCCCGACAAGGCTATGGCAGTGGAAAATGCAGCAAACTACAAGGCTTATGTAGAGCGACTTGCAGAAGTCAGCGGAGTGAACATCAGCAAGTTCAGTGACCTGATTGATGCGTTACAGCGCCGCCACGACTTCTTTGCTGAAAACGGATGTAAACTGTCAGACCACGGCATTGAGGAGTTCTATGCCGAGGACTACACTGATGCCGAAATCGACCAGATATTCAACAAGGTATATGTAGGAAATGCACTGACACAGGAGGAAGTTTTGAAGTTCAAGTCGTGCATGCTTGTCAAGTTCGCCGAAATGGACTACGAGGCAGGATGGGCACAGCAGTTCCACTACGGACCTATTCGCGACAACAACACCAAGATGTTCCGTCTCCTGGGTCCCGACACAGGCTTCGACTCCATAGGTCAGTTCAACACAGCCAAGGCAATGTCGAAGTTCTTCAACCGTCTCAACACAGAAGACAAGCTCACCAAGACCATCATCTACAACATCAACCCTGCCGACAACGAAATGGTTGCAACCATGCTCGGCAACTTCCAGGACGGCAGTGTCCCAGGCAAGATTCAGTGGGGTTCGGGTTGGTGGTTCCTCGACCAGAAGCGCGGTATGGAGAACCAGATGAACACATTGTCGGTACTCGGCCTGCTGAGCCGATTCGTCGGAATGCTGACCGACTCGCGTTCGTTCCTCTCCTACCCTCGCCACGAATACTTCCGCCGTACATTGTGCAACCTCATCGGCAACGATGTGGAAAACGGAGAAATCCCGGCAAGCGAAATGCCTCGCATCTGCCAAATGGTGGAAGACATCAGCTATTACAACGCAAAGAACTATTTCAATTTCTAAAAGTTCAAAACAGGCCTTACCGGGGAAGTCATCAGGCAAAATGATTTCCCCTGAACAGCCATCACATCAACATCATACAACAATGGACATCAATCACAACCACACGCACCATTTCGGTCATGATTTGTATCATAGACTGGAACAAAGTGCATTGTTACCATACATGATTGCAGTGGCATTACTATGTGCACTGTTCACCTGTCCATTGTCAGCTCAAAACACACGCACATTTGTCAACGGTCTGCACACCCTTCAGGTTCGTCCAAACGGCAAATGGGGCGAACCGCCAGTGATGATGATGGGAGGTGGCAACTTTGTCGAAATCAGTTTCGACGACATGCAGCACGACTATGTCCGCTACACCTACACCATCACCCACTGCGACGCCACATGGAAATCGTCAGGACTCTACGAAGGCGACTACATGACCGGCATCAACGGAGCCTACCCCATCGAGGACTACGACCAGTCGATGAACACCGAAATGATGTACAACCACTATCATTTCAGGCTGCCAAACGAGAATGTGCGCCTGCTCATCAGCGGAAACTACCGTGTTGACATCTTTGAAGACGGCGACGACGAGCCAGTGGCAACTGCCTCGTTCAGTTTACTGGAACCGAAGGTAGGCATCGACCTGACCATCTCGCCGAACACCGACATCGACTCATACAAGTCGCACCAGCAGGTGAGTTTCAACATCAACTACCAGACCTATGCTTGCACCAATCCCGAGATGGAATTCATGCCGATAGTGGTGCAGAACAGTCGCTGGGACACGCATGTGGAAGGACTCAAACCAACATACCTCCGCACAAACCAGTTGATGTATGAGCACGAGCCGCGACTCATATTCGAGGCAGGCAACGAGTACCGCCGCTTTGAGATGCTCGACCCCTATGTGGCAGGGATGAATGTGGATCGTATGGAACAAGACGACGACTATTTCCATGCCTACATCTATCCCGATGTGCAACGCATCAACTACAAATACGACCAGGACCAGGACGGCAGATACTTCATCCGCAACAGCGACGACTTTGAGAACGACACCGAGAGCGACTACATCTTCACCCACTTCTTCCTGAAAATGCCGAAGTTGCCAAGTGGACGCTTATATCTGCACGGTGAACTGACGGAAAATGTGTTTACCGAAGACAATGAGATGGAGTATGACATCATCGAACATCAGTACGAACTGACACTGCCACTGAAACAGGGCAGTTACAACTATCAGTACCTGTTCGTACACGACGACGAAACTACGGGACAGTCGCTGCCCGTCGAAGGAAGTTTTCACCAGACTGAAAACGAATACTATGTATATGTCTATCACCGTCCGTTCGGAGGCAGATACGACAAACTCGTTGGTTTCAAGTCACTGAAATACAAAGCCAACTGACATCAATTGCGACATACGCCTACATGCCACACGCCATGAAACCATCAATTCACACGACATTCCGACTTCTACTCTTTTTTATAGCCACAATCTGCAACATTTCGCACAGTGGCAACCTGCTCCACGCACAGACCATGCGTGGACAGATGCTTAACTACCTCGACAACTACACGCGCAAGGACCAGTATATCAAAAGTTCCCGACTCGACAGCATCGTGACAGACACATTGCGTGAGGAGATTCGCATGTATGTGTCGGGCGGATTTAAGGAACAGTTCTTCACCAGCGAGACAGTTGACGACATCTACAAGTCTGTCAAGGCATTTGTTCCCGATTCACTTTCACATTATCACCTCGGCATATTCACTGACAGTCACCCAATCGAGCAACTGGTGCCAAACGCACTGCGCAAAGGCAAACTGTCGGCAGAGCGTCTTGCCGGCAAAGAGTTCAACGGAGTGCCGTGGACCACAAACACAAGCAGTCCACTGAAAATCACAAAAGGCCTCAACGGACGCCACCTTGTGGTGTGGCAGAGTCACGGCAACTACTTCGCCAGCGATGCGGGCAAATGGAAATGGCAACGGCCGCGGTTGTTCTGCACCACAGAAGACCTCTTCACACAGACCTTTGTCGTCCCTTACATCATCCCGATGTTAGAGAATGCAGGTGCCACCGTATATACACCACGCGAACGCGACTGGCAGAATCAAGAATACATCATCGACAACGACTCATCGGTCAACTCCACCCTCAGCCGTGGCACCTACGCCGAAGAAGGCGAGTGGCAGACCACCGAACTTGAAGGCTTTGCACTGAGCCGCACCGAATACCGACAAGGCGAAAACCCCTTCCGCCACGGCACAGCACGCCAGACACCCAGCAGCCGCAACGGACGCCCCACATCCATCATCACATGGGCACCTGCCATTGAGAAAGAAGGACGATATGCAGTGTATGTCTCGTATCAGTCGCTGCCTACCAGCATTGCCGATGCCCACTACACCGTCATCCACAAGGGCATACGCACCAACATCAGTGTCAACCAGACAATGGGTGGACGCACATGGGTGTATCTCGGCACATTCCTTTTCGGCAGTGGCAACCCGGAAGCGAACAAAGTGGAACTGACAAACGAAAGCCACAGCCACGGCACAGTCACCGCCGACGCAGTGCGCTTCGGTGGCGGCATGGGCAACATCAGGCGCAGCGAGCGCTCATACTTGCCACGATGGGCAGAAGCCGCAGTCTATTCAGCACAATGGGCAGGATTTCCCGACAGCGTCTATAATCACTACAACGGCACAAACGACTACAACAGCGACCTATGGGCGCGTCCGAATGTGGTCAACTATCTCAGCGGACGAAGTGTCTTCAATCCCGACAGCGTCGGTCTGAATGTCCCGGTCGAACTGGCTATGGCATTTCACAGCGATGCAGGTTTCAGCCAAGCAGACGAACTGATCGGTTCACTCGGCATATGCAGTACCAACTATTATGGAGGTGTGACCGCCAGCGGACAGGACCGTTTTGCAAGTTACGACCTTGCATCAATGTTCCTCAGCGGATTGCAGCACGACATGCAGAAATACGACTGGCAGGTGCGCCAACTGTGGAACCGCAACTACTGCGAGACACGCGAGCCACAAGTGCCATCCACCATCCTCGAAATGCTTTCGCACCAGAACTTTGCCGACATGCGCCTCGGCTACGACCCTCATTTCAAGTTCGACTTCTGCCGTTCGGTTTACAAGACGATTGTCAAATATCTTGCCACACAGCACCAGACGGACTATGCCATTCAGCCTCTGCCTGTACACAACTTCGCAATCGCCCTTGACGACGAGAAACACTTTGCCCACCTCACATGGGATGCGACCAAAGACGAACTCGAACCCACTGCCGACCCCGACGAATACATTGTCTATACTCGCATCGACGACGGCGACTTCGACAACGGCACATTGCTCGGCAACAACTCAATGAAGGCACAGCTCATCCCTGGACACATCTATTCATTCCAGATCAGAGCGGCAAACAAGGGAGGTGTCAGTTTCCCATCCGAGACACTATCGGCTTACATATCACCAGCCAACACAGGCACAGTCCTTATCGTCAACGCATTCGATCGTCTGGAAGGTCCTGCGTGGGTAAACGACGACACCATCCAGGGATTCGACCTCGATGCCGACCCAGGTGTTCAGTATGGAATGTTTGCAGGATTCTGCGGCCGTCAGGTCACATTCTCCAAGGCAAACATGGGCAGCGAAGCAACCAGCGGCACGGGTTACAGTGGCAGTGAACTTGAAGGCAACCTCATCATGGGCAACACATTCGACTACACTACCCTCCACGGAGAGGGCATCCGCATGACCGGCACCCACTCATTCACATCGTGCAGCGCAGAAGCCCTGACAAGCCAGAGTGTCAATCCCGACGAGTACAAGATGGTGGACATCATCTTCGGCACCGACAAGCAGATTGACTTGAAGACCACAGCCATCATCAACAACTATGTCAGCCGAGGTGGCCGTTTGTTCATCAGCGGCAACAGCTGCGATGTCATTGCCCCGATAGCAAAGGCTGTGTCGGTCAGTCAGTGCAACTCCATACGCAGTTATGAACTCGACGGGGTGAACGGCAGCGGCATCAGTTGCAGCATCCACCGCCAGATGAACCCCGACAGCTATGCCGTTCCGAGCATACTCACCATGCAGCCCACCACCCAGGCATTTGCCATGCTGCAATACTCCGACAACCGACCTGCCGCCATTGCCTATGACGGCAACGACCACAAGACCATTGCAATGGGTTTCCCTCTTGAAAGTATCAAGGAAAAAGAGGCTCGAAACCTGTTGATGCAAGCAATAACAACATTCCTATGCAGATGATGAATTTCCTTCCAACCACAAAGAAAGAAGTGGAACAACGCGGCTGGGACACACTCGACATAATACTGTTTTCAGCCGATGCCTATGTTGACCACCCGTCATTTGGCGCAGCCGTCATCGGGCGAGTGCTCGAAGCCGAGGGCTACAAGGTGGCAATCGTGCCACAGCCCGACTGGCATGGCGACTATCGCGACTTCAAGAAACTCGGCCGTCCGCGCCTCTTCTTCGGTGTCGCCCCCGGATGCATGGACTCAATGGTCAACAAATACACCGCCAACAAGCGTCTGCGAAGTGAAGACGCCTACACCCCCGATGGCCGCCACGACCATCGCCCGGAATATCCCACCATCGTTTACACCCGCATCCTTAAAGAGTTGTTCCCCGATGTGCCAGTCGTGTTGGGAGGCATCGAGGCATCAATGCGGCGTCTCACACACTACGACTACTGGCAGGACCGTCTGCGGCCAAGCATACTTGTTGACTCGGGAGCCGACCTGCTCATCTACGGAATGGGAGAGAAGGCAATAGTCGATGTGGCACACCACTATGAAGCCTCATCATTGAATTCATCAACGCCACAAGCCACCGAACGGCCAGACGACCTGCGCCAGGTGGCATATCTTGTCACAGGCGACAACCCGTTCAAGGACGATGCCGAGACCATCGTCCTGCACAGTCACGAGCAGTGTCTGCATAGCAAGAAAGCGCAGGCACAGAACATCAAGACCATCGAAGAGCAGTCGAACATGATGCACCCGCAGCGCATCGTCCAGACCGTGGGCAATCAGTGCGTCGTGGTCGAACCACCCTACCCCCTGCTCACCACCGAGGAACTCGACCGCATCTACGACCTCCCATTCACACGGCTGCCACATCCCAAATACCGTGACAAGCGCATCCCAGCCTACGAAATGATCCGTCACAGCGTCACCATGCACCGTGGCTGTTTCGGCGGCTGTGCCTTCTGCACAATCTCTGCCCATCAGGGCAAGTTTGTGGTACACCGCAGCAAGGAAAGCATCCTGCGTGAAGTGAAGCGCATCACACAGATGCCCGACTTCAAGGGCTACATCTCCGACCTCGGAGGTCCTTCTGCCAACATGTACGGCATGAGCGGACGCGACAGGTCGCTGTGCGAGCGCTGCCGCCGCCCATCATGTGTCCACCCGTCCATCTGCAAGAACCTGAACAACTCCCACCGCGCCCTCATCGAGGTGTACCGCGAAGCAAGCCGAGTGGAGGGAGTGAAGAAGTGTTTCGTGGGCAGCGGAGTGCGCTACGACCTCGTGCTTGCCGACAAGCAATACGGACGCCAGTATGCCGAAGAACTCATCGTGAACCATGTCAGCGGCCGACTGAAAGTTGCCCCCGAACACACTAACGACAATGTGCTGCGGCTGATGCGCAAGCCATCCTTCCGCCTGTTCTACGACTTCAACCGCTGGTTTGACGACATCTGTCACCACCACGGACTGCGCCAGCAGCTCATTCCCTACTTCATCAGCAGCCATCCAGGGTGCAGGGAAGAGGACATGAAGGAACTGGCTCAAATCACGCGGCGGCTCAACTTCCACCTCGAACAGGTACAGGACTTCACACCGACTCCGATGACCATCAGCACCGAGACATGGTACACAGGCATCCACCCCTACACCCTCGAACCCGTCTTCTCCGCCCGTTCACCCCAAGAGAAACAACGGCAGAACCAGTACTTCTTCTGGTACAAAAATAAAAAAGTAGTGCTTCGCAAGTGAAAAGAGAAAAGTGAAGAGTGAAAAGTGGTGCTGCGCAAGTGAAAAGTGAAAAATGGAATCAATCAACACAGAGAAGGTTCGGTTTTATCTTATTTATGAACCTTCTCACAGAGTGTGCCCTCGGCACATGAAGAGGA
>JAGHSZ010000099.1 GCA_018065565.1 Candidatus Colivivens caballi
TCATTTACATTGATTTCTTCGTTGCCATCAAAGTCTGCAGCAGCTGCATCGAATGGATCTGGTTCATCGCCGAGGATGTAGCTTGCGATTACACTGATATCTGCACCGTTAACTTCGCCGTTAGCGTCAGCGTCACCTGCGAGAGCGTCACCTTCAGCATAGTTGAAGTTAGGGTCTGTATCAACGAGGAAGATGCGAACATCGTCAACATAAGTTGTACCAGTCCAGAATGACTGTGGAGTGTTGTCTTCGTGCTTTTCAGCCTTACCAGATACATAGTGTTCGTGAGCACCAATTGTAATCTTGCCGTCAGCAGCCAAGATGTCCTTAACGAATGTGTCTGTGAGACCACCTGCACCAACATAAGGAGAAACAGCCTGGTCAGTACCGTTGTTTACGAATACATACTTATCCCAAACGCCTGTTGAGTCGTTCTGAGCATTGTAGTAGAAGATCTTGCCGAATGCCTCAGTCTTGTCAACGAGAGGAGTACGGGTCTTGATAACCATGCTGTAAACACCAGCAGGGAGGTTAGAGATAACCTGTGAGAAGTCGTAATCAGCTTCACCGTAGATATTGATTTGTGCGTCAACAGCACGGTTTTCAGCAGATGCGCTTGTATTGTAAGCGATGTTGAGACCATGTGAAGGATCACCAGAAGTGATAGCCCAACCTGGAACACCGTTGTCACCGTTTACACGGTAGAGTCTTGGATTGAATACGAATGAAGTGAGGTCGATACCCTTAACTGCTACTGGATAAGAGTCAGTTGCTTCGTCGTAAACTGCATCTTCAGGTTCACCCTTAACGCCGAGATACTGCATAGACTTGCAGAGTTCCTCAGGGAGTTGGTTGTTGTTAGCAGCGATGAGTTCATAGAGCTTAGACTTGATGAGCTTGTTAGCAGCGTCAACCTGAGCAGTACCTTCGTCAACAACATTGTCGAGTTCAGCAATAGCAGGGTCATTGATGTTGAGCTGAGCAGCAGTTGCAGCAGCGAGAGAAGCACGATATGAAAGAATGTCAGCAACTGACTTAGCGTTCTTGATTGAAGCAGCCAGTGAAGTGAGTGTAGGAGCTACACTTGCAAGTTCTTCGTCAGAGAGAGTTGAAGGATCAACATTGCCATAGTTTGCAGCGAGTTCCTGACCCTGCTGGTATTCTGGAGTATTCTCGTACTTAGTGCCTGAGAGGTCTTCGAGAGCTGTGAGAACTTCAAGGATTGCAGCATCGTAGTTGTCGATGTTAGTCATACGAGCCTGAAGTGCAGCAGCGATCTGCTGGAGAAGAGCGATTTCAGCTTTAACATCTGAAGGGCAAGTGAAGTGACCAGTTTCAGCAGCTGTGATTTCGTTTGCGAGGTTGCTCTTAGTGTCACCGTCATAGATTGGGTCAGCAGCTGATTCGAGAACAGCCTTAGCAGCCTCAACAGCAGCAGCGAGTTGCTGCTTCCAGTATGCAGCCTTTGAAGGCATAGTGATGATGTCAACACCACCAAGAAGCAATTCAGCATTTGGCTGAGTAGTAGAGAACTTCAATACATAGTATCCAGCATTCTGTACCGTGAAGTCAGCCTCAGAAACTGTAGCACCAGTAACGGCCTTGTCCTGTGCACCATTAAGGTTTGGTTTAGCAGGGATGTTGTTGAATTCAGCATATACATTTCCTTCAAGATCTTCAAGAGTGAATGAATATTGAGGAATGTTGTCAGGATTAGTAGAATTCCATTCAGTGTCGCCATTGAAGTTCTTCCATGCAGCCATCTTGATTGCAATCTGATACTTAGAAGGTTCGAGTTGAAGAGCGATTTCTGGGTCCATTTCGAGGTCAATTGTTCCGTCAGAGAGGATGAAGTCGCTAACCTGTTCACCGAATGTAAGAGTACCGAGCTGGTTTGCACCATTCATTGTACGCCAGTAGATAGCAGCACCATTGAAGTCGCCACTGTAACCAGTCATAGCACGGCAGCCACCGCCACCGAGGTTGCCACCCCAGTTGTAGTTACCAATAGAACCGTCTTCCATTACGACATACTCGTGGATTGTACCGTTGTCGTTAGAAACCCAGCCCTTAGGGAATGTACCGTTTGCAGTAACTTCGAATGTTGGCTTAGTTGAGTAAACTGTCTTTGAAACTGTTATGTCATTGTCTGGACCAACTGCGAATGTAAGAACGAGGTCAGATTCGCACTCTACGCCCATTGCATTAGCAACACCTGCCATCTCGAGTGTGTACTCACCGTCTGCCAGTGGAGCAACCTCAGTGAGGTCAACAATGATTGAGCAGAGGTCTTCGCTGAGTGAGCAACCATCTGTGAGGTCAGCCACTTCCATACCATTGCTCTTAAGAGTAGCAGAAGCATAGTCAAGGCTCAAAGGCTTGTTGTATGTGAGTACAATCTGCTTGAATTCTTCAGCAACGAGTTCGAAGCTTTCGTTCTCAGGAACAGAGCTTACGAATTCAGCTGGAGACCAGATTGAAGGCATAACATCGATGCGTGGGTCATAGTAACCAGTTTCGCTCTCGAATGCAACGACTGGCATTGTGCCTTCAACATTGTCGCTTGGACGGCGGTCAGTGTCGTAAACGATTGGGCAGTCATCTGCAGGAGTGAATGAAACCTTAACCTCTGCATCTTCTGGAATTTCCTCAGAATCCTGAACGAATGCATAGAGGTAGCCATCAGACTTACCTTCTACGAATTCAACATTCCAAATTTCACCATTGACTGTCAGTGTCACACAAGATGGATCGAGGCTGAATGTACCGTCAGTAGCATTTGCAAGAACCTTGATGTTAGTTGGGTAACCAAAGTCGATGCGAATCATATCCATGTTGTAGCTAACCTCGTTGAATACTACATTTTCTTCGATGAGGATGTCGTCGAGAAGGTAGTGAGCAGGGTTGAACATGTTGATGATAAGGAAGTAAGTCTCAGGGAACTTCTGCTGATAGTAGTCGCGGTATGAAGTTGTGCCGTCTTCAGCTTCTGGGCATACAGATGTACCAACCCAGCTCTTGCTTGGAATAACAGCGTCCTGAGTAGCCTTGTCCTTGAAATAAGTTACAAATGAAACATGCTGCCATTCGCCAGTCATGTTCTGATAGTTGTAAACATATTCAGCAAGTGAAGGAGAAACGATAGCGTTGTCATAGTTTTCAACACCAGTTGAGAGGTGTGACTTGAAGCCTGTGTTAACAGTGTTGCCGTCATAGATGCATTCACCGTCAGCCTTAATCCAGAATGAAACACGGTAAGAAGTGTTGTCCTTCAGCTGAAGGTTACCAACCTTGAAACCACGGTCCCATGTCTGACCATTGTAAGAACTACCGTTGTCGGCACTGAAGCAGTATTCGCCAGAGTGCTTGTCAGCAGTGTACTTTTCTGTCCAGTCGTCAATTTCCTGACGATTGACCCAGTCACCGTAAGTACCTGTTGTACCCAGATACGGATAGGTGTTGTCGCCGTCTTCGAAGCCGAGGCTTGCCAGAACCTGTGCCTGTGCCATAGCCATTGAGCCAGCGAGCAATGCAAGAGTAAATAATCTCTTAATCATAAGCATTTGTTTTAATTGGTTAATAAAAAATAGTGATAATGTATTTAGTCGTTTGAAAGTAATTGTTTCGGACTGCTTCGGGCTGTTTATGAATCCTGTTTATTAGTTTGATTGTCTCTTAGTCCTCATTCTCGAGAAGTCTCTGTTGCGGAATTTGGCAATCCAAGTTTCTGGTTGTATCTACATATATATATTTGGTAGTTGATAGTAATTCTCGTTTCGTTATTTGTTGGTTTGTCGATTGAAGTAAAGTAGAACTAAGTAAAGCAAAAGTATCTGTTGTTTTGATTTTGGCTACAAAGTTTCACTGTTGTCACTTCTTAACGGGTGCAAAATTACCGTTTTCTGTCAAACTGACCAAATCCATTTGTTTCAAGAATTTTCTCTCGTGTAACAAAACAACAAAAGCCGCAGAAACGCGCTGATTTTCATTTATGATACATATCTATCAAAACAACGAACAAGTGCGTTCGTTACAGCACCAATTGTTACATTTATGCACATTATAATAATATATGTATGTGTTATGAGTTGGTTGGTATTAAAAAAAATCGTACATTTGCACATCAATTCAAACAGTAAAGACTATGAAACATTTATTCATCATCATCGCAATGCTGGCATTTGCCTGCGGGCTGAAAGCACAGGACACAGACTCCACTATGTTCAAAGGAAGTTTCACCAATTCGGAGTTCAAACTAAACTGCTTCATCAACCTCTACAACAAGGTGGTGCCTGTACCTGGAGCAGAGTCGGAGGAGTGCTACGGCTACATCAACGGAAACACAAACGGACTGTGGGCTATACTCCGAGTAAAAGAGATGAAGGACGGCAAGGCCGTTGTCCGTGCAGTGAGCGAACGAGGCGAAGATGCGCAGACACTGGAAATAAAGTCCACCGACAACGGAATCACCATCCGTCAGATTGACGGAGCCAATATCAAGGGTGTTGCCAACAGCAAATATGTGAAACTGCCAAAACTGATTGAGCTCAACAAATAAGCATTACGCCGAATGGACACTTCACTATTCAACGAGCCTCAACTGAAAGCCATCGAATACAACGACGGCCCTTCACTTGTGATTGCTGGTGCTGGTTCGGGCAAGACACGCGTTCTCACCTATAAGATTGCATACCTGCTCGAACAGGGAATGGAGCCGTGGAGCATCATCGCCCTCACATTCACAAACAAGGCAGCCAGCGAGATGAAGTCACGAATTGCCAAGATTGTAGGCGACGACACTGCACGCCACCTGTGGATGGGCACATTCCACAGTATGTTCCTGCGCATTCTCCGCACGGAGCACGAAAGATTAGGGTTTCAACCCAACTTCACCATCTACGACGCATCCGACAGCAAGAGTCTCGTGAAGGCAATCATCAAGGAACTGCACCTCGACGACAAGACCTACAAGCCTTCTGCCGTACTCAACCGCATCTGCGCAGCAAAGAACAAACTGATTACAGCCAAGCAGTATGCTGCCAATCCGACCATCTTGCAGGCTGACATGAGAAGCGACATGCCCGCCATCCATGCCATCTACACAGAATACTACAACCGTTGCCGCAGTGCCAACGCCATGGACTTCGACGACATTCTGCTCTACACCTATTATCTTTTTCAGCTTTATCCCGAAGTGCTACACCAGTATGCCGAGCGTTTCAAGTTTGTGCTGGTTGACGAGTACCAGGACACCAATCTTGCCCAGCACAAGATAATCATGCAGCTGACTCAGGAGCGTCAGCGTGTGTGTGTCGTCGGCGATGATGCCCAGAGCATCTATTCATTCCGTGGAGCAAAGATCGACAACATCCTGTCGTTCCAGAACCTATATCCAGGCACAAAGGTGTTTAAGCTGGAACAAAACTACCGTTCGACGCAAACCATAGTCAATGCAGCAAACAGTCTGATACACAAAAATAAGGGGCAAATCAAGAAGAATGTATTCTCGGAGCGTGCCGTTGGTGACAAGATTTCGCTCACATCGACCGCAAGCGACACCGAGGAGGCAATCATCGTTGCAAAGAAAATCATGTGGCTCCACTCGCGCGACCACACCGACTACTCCGACTTCGCCATCCTCTACCGCACCAATGCTCAGAGCCGCCTGTTCGAGGACAATCTCCGCAAACAGGGCATTCCCTACAAAGTGTATGGCGGTCTGTCGTTCTACCAGCGTAAGGAAGTGAAGGATGTCATCGCATATTTCCGCATGGCAGTCAATCCCAACGATGAAGAGGCACTGAAACGCATCATCAACTATCCTGCACGCGGCATCGGCAGCACCACAGTTGCCAACATCATAGCCTGCGCCAGCAGCCATCAGGTCAGTTTGTGGACCGTGCTGTGCGACCCCGTGACCAGTGGTCTGAAAGTCAATGCAGGAACACTCAGGAAAATCAGCGAGTTCCAGCAACTCGTACAGACCTTCATCGACATGGCATCGAAAAGCGACGCTGCCACCACAGGCCGTTACATCATCGAAAACTGTGGCATCATTGCCGACATCTATCAGGACAAATCGGCTGAAAACCTCAGTCGTCAGGAGAATGTCGAGGAAATACTCAATGGACTCGCCGACTTCTGCGACACACGCCGTGAAGAGGGCAACACAGACATCACGCTCAGCGACTATCTCAGCGAAGTGTCACTGCTCGGTTCGTCAGAGGAGGAAACCAGCAGCAACGGCG
Source organism: Candidatus Colivivens caballi (assembly GCA_018065565.1). GTDB lineage: Bacteria > Bacteroidota > Bacteroidia > Bacteroidales > Bacteroidaceae > Colivivens > Colivivens caballi. The sequence goes on from JAGHSZ010000099.1 coordinate 6,249, forward strand.
ACAAGGAGAGCGACGACAAGGTGCGACTGATGACCATCCATTCAGCCAAGGGACTTGAATTCCCCATCGTCTTCATTGTCGGAATGGAGGACGGGCTGTTTCCGAACGACATGTGTATGAACAACATACGCGAAATCGAAGAGGAGCGTCGTCTGTTCTATGTAGCCATCACACGCGCCATGCAGACACTGTTCATCACATATGCCCGCTGCCGCATGCACTTCGGCAAGATGGAGTTTGGCGAGCCAAGCCGTTTCCTCAGCGACATCGACCCTGAATATCTCACCACAAGTCGTGGCGGCGCACCAGCCACGGTGCGTTCAAGTCATAGCGGCTACGAGCGCCCAGACCGTCGGTTCGACAGCGTATTCGGAGCTGCACCGACACCACCCGAGCCAAAGCGCGATGTGGAACTCCCGTGGAAGCGTCTGCACAAAATCAGCGACAGCCGTTCAACCGTCCAGCCGACCGTTCAAAACACGAAACCACAAGACAACCCCGCCACAAGGCAACCCTCTTCCCAGCTTCGCCCCGGCATGGTCATCAGCCACGACCGTTTCGGCATCGGCACCATCAAGAATGTCGAGGGAGAAGGCGACAGCCTGAAAGCAACAGTGGAATTTCAGAATGCAGGCACCAAGCAGTTGCTCATCAAGTATGCACGGTTCACCATCACACACGATTAACATTCGGTAGAACAAGTACTACACATGCCGACCGACCTTTGTAGCATATTTTTGCCACAATGTAACAAATAAGGTGTGCTTCATCACGAGGCACACCTTATTTATATATATATTGCTAACTTTGCAAGAGAATTACAAATCAAACTCATAAATAACCTTGTAAAACAACAAAGTAATCAAATGACTAAACAACCAATCACCCAGACTGCCAGACGACTGATCAGTTGTCGCACAGTAGTGCTCACCCTCCTCATGATGGTGGGCTTCGCCAATGCAAATGCCCAGGCACGACGCCCCATTGACTCACAGCACCCACTCTGGCTGGTGCATGTCGATGTGTGGAACCAGGCCGACCCACAGAAAATCATCGACCTCATCCCCGACGACATCAAGCCCTATGTCTGCATGAACCTCTCACTCTCATGCGGCTACGACCCAGAGCGCGATGTACATAAGATGCCACAGAATGCAGTGAAGACCTACAAGTCGTGGGCAACCGTCTGCCAGCACAACGGCATGTGGTTCACCTGCCAGCCTGCCAGCGGTGGCAAGACCCACATCCTCGACGACGACCTCGAAACCTTCGAATATTTCTTCAAGCACTACCCTAACTTCCTCGGATGGAACTATGCCGAGCAGTTCTGGGGATTCGACGAAGGCAACAAGTATTCCAGTTCACAGCCTTCGCGCATTGCCCTCTTTGCCAAGTTGGTCGAGATGTCGCATCGCTACGGCGGTTTCCTCACTGTCAGTTTCTGCGGCAACATTTGGTCGCACCCGCTCAACCCTGTCGGTATGCTGAAACGCAATGCCAACCTGCTGGAAGCCTGCAAGAAATACCCGGAAGCCATGCTCTGGCTCTATAAATACACCACATCATCGTGCTTCTACAACAACGAGAGTGTCACCTATTCACCATTCATCTCCGGACTCACAGCCAACTACGGAGTCCGCTATGACAACTGCGGATGGAACGGAGCACTCGACGGCATCCTTGGCGAAAATCACGGCAAGAAATACCCAACAGCAGCTGGCATCGGCACAGTGATGGAGCAGACATGCATCAACGGAGGTGCTGTGTGGGACGGTCCCGAACTCATCTGGACCGAGGATTTCCAGAATCTCAGCAACTCGACAGTCAACGGCTACACCCGACGCAACTGGGGCGTGTTCCCTGGATTCAGAAACATCTGGCTCGACATGTTCCGCAAAATCATCAACGGCGAGATGTACATACCATCGCGTGCCGAGGCAGTGGAAAAGACTAAAATCATCGTAGTCAACGACATATCATCGGGCAACGATGAACAGAAATACGCAGCATGGGGCGACCTCTACAACGGTCTCTACAAACAGGACGACCCATTCAACCGCGGCAACGGACAGTGGATGGACAACTTCTGCTACTTCAAGAAGACTGGCCGCTACGCCACCATACCTGTGGCCATCGGACTCTACGACTCACTGGCACGCGCCATCCCTGTACAAGTCAAGAAGTCAACCTACACATCACGATGGAGCACACAGACCAAGAAGGTGAACGAATTCAACAAGTACTACCCCGAAGTCAGCACCGGCGACCTGTTTGTGGCACGCCACAAGAATCAGCTGGTCACATACACCCCATACACATACCTCAACAGCAAAAAGACTGCATCGGCAAAGATTCCGCTCCTCTATAACACCTGCGAAAGTCTCAGCCTCAACTATGGCAAACTGAGCAGCGGATGCATACGCGAATATGCCGACCACATCGACCTCTACCTCAACAACTTCCGCACTGACACCACAACCATCGTGCTCGATGAAATCACCATCAGCGGTGCCACCACCGAACCGACCTACAAGGTGACAAAGCGCGTCACTGCCACAACCACCACGCCTACAAAGACATGGGACGCAGAGAACGGCACATTCACACTCAGCATCAAGCACAACGGACCAGTCGATGTCACCATCAATTGCAGCGGCGACCAGACCGAACGCAGCAACGACACACTCCCATCCACACCGCTCAGCTTGCCAAAACAACCTGAAACATACTACGGAGAAGTGACCATCGAAGCCGAAGACATGGACTTCAAGAGCATAAAAAGCTGTGTGACCAATCCTTACGACTGGTACCCAAGCGTCAGAGGTCATGCCGGCAACGGTTTCGCCGACATGGGAACCAACACAACTGGCGCCCTCACCCACAAATTCAAGGCAAAGACCGCAGGCACATACACCATTGCCATCCGATACATGTCAACCACCAAGTCGAGCACCATCATCACCAGTGTCAACAAGGTGAGAAAGGCTCTGCGCCTCGAACAGACAGCATTCAACGAATGGAAACGCGCCACATTTGAGGCAACCATGAAGCAGGGCGACAACGAACTGGTAATCACCAACACAGGCGGTGCAAGCATGTACATCGACAATGTGACCTACTACCCTGAGGGCATCCCGTTTGAGAAGTTTGCCATCAACATCCGTCAGGCTGAACACGGCACAGTCATAGCCAGTGCCGACTCAGCAGCCGAGGGCGAGCACATCGTGCTCACAGTCGAACCCGACGAAGGCTACCGTCTGTCGGGCTGGACATCAATCCACGGCGATGCCGTCATTGCCAGCGACAACTCATTCACAATGCCCGACGACAATGTGACACTCTCACCAGTATTCAGCGATGTCACATCAGTCTATCAGCTCGACTACACCGGAGTGGTGTCGGGTGCAATGCCACAGGGCTGGCAAGCCATTCAGGAGGACAACACACTCCACAACTACCCTAACACCTATTCATCAGGAGCACGCACATTCGTAGGACTGACTGGTTATCAAGGTTCTGCACTCTACTGGCGCAATGATTGTGCCGAGTTTGGTCGTCAGGCCGACTTCCCTCTCAACCTCGAAGCTGGCAAGCATAAAGTCACATTTGCCAACGCAGCATGGAAGGGTACACCTCGCTACAAGGTGCAGATCACCACGGCATCAGGCACTGTCATCGCAGAGTCGTCGTCATACCTGGCATCGCCTAACATCAACGGCAATTTCAGCGGCAACATCACAAATGCCCACGAATACGAACTGGAATTCACCGTTACCACACCAGGCAAGTACATCATCCGTTTTGTCAACGCATCGGGCACCGCAGGAGGTTTCACCGAGTTCCTCATCGCCAGTTGCAGAGTCAACACCATCCCTGAAACCAATGCCATCGAACTGATTGAATCCGACCGTCAGTCGGCACAGCCTGAGACCTACTACGACATCAACGGAGTCCAGCTCAACTCACCTCGACGCGGACTCAACATCGTTCGCACTGCCGACGGACGCAGCCGCAAGGTACTGTTCAGATAGGACAGCCACAGCACGCCCACTTCTGTGGCGCAACAAAGCCAACATAACGGCTGACAAGCAGCCACATAAGTAGCAGCCACACATCATCACCGTTCACACAATGCATGGACCTCTCACTGGCATTTCAGCCGCGAACAAGTCCATGCATTGTTGTTTTCTGCAACAGGCGTTTTACTCCACGAGCACTTATGTTTCCCTTAACAAGCGTTCATGTTTTCCTTAACAAGCGTTCATGTTTTCCTTAACGAGCGCTCATAAACATAAAAAGGTGTACACCAAACCACAGAAAGGTGTACACCTTTTTCAAATAACCTGTACACCTTTTTTCAGGAAGGTGTACACCTTTTCCAATTGTCGAGCGCACGATTTGGCATTTACGAGCGCTCGCGAAGCAATTTATCTATGCTCGTGAGAGTAAAAGGAAGCAAGAAGCGAGGAATTAAGTATTAAGGATTAAGCTCCATAAGAATTGAGGATTAACTCCGTATGTATGGGGTTATTGACTGCCTCTACGAGGCTGTGGCGTATTCCAGACGCATACCATAACGATAAAAAAACAAAAAGGAGAAGTCCTTCCGCTGAAGAGCTTCTCCTACCACTAATCAAACTTAACTATTAACTTGAACAATTATAAAGTTTTTGAGTATATCTCTAGATGCCTGTGTTTCCTACAAATCACTTGCCAGCAACACCGCTTTTTCTTTTGACGATGCAAAGGTACGCTATATGCTGAATATGAGCAAGAAAAAATGTATCATCGATTTTGTGCCATGTATCAAAAGTACATTTACGATACATCAAAGCAATAAAAAGGCAAAAATCAGCGTATTTTGGCCGTTTCTTTTTCGCAAATATTCCCAAATTGGTCATTATTGTCATAAACATCTGTACCGATTATCCCAAATCGTTCATTAGCGTTATGATGACCGAATGACTGAATGTCATGAGGTTTGCGACAACTCGGCGTTTATGCCGACAAAGGAGTTTTTGAACAGAT
>JAGHSZ010000060.1 GCA_018065565.1 Candidatus Colivivens caballi
GTGCGGTGGATAATTGCATCACGAGCGCTCGTAAATGCTCACGCGAGCGGTGGATAATTGAAAAAGGTGTACACCTTCCTGCGAAAAGGTGTACAGCAAACCTGGAAAAGGTGTACACGAAAATTCAAGAAGGTGTACACCTTTTTTAATTTATGAGCGCTCGTGAAGGAAAACATGAGCGCTCGTGAGAGAAAACACGAGCGGTCGTGAGGGAAAACATGAGTGGACCTTCTCCCAACTGTACCCTCCCAATCCCTCCCTTTTCAGAGTGGTGGAATGAAAACATCCAGCGACCCAAGGCGCCGCGTTGCTTGCTATTGGGCTATGGGCACTGCGTGGCTGCCCTTTCAGGGCGAAATATATAAACTTTCTTGCGTCCGTGTTCCTCCAAACACACCCTTCGACTCACTTTTCCTTATTATTATTAATGAGTTTGAGAATAAATGCTTAACTTTGTGCCGTAATTTCACTATAGAACCCACCTGTAGAGTCATGACAAGGAAATTCGACTTTCTCATTATCGGCAGCGGAGTTGCCGGAATGAGTTACGCTCTCAAGGTAGCGAGAGCCAAGAAAGGCAAGATTGCCATCGTATGTAAGACTACCCTTGAAGAGGCAAATACAGCCAAGGCACAAGGCGGTATTGCCTCAGTGACAAACCTCTTAGTTGACAACTTCGAAAAACACATTGAGGACACCATGATTGCCGGTGACTTCATCAGCGACCGCGAAGCAGTGGAACAAGTGGTGAGGAACGCCCCCGACGGCATCCGTGAACTGGTGCAGTGGGGTGTAAACTTCGACAAGAACGACGACGGAAAGTTTGACCTCCACAAGGAAGGTGGCCACAGCGAGTTCCGCATCCTTCACCATGCCGACGACACTGGTGCTGAAATTCAGCGCGGGCTGATGGCAGCCGTACGCAGCAATCCCGACATCGAAGTGCTCGAACATCATTTCGCAGTGGAAATCATCACCCAGCATCACCTCGGAGTGCGCGTCACACGCCGCACCCCCGACATCGAATGCTATGGTGCATACATACTCAACCCCGAGACGGGTAAGGTCGATACCTACCTCTCGCGCGTGACCATCATGGCAACAGGCGGCACCGGAGCCATCTATGCCACTACTTCCAACCCTAACATTGCCACTGGCGACGGCATAGCGATGGTTTATCGCGCCAAGGGCAAGGTGCAGGACATGGAGTTTGTGCAGTTCCACCCGACTGTGCTGTTCAATCCGAAGGAGACTCACCCTGCCTACCTCATCACTGAGGCAATGCGCGGCTACGGAGGCATTCTCCGTCTGCCAAACGGCGAGGAGTTCATGCAGAAGTACGACGAGCGTCTGTCGCTGGCACCACGCGACATCGTGGCACGCGCCATCGACAAGGAGATGAAGATTCACGGACTCGACCATGTCTGCCTCGATGTCACACACAAGGACCCGGAGGAGACCAAGCACCACTTCCCTAACATCTACGCCAAGTGCCTGTCCATCGGCATCGACATCACCAAGGAGTACATACCTGTCTGCCCTTCTGCACACTACATGTGCGGCGGCATCAAGGTCAACCTCGACGGTCAGTCGTCCATCCGCCGACTCTATGCACTGGGCGAATGCTCATGCACCGGACTGCACGGAGGCAACCGCCTGGCAAGCAACTCGCTCATCGAGGCTGTGGTCTATGCCGATGCAGCAGCCAAGCACTCAATCGAGGAGGTTGACCAGTACGAGTTCAACGAGGATGTACCTGAGTGGAACGATGAAGGCACCATGACAAACGAGGAGAAAGTGCTCATCGCACAGGATGTGAAGGAAGTAGGGCAGATCATGAGCACCTATGTGGGCATCGTCCGTTCCGACCTCCGACTCCACCGTGCCTGGGAGCGCCTCGACCTGCTGTATGAAGAGACCGAGCACCTGTTCAAGCGTGTGAAACCAACCCGCGACATCTGCGAACTCCGCAACATGATCAATGTGGGCTACCTCATCACCCGTCAGGCACTCGAACGCAAGGAAAGCCGTGGACTCCACTTCACTGTCGATTACGCACCACATGCCCTCGACAAGAAATAAGGGATTCTTAAAAAAACTTCAATTTTATTGTAGTTATTTCATCATCATTGCGTCTAACTGATAAAAGACTAAACAAAATCAAGTTCAAAATAAGTATTAATTAGTAACAATGAAAAGATTTCTTTCACTTGTAGCCCTGGCAATAGTTGCCATCGGTGCAACTGCTCAGATGGAGCAGAAAATTCCGCTCGACCCAGCCGTACGCATGGGCAAACTCGACAACGGACTCACTTATTACATTCGTCATAACCAGTGGCCTGAACAGCGTGCCGACTTCTACATCGCACAGAAGGTGGGCAGTATGCAGGAAGAGGACGACCAGCGCGGTCTGGCTCACTTCCTCGAGCACATGTGCTTCAACGGTACAACACACTTCCCTGGCGACAAACTCAAGTCGTACCTCGAAAGCATCGGTGTGAAGTTTGGTGAAAACCTCAATGCCTACACATCAACCGACGAGACAGTCTATAATGTAAACAATGTGCCAGTCATTGCACACCCAGGAGCCATCGACTCATGTCTGCTCATCTTGCACGACTGGAGCCACGACCTCCTGCTCGAAGACAAGGAAATCGACAAGGAGCGCGGTGTCATCAACGAAGAGTGGCGCTACCGCCAGCAGGCATCAATGCGTATGTACGACCAGGTGTTCCCGATCATCTATGAAGGCAGCAAGTATGCTTACCGCCTCCCAATCGGAACAATGGATGTAGTGATGAACTTCAAGTACAAGACTCTGCGCGACTACTACAAGAAGTGGTATCGTCCTGACCTCCAGGCTATCGTCGTTGTCGGCGACATTGATGTTGACCAGGTGGAACAGAAAATCAAGACCATCTTTGCCGACATCAAGCCAGTGGAGAATCCTGCTGAGCGCATCTACTTCCCAGTGCCTGACAACGCTGAACCAGTGTTTGCCGTAGGTAAGGACAAGGAAATGACTGCTTCCGAGGCAATCATCATGTGGAAGGAAGATGTGGTGCCAGCAGAGATGAAGCAGGGCATGCAGTACATCGTCATCGACTATGTAAAGGGTGCCATCGAGTCAATGCTCAACACCCGTATGGCAGAACTCACACAGAAGCCAAACCCTCCATTCATCCAGGGTCAGGCAGGCTTCGGCGAATACCTCATCTCAAAGACAAAGGATGCCTTCCAGGGTATTACCGTATTCAAGGACAACGAGTACGAATCTGCCATCAAGGCACTCTATCGTGAAATTCTCCGTGCAAAGCGATTCGGTTTCACCGAGAGCGAATACATCCGTTATATCGAAAACCTCAAATCGAACCTCGACAACGCATACGAGCGCCGCGACAAGATCAGCAACACCAGCTTCTGTGAAGAGTATTACAGAAACTTCCTTGATGCAGAACCTGCAATGGGCATCGAACTCGAGCACCAGCTGATTCCTGCCATCGCTGACCAGATTCCAGTTGATGTCATCAATCAGGCTATGGCTCAGGAGGCTGACAGCAACCTCGTAGTGCTCTTCCTCCTCCCTGACAAGGAAGGTGTGAACATGCCTGAAAAGGACCAGATTCTCCGCTACATGGAGGAGGTTCGTGCCGAGAACATCGAAGCATATAAGGAAGAGGTGAGCGACGAACCACTCGTTGACGAGTCTGCACTCAAGGGCAGCCCTGTCAAGAAGCAGCAGCCAAGCGTGTTCGACTCACAGCTCATCACACTCAAGAACGGCATCAAGATTTATGTCAAGAAGACCGACTTCACACCAAACAACATTTCAGTCCGCGCTGTAAGCTGGGGTGGTACATCACTCTTCAGCAACGACGAATGGCTCAATGCTGATGAGATCGACATGGCTCAGCAGGGCGGTTTCGGCAATTTCTCTGCCATCGACCTCCGCAAGAAACTCGCTGGCAAGAAGGTCAGCATGACTCCATCAGTAGGTGCAAGGACTGAGACCATCGGCGGTTCATGTGTGACTAAGGACCTCGAAACTGAACTCCAGCTCATCTACCTCGCATTCACTTCAATCCGCCGCGACGACGATGTATTTGCATCAACCATCCAGCGTGCAAAGGCAAGTCTCGAAAACGCAGAACTTCAGCCAACCACTGCACTTCAGGACTCTATCGCCAGCGTCATCTACAACAACAATGTACGTGCTCTCCGCACAAAGGCTTCCGACCTCGACAAACTCTCTTACGACCGCATTCTCGAAATGTACAAGGAGCGTTTCGCTGACGGCGACGACTTCGACTTCTACTTCGTGGGCGACATCGACATCGAGACAGCTCTTCCACTCTTCGAGAAGTATCTCGGAAGCATTCCAGTGAAGAAGGGTGCTGAGAAGTTCAAGAAGATTGACATGAAGATGGCAGACGGCGAAATCACCAATGTCTTCCAGAAGAAGCAGGAGACTCCAGCTGCAACAGTCCTCTTCGTATATCACACACACGACTTCAAGGAAGACCTCCGCAGCATTCTCACTCTCGACATGCTCGATCAGGTGATGAACATGAAATACACTGAGACTGTCCGTGAGGACGAAGGTGGTGCTTACAGCGTAGGCGTACAGTCAGGTAGCACCGACTATCCAGAGACTCAGGCACAGATGATTTTCCAACTCCCAACATCTCCTGACAAGCGTCAGCACATGACTGAAATCATCTATAACGGCGTTGAGGACATCGTCAACAATGGTCCTTCTGCTGAAATGCTCGACAAGGCAAAGCAGTATCTCCACCGCAGCCACGACGAGAACATCAAGGGCAACGGTTACTGGCTCAGCCAGCTTATCAACATGACTCGCGAGAACAAGGACTATGTCACTGACTACGACAAGGTTGTTGACTCCATCACACCAGCCGATGTTCAGGCACTCGCAAAGAAACTGTTCAAGTCAGGCAACCGCATCGAAGTCGGCATGACTGACGACAGCCAGAGCAAATAACACGACAAACCATCGTCGAGCGTGCCAGGCGCACGCTTGGCGGATTGGGAAAAAACGAAAAAAGCCATGCGGCCGGTCGGCCGCATGGCTTTTTTAATCCAAATCGTTCATTAGCGTGTAACAGCCTAATGACCGATTTTGGTTCAATTGTTCATAAAAAATACACGGTGAGCAACAGACTTGCCCACCGTGCATAATATTCGTATTGCGTATCGTTATTACATCATGCCGCCCATGCCAGGAGCACCGCCCATTGGCATTTCAGGCTTGTCTTCCTTTGCATCGCAGATGACACACTCGGTGGTGAGGAGCATACCTGCGATTGAAGCAGCATTTTCGAGGGCTACGCGAGTAACCTTTGTAGGGTCGATGATACCGCTTTCGCGGAGATTCTCGTACTTGTCCTTGCGGGCATTGTAACCGAAGTCGCCCTTGCCCTCACGAACCTTCTGAACTACTACTGAACCTTCCAGACCTGCGTTCTCGACAATCTGGCGCAGAGGCTCTTCGATGGCACGCTTGATGATCTTGATACCAGTGGTTTCGTCGGCATTCTCACCTTCCATACCTTCGAGAGCATCGATGGCGCGGACGAGAGCGACACCACCACCAGGGATTGTACCCTCTTCGATAGCAGCACGGGTAGCGCAGAGAGCATCATCCACGCGGTCCTTCTTTTCCTTCATCTCGACTTCGCTGGCAGCACCTACATAGAGTACGGCAACGCCACCTGACAGTTTGGCAAGACGCTCCTGCAACTTTTCCTTGTCATAGTCAGAAGTTGAGTTCTTGATTTCGTTCTTGATCTGGTTGACACGGTCCTGGATGTTCTGCTTCTCACCCTTGCCACCGACGATAGTAGTGTTGTCCTTTGAGACAGTCACCTTCTCGCAGGTGCCGAGCATTTCGATGGTAGCCTGTTCCAGTTTCAGACCCTTCTCCTCGCTGATGACGATGCCGCCAGTGAGGATGGCAATGTCTTCGAGCATAGCCTTGCGACGGTCGCCGAAGCCAGGAGCCTTCACAGCACAAATCTTCAACTGGCTGCGCAGACGGTTGACCACGAGGGTGGTGAGAGCCTCAGAGTCGATGTCCTCAGCAATGACGAGCAGTGGACGACCAGTCTGAACGGCAGGTTCGAGGATAGGGAGGAACTCCTTGAGGTTAGAGATTTTCTTGTCGTAGATGAGGATGAGCGGTGAATCCATCACACACTCCATCTTCTCAGTGTCAGTCACGAAGTAAGGTGACAGATAACCACGGTCGAACTGCATACCTTCGACAACACCAATTGTTGTGTCGCGGCCCTTAGCTTCTTCAATTGTGATGACACCGTCCTTGCTTACCTTCTTCATTGCGTCAGCGATGAGCTTACCGATTTCCTGGTCGTTGTTTGCGCTGACAGTGGCAACCTGTTCAATCTTGTCGTAGTTGTCACCAATCTGCTCGCTCTGTGACTTGATGTTTTCCACAACCTTTGTCACAGCCTTGTCGATGCCGCGCTTCAAGTCCATAGGGTTGGCACCAGCAGCCACATTCTTCAGGCCAGTTGCGCAGATGCACTGAGCCAGGACAGTAGCAGTAGTAGTACCGTCGCCAGCATCGTCGCCAGTCTTGCTTGCAACACTCTTCACCATCTGTGCACCAGTGTTCTGGAAGGCGTCAGCCAGTTCGATTTCCTTGGCAACAGTCACACCGTCCTTTGTGATGTGAGGAGCGCCAAACTTCTTTTCGATGATTACATTACGACCTTTAGGGCCGAGAGTTACCTTCACTGCGTTTGCCAGTGTGTCGATGCCCTGTTTCAACTGTTCGCGGGCTTCGATATTGAATTTAATGTCTTTTGCCATTTTTGAAAATTAATAATTAAATGTTATGAATTTTTAAGCACCGCGAGAATGTCGTTCTGACGCATAATGAGATACTTGACACCTTCGTATTCCAGTTCTGTGCCTGAGTATTTGCCGTAGAGCACCTGGTCGCCCACTTTGAGGACCATTTCCTCGTCCTTTGTACCGTTGCCAACAGCAACAACTTCACCCTTCAGAGGTTTCTCCTTTGCAGTGTCAGGGATGATGATACCGCCGATAGTTTTTTCTTCAGCCGGTGCAGGAAGTACGAGCACGCGGTCAGCTAATGGTTGAATGTTCATAAATTTTGATTGTTTAGTTATTTGGTAGTTTTTGTTATTGAGTCATTTAACCCAAATCGTTCATTAGCGTTATGATGACCGAATGACTGAATGTCATGAGGTTTGCGACGACTCGGCGTTTATGCCGACAAAGGAGTTTTTTAGCAGATGTATTGCCGGTTTGAGGGCGCAATGGGGTTCCATTGTAACCGAGAAGCGACATTACAGATGACGAAAAGAAGGCTTGTCAGCGCGTAACAGCCTAATGACCGATTTGGGTTTAATGCCCAGCAAGGGGAAATTTGTTGTCTTTCCCTTAACGAGCATTGATGTTTCCCTTAACGAGCATTGATGTTTTCCCTCGCGAGCGCTGATGTTTTCCTTCGCGAGCGCTGATGTTTTCCTTCGCGAGCGCTCATAAATAATAAAAAGGTGTACACCTTCTTGACATTTGGTGTACACCTTTTTCTGGAATGCTGTACACCTTTTTTCGGTAAGGTGTACACCTTTTTGTATTATCGTCCGCTCGATAGACCATTTACGAGCGCTCGAAAAGACATTTGTCTCCGCTCGTGAGAGAAAATAGTTGTTGGAGGTAGGCACTGCTGTGCAGCGGTGTAGTTAGCGGTGACATATGCCGACAACCCGATTTATTCTGTAACTCTTTGCTATGTCGTGTAAAAGTGTTACCTTTGCATCAGTTATCATTCCCCTGTAATTGTGGCATGAATGCCACTCCTACACACAGATATATAATACATAAGTAAAGAATGCAGTTACCTGAAGATTTTATACAGCAGATGCGTGACACATTGCCCGAAGGTGAGTTTGAGCCGTTTATGAAAGCAATGGACGAACCTTGTCCGGTGAGTGTGAGATGGAGAAATGCAGATGTCATTGCTGCCGCAAAGCGGTGTGACGGTACGCCATGGGCAGAAATGGCTGCTGCGGATGAGCAGGTTGTGCCATGGTGCCCGCTTGGCAGGTATCTTCGTCTGCGACCGTCGTTTACGATGGATCCGCTGCTTCATGCCGGTGCATACTATGTGCAAGAGGCTTCGTCGATGTTTATCTGGCATTTGTGCCAGTGGTTGAAGGCGGAAGGAGAGTGGGGTGGTGCTGTCCGTGCTCTTGACCTCTGTGCTGCTCCCGGTGGTAAATCAACATTGTTGCAGACTGCGTTGCCTGCAGGGTCGCGCCTGATTGCTAACGAGATAATGCCGAAGCGTGCTCAGGTGCTGCGCGAGAATGTGAGCAAGTGGACTCGTCGCCCGGTTGATGCTGATGTGGATGCCTCAGCTGTGAGTGTGCTGGTGACCAACAACTCGCCTGCTGATGTCAGCCGTATGGGCAGTGGCGTGTTTGACTTCATCCTCTGCGATGTGCCATGCTCGGGCGAGGGTATGTTCCGTAAGGATGAAAAGGCTGTGGAGGACTGGAGCCTGGCAAATGTGACTATGTGCCAGGAGCGTCAGCGCGACATCGTTTCGACCATCTGGAAAACTCTTCGTGAAGGCGGTTACATGATTTACAGCACTTGCACATATAACCGTCGGGAGGATGAGGACAATGTCAGATGGATTGCCGACGAACTTGGTGCCGACATTGTCAGTGTGCCAGTTCCTGCGGAATGGAATGTGACGAATGCTCCGTTCTATCATTTTTACCCTCACAGGGTGAGTGGCGAGGGCTTCTTCTGCGCTTTGCTGAAAAAACATGGTGCGACTGCTGATGATGTGGAACCGGTGTGTGCAGCAGATGACTCTGAGCAGGACTGTGCTGTGGATGAATGGAGGCAGAATGGCAAGTCAAACGGTAAGGAAATGGTCTCGGCTAATGATAAAAAGTTGCGCAAGGGACATAAGGTGAAGAACAAAAAGGGTGGGGCGGCTCCCGACTCGGCAGATGCCATGCCTGGCGGTCTGAAAGTGTTGCCACTTGAAAACAAATACGAGCCGCCATTCGTCGATGTCGGCTCGCACATTGCTTTGAAGTATTTGCATGGAGAGGCTATACAACTTCCAGCCGATGCTCCACGGGGCTTGGTTACAGTCACTTTTTGCGGAATGCCACTGGGACTGGCAAAGAACATTGGTGCGCGTGCCAATAATCTTTACCTAAAAGAATGGCGAATAAGGAAACAAGTGTGACTTAGTTGTCTGAGTTCTCTTCTTGGTTTTCGTCGAGGAACTGGTAGATAAAGTTGTTGCTCTTGGCAGAAGGGAACTGGCTGCGTGAATCGACATCCTGACGGTTGCGCAGATGGTTGACGACGCGGTTGTAGCAGTCCATTGGACTTGATGCTTTCAGTTTTGCACGGAACCGTGTGTCGCGATACTGGAACTTGTTTGTTTCAGGAATTAGAATAACTCGTTTGAAGAGAAGGGTTGCTTCGTACCAGCCTTCCAATGGTTCGTTGAGCTTGTCCAGCACCGATTTTTTCTTTTCTGCAATGTAGGTGCCATCGGCTTTCTGCTGGTTGCGGATGCGTTCGAGTTCCTTGAATTCCTCAAGTGTGTTTGCCTCTGTCTTGAGAAATAAAACATAATTAGTGTAGCCAACCTTCAAGCGATAAGGGTAGAGATTGCTTGAGTTTTGAAAACTGATAATCTTGTTGATTACCGAATCATCAACTTTTACTTCTTTCAATGATTCCAAAAACGCAACAACCTCTTCCATGTTGGTTGCCAGCGTGTCATGCTCAAAATAGCGTACATATAAATTCATAATCTAAAAACAACTTGTGAATTAAGGAGCCGCGCACTCTTTAATTCTGTTAAAAAATCAATGCAAAGTTAGGAAAATTAATGTAATATAGTGTTATGTAAGTGCGTTTTTTTGTGGATGATGTGGCTAAAATGCAGGCTGAATGATGCGTTTTTGAAAGTGAAGTGTGCAAATGCGGCAATTTTAGTTCTTGTCAGGTGCGACGGCATCATTGCTGTCATCCGCCTTTTTCAGCGACTTGCCAGCGATGGATTTTCTTATGGAGGTTTTCTTCTCCTCTTTCAAGGCGTTTGTCTCATTTGTGGCGTCTTCGGTCCTTGCGTCTCCTTTGAGCTCTTCTCTATCCAGTGGCTTTTCTTCTTTTAATGCTGACGCTCTGTTTGTTGACTCTTCATTTATTGCCTCTTCATCTGATGAATCATCGGTAGAAGCAGCACTGCCGTCCTTTTCGTACTCTTGGATGGTCATGCCGTAGGTGGTGCGGAGTACACGGAATTCGGTGCGGCGGTTGAGTGCATTACAGATGTCTTGCTCTTCTTCTTTCAGTTTCTGGATGTAGGCTTCGCTGAGTGTATCGCCTTCGTTCAGGAACTTGTGTGTTTCAGCCAGTCGGCGGCGAATAATCTTTGGCTGGTTCTCACCGTATCCGCGAGCAACGAGGCGGTCGCTCTTGATGCCGTGGTCGATAAGGTAGCGGACGACAGACTCTGAACGCCGCTGTGACAGACGGAGGTTGTAGTCGTCATTGCCTCGGTAGTCGCAGTGAGCCGATAACTCGATGGTGATGTTCGGGTTTTCATTGAGCAGTACCACAAGTTTGTCGAGCGCTTCGGTCGATTCGGGTGTGAGTGTAGCCTTGTCGAATTCGTAGAAGATGTTGTCAATCAGCACTGGAATGTTGACTGGTGGCAATGCAAACTGGAGTGTGTATTCTTCGCTTTGTTCTGACTGCTGCACACATATCTCCTGCTTCACATTGAGGTACCCCTTGCACTGTCCAAGCATCACATAGCTGACACCGGGTTTCAGCACCATTTGGAACGAACCGTCGCCACGCACACTCATCTTCTCGTTTGTACCGTCGTTGCCAACTACATGTACCAGTCCTTCGGGCAGTTCGTATCCGTCCTTCTCATACACCCAGCCAGTGACCGACTGGATGATTTCGGGAAGTTCGAAACTGTATATGTTTTCCCATCCACGGGCGTTGTCGCCTCGGCTTGATGAGAAGAAACCTCGGTTGTGAATGCCTTCGAATGTCATGCCGAAGTCGTCGGCAGAGGAGTTGAGCGGGTATTGCTGATTCTCTACAATCCACCCACAGACGGAGTCGGGGGTGGCTTTCAGTATGTCGAGTCCTCCCATGCCAGGGTGTCCGTCTGACGAGAAGTAGAGGTCGCCGTTCGGACGGAACGATGGGAACATCTCGTCACCAGGGGTGTTGATTGGGCGTCCTACATTTTCCATTCCACCGAATCCTGCCGAAGTGATGCGGGTCTTCCATATGTCCAGTCCGCCTTCGCCTCCAGGGAAGTCGCTGACGAAATAGAGCCATTCGCCGTCGGGCGACACGGCAGGGTGGGCAAATGATGATAGTGTGTCCTTGGAAATCATGCACTTGGATGGTTTTCCCCATGCGGCATCCGAACGAGTTGATTGCCAGATTTCGGCATAACGGGGATAGTCTGGGTCGGTGGAGCAGCGTGTGAAGTACATGGTCTTGCCATCGGGCGATATACAGCTTGCGCCTTCATCGTATTCGCTGTTGACGGCATCTTCGATTTCTTCAACCTCTTTCCACTTTTTGTTTTCGTCTTTGCGAACAATAAACATGTCGGCACTCTTCACACCTGTGATGCCGTTGAGGTCATCGCCCTGTGCGTTTTTGCGTGTTGATGTGATGAGCATCTGGTCGGACTCGTCGCCAAACAGCATTGGAGAATAGTCGGAACGAGTGGAATTGAAGTTTGGTTCTTTCTTTATTATATAAAGGTTTGGGTTGGCTTTCCATTGCGGACCAAGTTCGCATGAGAGCAAACCAGAGCGTGCCAGTTCGTTGCCCGGGTCAATGGCAAGATACTGCTCAAATGCCTCACGGGCAGCCTTGTAGCTCGCCAATTTCAGGTTTTGCTGACCTAAATAAATCAGTGCGGTGGAGTCGGGATGTCCATAGCGTACTGCATTCTGGAATGCCTGCATTGCCTTCTGGGGATTGTTGATGCGACGGTAACAGTCGCCCATGCGGAAGGCACGGTCAGCACGCTTTGGCTTGTCCTTTGTTGAAATTCCTTGATATGACTTGCGATAGAACTGGGCTGCACGGTAGTATTCGCCCATGGCATAGGCCTGTTCGCCTTTCTTGAAATTGATGGCTTCGTTGCTGCATGAAACCATTGTCCCAAGAACTGTTAACAGTGTCAGTGCCGAAAAAACATGTATGTATGTATGTCTATCGTTTGTCTTCATTATTATTTAATAACGCAGAAACCGTGCATTTATTGTGCCGTTACTTGTCGGATGTGTCGAACGGACGACGGAATGAACATCCTTCTTTCCAACGGCTGCATCCGTATGCCGTCTTGCCTTTGATGATTGTGCCTTCGTGGCAGACAGGGCATCGCAGACCGACCCACTCGTCAGTGCTTGCTGTGTTGCTTGGTGTTGGGGGCGTTGCCTGGGGTGGCGTTGCTGCTGTTGCCTGGGTTTTAGCAGCGGCGGTCTTCTTTCTTGGAGTTTTTGCCTTAGGCTGAAAACCTGCTGGTGCATTGGTGGCTTTTGCCTGTGTCTGCGACTTGTCTTTGGTTGCCTTTTGCTTTGGCGCAGGAGCTTCTGTCACTTCGACATGCCGGTTGCTGTGGTCAGCCCGTACGGTCTGGATGAGGTCGATGACCATTTGTTTTAGTTCGTCAATGAACTGTGCAGCAGAATAGTCGTGGCGTTCAATCTGGCGCAGTTTCTTTTCCCACAGTCCTGTGAGTTCAGCACTTTTCAGTAGTTCTTCGTGAATGATGCCTATGAGCTGTACGCCAGTAGGGGTGGCAATGAGGTTCTTGCGTTCCTTGCGAATGTAATTGCGCTTAAACAGGGTCTCGATGATGGCAGCACGGGTTGATGGACGACCGATGCCGTTCTCTTTCAGAGCATCGCGCAACTCTTCATCGTCAACGAGTTTGCCTGCGGTCTCCATTGCTCGCAGCAGAGTGGCTTCGGTGTATGGTTTTGGTGGGGTGGTCCACTTTTCCATCAGCGATGGTTCGTGAGGACCGCTTTCCCCAACGGTAAATGCAGGGAGTGTCTTGTCTTGATCCTGTCCTTCCTGACCTTCTTGTGATTCTTGTTGCTGATGTGCATAAATCACCTTCCATCCAGGGTCCGTAATCTGTTTGCCTGTGGCCTTGAACTCCACATCGTCAACCTTTCCGAGGACTGTTGACGACAAGAATTTGCAGTCGGGATAGAACACTGCAATGAATGCACGGGCAACTAAGTCATAGACCTTTCGTTCGAAGTCGGAGAGGTTCTGTGCTGCTTGTCCGGTCGGTATGATAGCGTGGTGGTCGGTCACTTTGGATGTGTCGAACACCTTTTTTGATTTCGGTAGTTTCTTGCCTTGAAGTGGCTGTGTAAATTGCTCGTAACCTCGGATGCCTTGCAGGATGGTCGGGCATTTCGGATAGATGTCGTCGCTGAGGAATGTGGTGTCAACGCGAGGGTAGGTGGTGAGTTTCTTTTCGTAGAGGCTCTGTATGGTCTGCAATGTCTGCTCGGCAGAAAACCCAAACTTCTTGTTGCAGTCAACCTGTAAACTTGTGAGGTCGTAGAGGCGCGGGGGTGCTTCTGTACCCTTCTTCGACTCAGTGCTTGTGATGGTGAACGGCAGTCCTTTCACCTTGTTGAGGAATGCCTCGCCTTCTTCCTGTGATGTAAACTTGCCTTTTGTTGCCTGAAATGTGGTGTCGCGGTAAATGGTCGAGAGAATCCAGTACTGCTCTGGCACGAAATTCTCTATCTCCTGCTGACGGCGTACGATGAGTGCAAGGGTAGGGGTCTGCACTCGTCCGATGCTCAGCACCTGGCGGTTCTGACCATATTTCATGGTGTAGAGCCGGGTGGCATTCATGCCGAGAGTCCAGTCGCCGATGGCACGGCTGAGACCGGCTTCGTAGAGTGACTGGTATTCACTTTGGTCTTTCAGGTTTTGAAAACCTTCGCGGATGGCTTCTTCCGTCAGCGAACTGATCCAAAGACGCTTCACCGGACATTTGGCTCCTGCCTTCTGCATCACCCATCGCTGAATGAGTTCACCCTCCTGACCAGCATCGCCGCAGTTGATGATTTCATCTGCGCTTTTCATCAGTTTCTCGATGATGGCAAACTGGTTTTGGATGCCTTTGTCGTCTTTGAGCTTGATGCCGAAACGGGGTGGAATCATCGGTAGGTCCCAGATGTCCCAGTGTTTCCAACGGTCGGTGTATTCACCCGGTGCTTTCAGTTCACACAGATGACCGACTGTCCATGTCACTTGGTAACCATTGCCTTCGATGAAACCTTGCCGTGGCTGGGTGGCTCCCAGCACATTGGCAATGTCGCGTGCTACACTTGGTTTTTCGGCTATACAGACTATCATTGGTGGTGATGATGTTTCTGAATTTTAGTTGTTATGTGCATTTAATTGAAGAAGGGAGGTGCATGCTTATGGGTGCGCAATGATGGCATTGCGGCAGTCCTCCATAAGCCATTTAGGTGTGCTTGTTGCTCCGCAGATGCCTACTGACTGTGCTTCATTGAACCATGAGAAATCGATTTCGTCCACGCTGTCGATCATGTGCGAACGCTGGTTGACTGCAAGGCATTCGCTGAACAGCACTTTGCCGTTCGAACTTTTTTTGCCCGAAACGAACAGGATGACATCGTGATGCTCGGCAAATTCGCGGATGCGTGGCATTCGGTTGGCTACCTGTCGGCAGATGGTATCGAAATAGTTGAATACCGCACCATTCTGCATGTGACTTTCGATGTAACTGACTATTTCGCGGAAACCTTCGAGCGACTTTGTGGTTTGTGAGTAGAGCTGGATGTCTTTGGAAAAATCGAGTTGCTGTGCGTCTTCGAGTGTCTCGATGACAATGGCTGTACCCTCGGTCTGACCAACCAGACCAACTACTTCTGCATGTCCGTTCTTGCCATAGATGACAATTTGTTTCTTGTGAAGGTTGTCGGCATCGTAGTCGGCTTTGATGCGCTTCTGCAAATGCAGCACAACGGGACATGTGGCATCGATGATTTCGATGTTCTGCTTTGCTGCCTGTATATATGTCGAAGGCGGTTCACCGTGGGCACGGAGCAGGAGTTTCGTGTCGTGAACTCGACTGAGGTTTTCCTTGTCAACAGTGATGAGCCCCAGTTCGTGCAAGCGTTCACATTCGCGTCCGTTGTGTACGATGTCGCCGAGGCAATAGAGGGGCTGTGCCTGTGCCAGTTCCTCTTCGGCTGCCTTGATGGCGCGTGTCACTCCGTTGCAGAATCCGCTTCCGCTGTCAATCTCGATTAGCATGGGGGTATTGGCTTAGGGTTTAGAGATTAAAGCTTAGGGTTTAGAGATTAAAGCTTAGAGTTTAGAGTATAGGGCTTAGAGTATAGGGTTTAGAGGTTAGAGACCTCTCCACTCTCCACTATAAGCTCTTCACTATTCTGTATTGTCTCGTTGAACATTTTCAGTAGCAACTGGTTCTGCTCGTCGATGGTGAGGTCGCTGTTGTCGAGTACACGTGCATCGTCGGCTTGACGCAGAGGATTCATCTCGCGGTGGGAGTCGATGTAGTCGCGTTCCTGTACATTTTTGAGAATCTCGTCAAAGTCGAGGTTCTGTTCGCCTTTCTCTTGCAGTTCGAGGAAACGGCGGCGGGCACGGACTTCTGCCGATGCAGTGACGAATACTTTGAGTTCTGCCTGTGGAAATACTGCGGTACCGATGTCGCGTCCGTCCATGACGATACCTTTCTTTTCACCCATTGCTTTCTGCTGTACCGTCAGTTTTTCGCGGACAAACGGCAATGCTGCAATTGGACTGACAAGGCTCGACACCTCCATACCGCGTATTTCTTTCTCGACGACTTCTCCGTTAAGGCATGCCAATGGCAGGTTGGTGTCGGGGTCGAGAGTGAAACTGATTTCTGCTTTGTCGAGTGCTTCTTTCAGACCGTCTTGGTCGATCTTTGCATCGGAGGTGATAAGGCCGTTGCGCATTGCAAACAGCGTGATGGTGCGGTACATGGCACCTGTATCTACATAGATGTAGCCAACTTGTCGAGCCAGCCATTTTGCCATAGTGCTTTTGCCGCAAGATGAATGACCGTCGATGGCTACGATTATTTTGCCTTGATTGCTCATCGTTATGTTCTTTCTGTTAAACTGTTAAAGTGAATAACTTGCATTGATGGTGAGTGACGAACTTGCTACATGGTATTTGCCATAAGCCAGTCCAATCTTGAATTTCTTGATGCCGAGACCTGCACCGAGCGACAGTCCTGCCCACTTGCTGCTGTCTGCTACTTTCATTTCGTTGGCACGGCGTGGATTGTAACCGAGTGCCACCCAGGTTGCACTTGATGGGAAGAACTCCACACCGAAGGCAAGATGGTCAATCGGTTTTTCGACATCCCAGTCGGTTAGTTCGTCGAATGTGAACGACAGGCGGAGTGGAGCATTTGCCAGTTCCTTGCTGACTCCGAGAACCACATCGCATGGCAGCGATTCGTGTTTCTCATAGAGCGCATCGACCTGACCACCGAGGTTTTGCGCCACAAGACTGAGCGACCAACCGCGGTCGGCATCGTAGTAGTTGATACCGAGGTCAACTCCGAGTGCCACGGACGAGAACTCTCCGTAGTTTGACATCAGCACTTTTCCCTGTACACCACCTGACCATTCGTCGTTGAACATATAAGAGTAGCCCCCTTGTATGTTGATGTCGCTGGCTGAGAATTTTCCAAGTTCCTCAAAGTTCTCGTTAGTCTCGATGAGGTCGCCATAACTCAGCACCATGGCACCAGCAGCCCACGAACCGCGCTCGCCAGCTTTTTTAGTGAATGCTGCACTGAGTTTGCTGGTACTTGCGATGTAGGATGTGTAGTTCAGACTGAGCGTCTTGTCCGACACATTGACCAACAGGGCTGGGTTAGTGAACAGCAGTGTGGCATCGTCTTCGATGATGCTGACATTGTTGCCACCCAAAGCTGCGGAGTGTGCAGATGTAGGCACATTGAGAAACTGATAGCCAGTGTCACCAGCCTGTGCTGATGCTGCGATGCTGACTGTCAGGCATGTTGCCATTGATAGGAGTTTGATGTTCATAGACATATGTAATGGACTTGGAGTTTATGGGTTAGAGCTTGGAGGTTAGGGTTTAGAGGTTAGAGCTTAGAGGTTAGAGTTTAGAGTTTAGAGTTCTCTTCACTCTCATCTCTCATCAATCAAGCCAAAATGGCCCTATTAATCCTTATTACTCAATTCATGGAAGTAGGTGTTGAGCAGGTCTTGCGCAGCGATGAATGAAGTCTTCTGACCACCGAGCACCTGGTTTTCTGCATCGGTGAGCATTGCCTTGATGGTTTCGTTGTAGTAGAAGTTGTTGCGCAACTGCTCGTTGATGCTTTCGTACATCCAGTATTTTGATTGCTCGTTGCGTCGGTACTGGAAGTAGCCAGTCTCCTTGACACGGTCGATGAAGTCGAAGATGGTCTTCATCACTTTATCGACATTGAGGTTGTAGAATCCTGAATAACACTGTACTTCGGGTATGATCCCGCTGTCGGGCATTGGGAACAGATGCAGGGCATTGCGATAATGGCTTGCTGCCAGTTCTGCTTTGTCCACATTGTTTCCGTCGGCCTTGTTGATGGCGATGCCGTCGGCTATCTCCATGATGCCTCGCTTGATGCCTTGGAGTTCATCGCCTGTACCTGCTAACTGGATGAGCAGGAAGTAGTCAACCATGGAGTGACATGCCGTCTCGCTCTGACCGACACCGACTGTCTCTACGAATATCTTGTCGTAGCCAGCTGCTTCGCACAGAATGATGGTTTCGCGGGTCTTGCGTGCCACACCACCGAGTGAACCTGCTGACGGTGAAGGGCGTATGAACGACTTTGGGTGAACTGACAGACGCTCCATGCGGGTCTTGTCACCGAGTATGCTGCCTTTCGTCTTTTCCGAACTTGGGTCGATGGCGAGTACTGCCAGTTTGCCCCCATAGCGTTCGAGCACTTCTATGCCGAACGCATCGATGCTGGTGCTCTTGCCTGCACCTGGCACACCGCTGATGCCGATGCGAACTGAGTTGCCGCTGAATGGCAGACATTTCTCGATGACTTGCTGGGCAAGCTTCTGGTGCTCGGGCAGTGTGCTCTCAACAAGTGTCACTGCCTGACTGAGCATGGTCACATCGCCTTTCAGGATGCCATCGACATATTCGTCGGGGGTGAACAGGCGCTGACGGCGTTTGCGCATCTTGCTGAGGTAGGGGTTTACGATGTCCTGATGGTCAACACCTGCGTTAACCACCAGTCCTTCATATTCGCTGCTATTTTCTGGATGTTCCATTTGATTGTATTGATTTTTGCCTCCACATTTTGCCCTTGGGCGGGATGATGTCCATCTGATGTCTGCCACTTCCTGCGGAGGAGAGGAACGGCAGTGGAATTACTATATATGAGAGTACAAAGGTAAGAAAAAAAAGTGAAGTGTGACTACCTCTGTGGCGAGATTTATTAAATAATGTGGGAATATAACTGTAAACTGCAAAAAAGTTGTTAACTTTGCACCGTTTATGGACAGCATACCACCTTATCTCTGGCGAAATGCCAACTACATAAAGATACTTGCAGCCAATTTCCTGCTGTATTTCTCTTTTATGCTCCTGACACCACTATTACCTCTCTATTTGCGCGACACATTCGGTGCCGACAAAGAACTGACTGGCTTTGTGTTGTCGGGCTATACCTTGATGTGCCTCGTTGTCCGCCCGTTCAGCGGCTACATTGTCGATAGTTTCCCACGCAAGATGGTGCTGCTGGTTTGCAACTTCCTGTTCTGCTTGCTCTTTGCCGGTTATCTTGTGGCTGGGAGCGTCACGCTGTTTGCCATCTTTCGCACACTCCATGGCGGCCCGTTTGGAGCGACAACTGTCGCTGCCAGTACCGTTGCCATTGATGTGCTGCATCCGTCGCGCCGTGGTGAGGGCATAGGCTACTATGGACTGAGCAACAACCTCGCAACAGCCATAGGTCCGACCGTGGCAATCTATCTGTTGCAGGCATCCGACAGTTACACCCTTTTGTTCTGGATATGCCTTGTGTGTTCGCTGCTTGGCGTGTTGCTCGAGGTGAGCATCAAACTGCCAGCCACTGCCGTCACGGGCATCATGCCGCAACGCCATTTCCGTCTTGGTCGTCTGTTCTTGGCTCGTGCATGGAGCGAGGGACTGGCAATGGCTTGCTTTGCATTCTCCTATGGCGTGATTTCAACCTATTTAGCAATTTATGCCAAGGAAGAACTGGGCATCATGAGTGGCTCCGGACTGTTTTTCACACTGCTGGCATGTGGTCTGATGCTTTCACGCCTGACCGGTGCGAGAGGTCTGCGCCGTGGTGAAGTGGCGAAGAATGCCACCGAAGGCATCTGTGTCTCTTTCTTTGGATATCTGCTGTTTGCTGCTCTTCACAACGAGTGGGGATTCTATGGCGCAGCACTCATCATAGGTCTGGGCAACGGACATATGTATCCTGCCATACAGACCATGTTCATCAACCTTGCCCCATCCTCTCAACGAGGTACAGCCAATTCGTCGGTGCTCACATCGTGGGATGTCGGCTTTGGCATCGGCGTACTGATTGGTGGCCTGTTTGCCGAAAATGTTGGCTATCATTCCGCCTTCTGGTCTGCATGGATTGTCAATGCCGTAGGAGCCGTATTCTTTATGACATACACGAAACGGCATTATGTGACACATGCAAGGGAGTGATATGGGGAAATTGGCCATTGGCCATTGGCCATTAGCCATTAGCGCAACTCCCTAAACCACCAACCCACTAAACCACCAACCCACTAAACTACCAAACAACTAAACCACCAAACCACTAAACCACCAAACAATATGTTTACCAAACAAACTTACATCAATCGTCGCCAGACCCTCAAAGAGAAGGTCGGCAGTGGCATCATCCTGATATTCGGACATAATGATGCTCCGGCAAACTATCCTGCTAATGCCTATAAGTTCCGTCAGGACTCGTCGTTCCTCTATTATTTCGGACAGCAACGCGATGGGCTCGTTGGAGTCGTTGATATCGACAACGACTGTGAATACCTCATCGGTGATGACATCGACATCGAGGACATCATCTGGACGGGTTTTGTACCTTCAGTTCACGACCTTGCCGAAGAGGTTGGAGTTGCTCATTCTGCACCAATGGCTCAGTTGGCTAAGCTCATCGAAGGCCGCCCAGAAGTACACTATCTGCCACCATGTCGCCATGACCTTATGATTCAGATTGGCGACCTGCTTGGCATTCATCCGCTTCAGGTACGCGACAAGGCATCACTCCGTCTGATAAAGGCTGTGGTCGATATGCGTGCCGTGAAGACGACTGAGGAAATCGAAGAAATCGAGCGTGCCATGGCTATTGGCTACAAGATGCACACTACTGCCATGAAGGCTTGTCGTCCAGGAGTGACAGAGAAATATATTGGAGGTCTGCTTGCCGGCATCGCTGAAAGTTACGGTTGCAAGGAGTCATTCCTCACCATTCTCACAATGCATGGCGAAATCTTCCATGGCGATCCTTCGCTCCGTCCGCTCGAAGCCGGACGCCTGATGTTGTGTGATGCAGGTGCCGAGACTGTCAATAACTATTGCTCTGACAACACTCGTGTCACCCCAATCAGTGGAAAGTTCTCTCCGCGTCAGCGCGACATATATAGCATTGTCGAAGCATGTCACGACCTTGTCATCGACCGTGCCTGCCCTGGCAAGAAGTGGATGGATATGCACCTCGATGTGTGCCGATTGATGACTGACCGTTTGAAGGACCTCGGACTGATGAAGGGCAACACTGACGATGCAGTCGAGGCTGGTGCACATGCCATGTTCCTCCAGCACGGACTTGGACATATGATGGGAATGGATGTACACGACATGGAAGGACTCGGACAGGTGTATGTCGGTTTCGATGATGAAGTCCGTCCTTCTACACAGTTCGGAACCAACTGCCTTCGTTGTGGCCGTCGCCTGCAACCAGGATTTGTTATGACCGATGAACCTGGCATCTATTTCATTCCTGCACTCATCGACAAGTGGAAGGCAGAAGGTATGCACCGCGACTTCCTCTGCTACGACAAGATTGAGGAATACCGTGACTTTGGTGGTATTCGCCTTGAAGACGATATACTCATCACTGACAACGGATGCCGTGTGCTTGGCGAACAAATCATTCCTTACCACATCGACGATGTAGAGGCATTCATCAGCTGATAGATGTGGCACTGTGGAAATGTAATGTATGACCACAAAACATAAATGCTTCATCGTGCGCTGATAAATGCTTTCACGAGCGCTCATGTTTTGTCTCACGAGCGCAGGATATTATAAAAAGGTGTACACCTTATTGGGAAAAGGTGTACAGCAAACGCCAGAAAGGTGTACACCAAAATTCAGAAAGGTGTACACCTTTTTATATTGTCCACCGCACGATTGGCAATTTACGTATGCACGCGAGACAAAACATGAGCGCTCGTGCGGCAATCTTTGTAACGGTGCCTGAGTTAGTATGAAGTCCAGAAGACATCGGCGTGTGGAGTGTAGGCCGGCTGAAAATACAATGAACCCCGAGAGTTGGTGTGTGTCCAACTTCCGGGGTTCGTTGTCAAAATTCCTTCATCGTTCCGCCAAGACAACTTCTTTGTTTTGCCAAAATGCCGTTTGCATTTCGTCAAGATACCTGTCGTGTGTTCTTGTAGAGATGTGCGTTCTGTACTTGGCTTCTGGGTTTTCTATTCCTTTCTACACCATTATCGGGTCAACTGGAACTTCATGTTGATGCCGAAGTCAGCGTTTGTAGTAGGGTAGGATGATGAAGAAACGAGTGGCACATTCTTCTGCCAGTCGAGGAAACCGCTGACTGTGAGCAGACGGCTGAACTTGTAGTCGGCTGTGAGTTTCAGACTGTATGCCGTGCTTCCTGATGTGGCTGTCGTAATGCCTGTCTGTATGTTGCGGTTGAGGGCGTTCTGCATACGATATGAGAAATCGACACGGAGGTTGAGGTCGTGGCTGACATCGCCTACTTTCTTCGATTTCGAGTTGGTTGATGATGTTGATTTCTTCGACTCGGCATCACTGCTTTCGCTTGTGCCCTTCTTGTTTGATTTCTTTTTCGACTTCTTCTCTCCGCTCTGAATCTGCTTTGCTCCGAAGAGGTTGAGGTCGGTGATTTTGTATCCGAATCCGAGGACGATGTCGTCGGAATAGTTTTCGGTGAGTGCTACGCTTGTCATACTGAGGTTGAGTGCGCGGGTCTTGCGGAACTCAACTTTCGATGTGAGTCCGTTGAGGAAGGTGAGGTCGAGTCCGATGAGTGGTGAGAACGACTCGTTGATGCTGACGGTCGAAACATTGTACATCGAACTTGGTATTGGGTTGCCGTTGGTGACATCGAGGATGAAGCCCATGTCGCCCATGTATGACATGTAGTTGGTGAATGAGTTGTAGGCTCCGACTGCATAGACACTCTTATATGAGTGGCGCAGGTTGACGCTCTTGAAATGGTTGGCAAACCATGGCAACTTGCTCAGACCGCTGTAAGTGAGGCTCCAGTTTGGCAATATCTTGAGCAGTGACGGGAATATGCTTAAATCGACGCTGCTGGCATTGCCACCACAGTAGGCAGCGAGGAATGCCGGCACGAGCACATCGGCTGAGTACTGGTCAACACTTCCGTTTGCTGGGTCGTAAGGCTTGCCTTCAAACTGTCCGCCTGTGCCGACAGGGTAGGTGGATGAGGCATACTTCTGTTCGAGTCTGCCCTGAACGGTGTGGATGTTTTTGAGGAACTGGTTGAACGGTTCGGAGTTGTAGTTGTTGTTGATGTCGCCACCTGACGCAAATGCACTCTTTATGGATATTGTGGTCATGTTGAAACTACCGCTTTCGGTGGTAGGCATTCCTACATACATGAACTGCATCTGACGTGAGCGGTTGAGCGTGCGGCTGGCGTTGAGGTCAATTTTGAAGTCGCGGATTGGCTCGAGTGTGGCACGGAGTTGGAGGTCCTCAGACGCATTGGTGCTGACTGGAGTGGTGATGTTGGAGTCGTTGTCCATGAGCCAACCGTTGCGCAGTGCCTTGTCAACATAGCTGTCGCCGATGGCACCGAATGCAAAGTCGAGTCCTGGCGAGAGCAGGCCGTTGACTGAACGCTGACCGAAGGCGTCACCGATTTCGGTACGGAAACCTGGCAGCGTCATGGCATAGGTGTTGCGGTAGGAGATGCTGGCGTTGCGTAAAAGCATCAGTCCACGGGCGATGACCTGTGCTGTGCGGTAGAGTGGGTTGTCGTCGAGCGGTTCCTTGGCTGTGACTGTCACCTTGATTGGAATGGTGTCCTGGTTCTTGATGCGTATGGTGTTGGCATCGACCTTCTTGTAGCGGAGTTTGTATTCCTTCTTGCCGTCGCCGCTTGTAGCCTTGACGATGAGGCGCTTGGAGTTCTGTCCGTGCTTCACCTCAGTATAGGTGGAGTCGTTGAGCGTGATTTCCTTTGAATAGTTCTTCGACTTTGACTTGTTGAGCTTGTCTTTCTGTCGTCCTTTGGCTTCTTCTTCCTTTGCCTTGTCATCGGCATCCTTGCCGCCGGCTTTCTCCTTGTCGTCGGCTTCTTGAGGCAGTGTTGTGCCGTTCTTCAAAGCTTCTTTTTCAGCCTTCTTCTTGGCTTCTGCCTCAGCTTTTTCTTTCTTCTTTGCCTCGCGCTCGGCCTTGCGCTCTTCCTCCTTCTTCTTGGCTGCTGCGCTCTTGCTGCCGCTGCCTGAGAAACGCTTGTTGGCGTTGTCGAGGAACGGAATCTTCTTGTAGAGTGTCTCGAAGTTGATGCGGCCATTGATGTTGAGCGAACGCTGAGTGTGGGCGGTGTGTCCGAGGGTGCGTCCGTCTTCCAGTTCGGTTCCACGATTCCATCCGTATGATGAGTTGTAACTGCCGTCGGCTGTTATCCAGTCGAGCAATGGTATCTTCTGGAACGGAACTGTGTAAGAGCCCTGGAATGTAGATGCGTAGGCGAGTGGACGGCCAAAGTGAAGCAGACTGTGCTTCACCGAGTCCTTCCATGCTTCGTACTCATCAGGATAGAGATCCTTGTTGATAACGGTGTATGGTTCTTCAATTTCGGCATTGGTGGCTGAGTTGTAAGAAAGGCGGAGCGACTTAAAGATGTCCCATTGTAGATTGAGCTGGCGGTTCCACAGGAACTGTTCGGAGAAGACCACTGGCAACTGTGTGCCTGCGTCGATGTCGCGTTCCTGGAATTCGTAGTAACTGCGTGTGATATCGGTGTTGAACGACAACGACTGTGGCAGGTAGTTGAGGTTCTGCGCCTTGATGATGTCGAGCCATTTCGACTTGCCTTTCAGGTTCTTGAATGGTTCCCATGTCTCGTACTTTGGTGCATACTTATATGCGAAGTTTGCCTTCCAGTTCTCGTCGTTCTCATAGACGGTTGTCTCGCCCTGGCGATAGCGCTGGCTATAAGAGTAACTGAGTGAGAAGTTTGCTGGGTCGAAAGGCATAGGTGTGCGGCTGGCATAGTTGGAGCGCCAGTTGCTGAGCGAGAAGTTCTTGTTCTTTGTGAGTGTTTCGGTCAGACTGCTGAGTGAGTCGCGTTCGGACTGGGTTTCACATTCGTCAAGAGCGTCCTTTAAGAGCATGTCGGTGTCGAATGGATTGTACTTTGGCGAAATCTTCTGCCATGAATATGAGTAATAGACTGGCAGGTTGAGTTTCATCTTGTCAGAGAACAGACGGCCGAGGTCGAAGTTGGTGGTGATGCCCCACTCATAGAGGTTGTCGTCGCGGCGTGATGACACTCCTTCTTCGAGTCCTCCGTAACCCGCAGTTTCGATGTGTCCCTTCAAATTGACGCTTCCGAGGTCGGATAGGTGCAGGCTGAAGTTTCCCTGTGCAGCATAGCCGCCTTCGTTGTTGTAGTCCTTGAGGCGCAGCTCGTTGACCCACACTTCGACCGAGTTGGTCTTGCGTCCGTTGTTTCTCACACCGATCATCATGGTCTTGACTTCTCCGAGTGAAGGGTTACCCATGACACTCACCTTGTTGCTTGGACGGTCGGGGTCGTAGTCGTAGAACAACTGTGTGTAACTTGCTGCTCCCATAGCCTTCTGCTTGTTGCGCTCGTGCTTCAGACGAGTGAATATGTCGAAGTCGATGTCGAGCATATTCTCCTCTGGCCATACTGCTTCACAACCACTTGATGTGTATGTGTCGTAGTGACCTTCTGGGGTGAGTTTCAGTGGTATTTCGTATTCGTAGTAGTTGCTCTTGTAGTCGCTACCAATACGGATGAACACGCTCATCTGGTTGTCCTGCAATTCATAGTCACCTTGAAGGGCATTTGCGTGGATAAACATCTGGATGTGGCGGTACTTGCGAAGGTCTTCGTTGAGTGTCTGATAGACGGCACGGGCATCACCAGTTGCCAAATCCTCAACTGTGATGGAGAGTGCCTGCTCGTTGCTCTGTGTGAGTTGTGGCTGGTTAGGGTCAACGATTCGTGAAATGCCTGGAGGCAGTACATAGTTGACAGGAGTCTTGTCGTTGTTTTCCTCGATGTTGACGGCTGCAGTGTGTACCTTGCCACTGACACTTGGTTTGTCGCCGGTGTAGAGCATCTGGTTGTAGTTGCGCCATTCTCCGTGGACGAGGTCGAGCGATGCAAATCGCAGCACGACTGGCTGCTCAAACTCTGTGAGATACATACGCATGAAGCGGATGCTGCTGAAGTCGTTGATGTCGCCGACCTTCTTGTCGAATTCATCTATTGGAATGCGGAACTGATACCATGTGGCTTCCTCTGTTTGCCCATTGCGCAGTTTCACGCTTGTACGGCGTTCATCGACGATGTGGTTGTGACCAATCTGGAGGTCTTCTGGACGAATACTGATTGCGTAGTCGAAGAAGTTCTCGTACTCGTTCATTGTGTAGTCCTGGTTGACATCTTCGACATCAGGTGTTGTCTTGTATGCAGTGCTGTAAGTCTCACCGCTTTCGTCAGAGTTTGGTGAGTTGCCTTCAGGGTTGTTGATGTACTTGTAACGGTCGAGTATGGACTTTTCTTCCCTGTCGTAGTCGGAACCACGGAAGTAGTGGTAGTTGTCGGATGCAGGGTCGCGTGCAATGGAGTCGTAGGATGCTGTGTTCAGGTTTTTCGATTTCATGGCTTCAAGGAACTCGGCATAGGCACCATATGTCTTTTCGTCTGCACTTGACAGACCGTTGAGACCGAGGTCCTGCTTTGGTCGTGCACCACCTTCGTTGCTGAATGAATATACCACACTCTTTTCCGATGGCACTCGTCCCCATACGGTTTCAGCATAGGTTGAAGCGTTGTTGACTGGCATTCCACTTTCGTAGTATTTCTTTCCGTCCTTGAGCACATCTTCACTGATGTCGCCGAGGTTGAAGTGCAATGTACCTCCATAGCGCTTGCCGTCGTTCTTCTGACGGTCGTAGATGAATGGGTCGAGCAGCCAGAATTCGATGTACTGCACATTTGATGTCTCGAAGTCGCTGGTCTCAATCTTTCGCGTCATACCGCCCCATCGCTTTTCTGGGTGACTGAGGTGACCGTATTCGTCATTGATATCAGGGTCGAGGTTGTAAGGACCACGCTCGTTTGGATAGTATGCTACATTGAGGATTGGCAGTGTGTTGCTTTCTCCAGAATTGTAGTCGCGGTTTGGATAGACTTCACGCACATAGACCTCACGCACATAGTGGTTTGACAACTGGTCGAGGTCGCCTTTCAAGTGACCAGGTGTGAGTGAAGAACTGCGACGGGTGAACAGTGGATCGATGTTGTACCATGCGAGTCGTGCTCGGTTGTAACCATTGCGGATGTCGTTGGTGGCATCTCCGAATTCAAGATTGTAAGGGGTGGAACTGAGTGTCCATGCACTTGGAGTGCTGACATCGACTCCGCTCTTAACATTCTCAAAGTCGTCGAGGTAGGAGGCATTGCCCTGTACGCCCTTGGCATTGCCTGCAATGAGTTGTGCAAATTCGGCACTGAAGTTGATGCTTGAAGGTTGGGTGACATTAATGAGTGGTAACTTGTCGATGAGGTTGGTGAGCCACTGGCTCTGTGCCTTCCAGTTGATGTTAAGTCCCCAGATGGTGTTGTTGAGAGGTTCCTCGCCCTTGCGTACTTTTGTGGTGAGTGGCTGTTCGCTCAGTCGCATGTAGGTACCGCCAAACTGGAGGTTCTTTGAGAAATCGTAATCCCAGTTGACACCTAACATGGTCTTTCGCATCATAGAGTAGTTGGTCTGATCCTCGGTGCTGACATTGATGTTGGTGCCTGCATCGATGATGCTCTGATTGATGATTTTCACAATACCTTCACGGTAGTTGACGGTATAGTCGGAACCTTCTTGCAGAGTCACGCCACCAGCTGTCACAACAACAGATGTGGCATAAGGTGGAATCTCAATCTCATTTCCTGATGTGGCTTTGACCTCTCCGGTCAATGTGAACTTGTTCTTCTCTGCCACTTGCTTTGCGACGGTCTTTGTTGAATCGTAGAGCTCATCATAGCAGTATTTGTCAGCCCATGCATCGTTGCCGAGTTTCTGACGCATCCAGTCGCCGAATGGTTCAACAACAGGGAATATGATGCGTGCCGACGAGGCGTCAGCAGTGTAACCTTCGATGTAGTCGAACTTTCCGTTCGGATTAGTTTTCTGGTTGTCGTCCAGACGGTCGAGATTCATCATCTTCAGGATGGTGGTCTGCTTGAATGGTTCTTCTGGGATGTAAGAGAGGTTGACACCTGTTGTGTCGCTGAGGTACTTGATGTCAAGCTTGAATTTCTCGCGTTGCAGCGATGACACATTCAGTGCATAGACATTCTTCATCATGAGGTCCCAGTTGCCGAGGTGTGGCGAGTTGCTGGTGTTTTTCAGAAGCTTCACGATGAGGGTTTGGTCGTTGTCCTTGATGTCGGACGAGAATTCACCTACTTGATAGGTCTGTCCGCCGTAGGTGTATTCAAATGCGATGGCGAGTACGCTGTTTGTCTGAAGCGTACTGCTTAATGATACATAGCCGAGGTGCTTGTTTAACTTGTATTCGCTGGAACTGAGCAGACGGGCATTCTCGACCTTCTCATAGTCAACACCACCAGTGAGGAATCCGTCGAGCACATTGCTGACCTGGTCAATGCTGCGGACATCTGGATATGTATTTATGATGGTGGAGTAGAGTGTGTTTGCATTGTTGCGTGGGGTGGCGTCGCCAGTGCCCTGCCACATTGAATTGCTGATTTTGCGTCGTTCAGCCAGGTCAACAAAACCAACGATATCGCGCGTGTTTTCAGTTGCACCCGATGTGTTGGTCACCCAGATTTCAACACGGTTGATAGTTACACCTGTTGTTACATTTGGCAGGGTGGAACATGCTCTGTCGTACTGGTCGCGGAAGAACTGAGCAAGGAAGAAATGTCGGTTTTCATCGTAGTCGTAGGCTTCGATTTCGAATGGCGTAAGTTGTGCACCACCGCGTGAACTTGTGGCTTGTGCCTGTGACTTCTTTTGACTGATAACGGTTTGAAGGTTTAGTTTTCCAAACTGCAAGTCAGTACGCAGACCGAACAGGGACTGTGCACCACGGACAAGTGAGTTGTTAGATGGGAAACTTACATTGCCGGCTTCGAGCAGACGGACTATTTCGTCCTCTTTGCCTTCGTAACTGAGTTTTATGTTCTTTGTGTCGAAGTCGTATGTGGCTTCGGTGTTGTAACCAATGTTGAAGTTCATCTTATCGCCCACATTGGCTTTGATGTTGACATTGATTTTCTCGTCGAAGTCAAAATTGCGTATTGTACGGTTGCGCTCGGTGAGCGATGGGTTGTCGGTGAACTTGTAACTGTAACCGAACTTGAGTTCTGCACTTCCGTTTGTCTGGATTCTCACACCGCCTGGGCCGAATATCTTCTCGGCAGGACC
Source organism: Candidatus Colivivens caballi (assembly GCA_018065565.1). GTDB lineage: Bacteria > Bacteroidota > Bacteroidia > Bacteroidales > Bacteroidaceae > Colivivens > Colivivens caballi. The sequence goes on from JAGHSZ010000060.1 coordinate 29,145, forward strand.
TAGGTCGAAGTGCATATCTGTAAAGTCGAACTTTTCCTTGCCCTTATGTACGAATAGTGAGTCGTTGCGCTCACGGAAGTATTTGTCAATAGACTTGCGCTCAGTCCATTTAATGTATTCTTGTGGCGTGAGCATATAAGGCGTGCTGAGGAAATTGTCACCGAGGCGTGTGCCAACACGGTAAAGACCTGACTTCACATCGTAGATAGCTGTATCGGGTTTGAGGTTGTCAGGGTCGGCAAGGTCGAGTGAGGTTTCCACAGGACGCTCGTCGTTGGTGTAGTCGGTCTTCTTTACATGGACATGGGTGGTGGTGTCAATCGGTGCTGCGTTTTCGTTGATAAATGTTGCTTCGCTTGACTCTGCCTCTTTCTCTTCATTTGCTTCTGTATTAAGAAGCGGATTGACAGCCTCAAACAATGATGATTTCAGTCCTGTTGTATAAGTACCAGATACGACAGCACTTGCCACAACCGTAGTTATGACAAGCAAAAATATGATGATGTATCTGAGTCGTTTCATTAAGTTATTCAGTGCATGCAGTTCGTTGACAAACCTTTTTACAACATTTTGAGTGCCTTCTTGATGACTTTTTCCACAGGGAGGTCAGGCTCGTCGGTGAGAATGGTACGCACCACCTTTGCCGTAGGTGCAGGAGGGAACCCTAACATCTTGAGGGCTTCCACTGCTTCGTCGTACACTTCCTTATTGATTGCAACGGATGGTGTGTTGTCGGCTGTCTGTACTTCTGTGCCTTCGATTCCGAGTGCAGCCACCTTGTCCTTGAGTTCAAGTATGATTTTCTGTGCAGTCTTCTTGCCAAGTCCCTTTACAGTCGATAGCAGTCGGTCGTTTCCTTCGTACATGATGTTGCAGAGCTCTGCCGGCGAGAAGGATGAGAGTATGGTGCGAGCTGTGTTGCCTCCAATGCCCGAAATGCTGATGAGCAGCAGAAACAGTGAACGCTCCTGTTTGGTGGCAAAGCCAAACAGCACCCACGCATCCTCGCGTATGGCTTCGTGGATGTATAACTTTGCCGATGGCTTGCCCTGAATTGCAGAGAATGTGTTGAGAGAGATGTTTGCAAGATAACCTACACCGCCACAGTCGATTGTCGCTGTGGCAGGAGTCAGCTCGTCAATAGCACCTTTTATATATTCTATCATGTCCTTGGTCTCTTGTTATCATTGGTTTTGTTGAAATAGGTATGCCAGTTGCCGTTGCCGGCTTTGTGCTGTTTTGAAGCCGAATTTTAGCATCTGGCATGCTTTTGTCGCGTCATTGCATAGTTGTCCTATACATGAACCTATAATAATGTTTAACGCAGAAACTCCGAATATATTGCTATGATTCTTGTTATTTATGAAAAAATGAATAGGAGTACTTGCTTACAGACTTGGTGTCCGTGCCTGTTTAATAGACACGGAAACCAATGATTTTGCGGACATCGCGGAGTGTCTTTGCTGCATTCTCGCGTGCCTTCTCTGCTCCAATCTGTGCGATGCGGTCGAGTCGTGCAGAATCGGACGAAATCTCGATGATGCGCTCGCGGATTGGCGCGATGGTCTTTACGATGTCTTCTGCAAGTTGCTTTTTAAGGTCACCATAGCGTATGCTGCAATCGTTCCACTTTTCGTCGAAGTAGTTGTATGTCTCTTTGTCGGATGCAATGTCCATCAGTGTGAACAGGTTCTGGATGACTTCTGGCTTTGGACTGTTTGGTTCGGTTGGACCTGAGTCTGTCACCGCCTTCATCACTTTCTTGCGTATGGTCTTCTCGTCTTCGAAGAGGTAGATGCAGTTGCCTTCGCTCTTTCCCATCTTGCCTGATCCGTCAAGACCTGGCACCTTGATGGCTTCGGACCCAAAGTAGAAGTTTTGTGGCTCTGGGAAGTAATCAACTCCGTAGATGTAGTTGAATCGGCGGGCACATTTGCGTGCCATTTCCATGTTCTGTTCCTGGTCTTTGCCCACTGGCACTTTTGCAGCACGGTGCTGAAGGATGTCGGCAGCCATGAGTGTAGGGTAGGTGAGGAGTCCTGCATTGACATTTTCTGGTTGCTTGCGTGCCTTTTCCTTGAATGTTGTTACGCGTTCGAGTTCACCGAGATAGCAGTTCATGTTGAGGTAGAGATAGAGTTCCAGTGTTTCGTGTACATCACTCTGGATGTAGATTGTGGCCTTCTCTGGGTCAATTCCACATGCAATGTATTCTGCAAGGATGGTGCGTGCTGAGCGCTGGATGTCTTCTGGTTTTGGGTGTGTGGTGAGTGAATGCCAGTCTGCAATGAAGAAATAGCAGTTGTACTCTTCTTGCATCTTGACAAAACTGCGGACTGCTCCGTAGTAGTTTCCTAAGTGTAGGTTTCCTGTTGGGCGTATGCCACTTAATACTGTTTCCATTTATGTTTAGTTGTTTGGTTTTTTGCTGTTTGGTGATTGGGTTGTTTTAGGGGCGCGTTTATTCGTTGCGTTGTTCTATCTGTTCGCGGACAGATTCGTGATGAATAATGCTGAATATTTCCCTGATGAAGTCTTTGTCAACTCCGAGCGTGTCGCCTTGCTGTTCGTGCCTCTCTATCATCTCGCTGTATCGCTGTGGATGGAAAATGGTCATGTCGTGTTCGAGTTTGTACTGACCGATTTCACGGCAGATGCGCATGCGGCGGGCAATGATTTCGATGATCTGATTGTCGATGTCGTCAATCTGTCGGCGAAGCAGTGCGATGAGGTCGGTAGATTGTGTCTCGTTTCGGATGATGAGTGAACCGAGCATTGCGCTGAGATCGGACGGTGTCAGTTGCTGTGCAGCATCGCTCCATGCGTTGTCGGGGTCGCAGTGACTTTCGATGATGAGTCCGTCCATACCTAAATCCATGGCCTGCTGGCTGAGTGGCGCAATGAGGTCGCGTCGGCCTCCCATGTGACTTGGGTCGCAGATGATTGGAATGTCGGGGATTCGGCGGCGAAGTTCAATCGGAATTTGCCACATTGGCTGGTATCGGTAGAGCTTGCGGTCGTAACTTGAAAAACCACGGTGAATCACTCCCAGTCGCTGAATGCCTGCGCGATTGAGGCGTTCGATGGCACCAATCCATAGTTCGAGGTCGGGGTTGATTGGATTTTTGATGAGAATGGGGATGTCGGTGCCACGCAGTGAGTCGGCAAGTTCCTGTACGGCAAATGGGTTGACAGTGGTTCGGGCGCCAATCCACAGAATGTCGATGCCTGCTTTGAGTGCTGCTTCCACATGTTGAGGTGTGGCTACCTCTGTGGCAACCTTCATGCCAGTCTCTGCTTTGACTTGTTGCATCCATGGCAGTGCCTTCTCTCCGTGTCCTTCGAAGCAACCTGGCTTGGTGCGAGGTTTCCATACTCCGGCACGGAATATGTTGATGCCACTGTCGCTGAGCATGTGTGCTGTGGTGAGCACCTGTTCTTCGCTTTCGGCACTGCACGGTCCTGAAATGAGTAGGGGACGGCGGTCGGTGGCGGTCAGGTTGAGTGGCTTGAGTTGTAGTTGCATTGTCTATTTTTACTGGTTTTGTAACAGTGTAGCAGGTTGGTTATAGATTGACTCCTAACTGATAAGGGTTAAGGGCATTGTAGGCTTCGCGCATTTTGTCCTCGAAGTTGTTGTATTGCCCAGTGATGTTCTGCATCTCTTCAGGAGCGAGTTTCAGTCCTTCTTCCACCATTGCTGCAGCTTCCTTGGTCTTGCCTTCCTTGTGAAGGATGTTGCCTAATTGCATGTATGCCTTGGTGGCATAAGGGTTGATGGCGATGACCTGCTGATAGAAGTCCTTTGCCTCGTCGGTCTTGCCCGATGCTTCACATATTTCAGCCTTGAGCATCAGTACATCGTCGTCGGGCTCGCTGTCGTCGGGCTGATGAGCCAGCACGAAGTCAGCATCCTTTTCTGCATCGGCAAACTGCTGCATCTTGAACAGCACCTTTGCGCGGAGAAGGTATGGGTCGTTGAAATCTTCGCGCTTACTGATGGCTTTTGTGGCAGATGCAACGGCGTTGATAAGGTCGTTTTGTGCATTCTGCTTCTTTGCCATAATATAATAAGGTGTGGCAAGGGAGTCGTTGAGTTGTATGGCTTCCTGGCATGCTTCGTCCATCTGGTCGTAGCGCTCCAACTGGAAATAGAGTTCAGCAAGCGTGAGCACGGTCTGGATGTCATCGGGGTGCTTGGCATGTATCTGCTCGAGGACTTCACTTGCCTCTTCAATGTCACCCTTGTGGAGTAGCACATTGGAGTAGTATTGCATGGTCTCGTCGTCATCTTGTATGTCGAGTGCGTGTTCGAAACAAGCAATGGCATAGTCAATCTGACCCATGCGCATGGCTTGTATGCCGTCGTACTTGAAGATGTCGAACTGCGACTGTGCTTCGTGTTCCTGCTTTTCGTCTTCCGTCTCTTCGTGTCCTGTGAAGAGTGTTTTTAGAAATCCCATATTGATGTGATATTATGTATTTTTTTGTTTAGTTTTGTTCTGATGTCAGTGGTGCTGCCGACATATGGCACATAGGTAGCATCAGGATGTGTCAAGGATGAAGGTTCAGCCGGATGTAGAGTCCGTCGGGAATCAGTTCCTCTTCGTCGGTCATTATCCGGATTACCTCTTGCATCAGCTCCCTTGGTGCTGTGATGGAATTCAGCTCAGATAACTGATGCCGTTGTCCGTCGTTCAGCAGACTGATGATTTGCTGATGGATGTCTTCGGCGTTTGCCTGATGCCTTGCTTTGTCCTTCTTGCTCTGTTTCTTGTGCTTGATGCACACATCGCACTGTCCGCAGTCGGTGGTTTGTTTCTCTCCGAAATAGTCGAGTAGCATCCTGCTTCGGCAGATGTCGTCGGTCTCGGCATATTGCAGAATCTTTTCGATGCGCTGTGAGTACTCGCGCCGCCGGATGTCATAGACCATTGGTGTGAGTATGACGCGGTGAGTCTCGATTCGTCGCACCGTGAATGTGATGGTCGGTGTGTTGCGATGTGGAATGTAATCGACGACTCTGCGGCTGCTGAGTTCGACCAACATGTCATAGATGTGGTCGGGGGTGAGTCCTGTTTCGTGCGACAGGTACATCTCGTCGATATAGACGAAGTCGGCAAACAACCCCGTGTATGTGCGGAGTATGGTGCGGATGAGGCGGTCCATGTCGGGACGGTTGTTGTCGAGCATGTAGAGTTCCTCTTTGTGGAGGATGAACATCAGCCGTGACTTGAAGTCGTTGTCCATGCAGAAGTCGATGTATCCCGCGGCACTCAGTATGTTGAGGGCACTGTTGGCGAGCACTGGGAAGTGCTTGAAGAATACGCAGAACTTTTGCAGTGAGAAATCGAATGTGCGTCCTTCGGCTTCTCCCATTCCCACATTGAGAAAGCAGCATACATCCTCATACACCTGGCGGATGTAGTCGGGTTCGGGATATGTCTCGGGCACTCGCTTGTGGAGTGTCGTGCTGTCGTGCTTGTCGTAGAGCATCACAGCATATGCTTTCTTGCCGTCGCGTCCGGCTCGTCCGGCTTCCTGAAAATATGCCTCGAGCGAGTCGGGTAGGTTGTAGTGGATGACAATCCGCACATCGGGCTTGTCGATGCCCATGCCGAATGCGTTGGTCGCTACCATCACTCTGTTGCGCCCCTTTGTCCAGTTGACTTGTCGGAAGTCCTTTTCTGCATCGGTCAGCCCTGCATGGTAGTTGTCGGCACTGATGCCTTCGCTGTTGAGCATTCTGGCAATTTCGCTCGTGAGTTTGCGGCTGCGTGTGTAAACGATGGCACCGCCGTCAGGGACGCTTTTCAGGATGTTGATCATCTCGAGGTCCTTGTTGTCGGTGTGACGGACCACATATGCGAGGTTCTTGCGCTCGAAACTCATTGAGAACACATTCGTCTCACGGAATTGCAGCTGCTTCTGTATGTCGTCAACGACAGCTGGTGTTGCCGTGGCTGTCAGTGCAAGGATGGGCACAGGGTAGGGGATGATGGACCTGACCTCGGCAATCCGCAGATATGGAGGACGGAAGTCGTAGCCCCATTGTGACACGCAGTGTGCCTCATCGACTGTAATCATGCAGATGCGCTTCATCTGCGAGAGTTTTGTCCGGAACTGTTCTGTGGCAAGTCGCTCGGGTGATATATAGAGGAACTTGTAATTGCCATACAGACAGTTGTCATAGACACGGTCGATGTCCTGCGACATCATGCCCGAGTAGATGGCCTCAGCCTTGATGCCCATCTGTTTTAGGTGGCTGACCTGGTCTTTCATCAGGGCAATCAGTGGAGTGACCACGATGTTGATGCCGTCGAGCATCATTGTCGGAACCTGGAAACATATTGATTTGCCGCCTCCTGTCGGCATCAGCCCGAGTGTGTCGCGCCCGGCAAGGACGCTGTCGATGATGTCGCTCTGAATGCCTCGGAAGGAGTCGTAGCCCCAGTATTGTTTCAGTATGTCCGTTGCGGTGGTCATGTTGCTGTGCCGATGGTGATGTTATTACGGTTGGTCAGCCGTGTCGGCCGAAGCCGGTGCGTTGTTGGTTGCTTTGGTTGAGTCAACAGGAGGTGCCACTGCGCTGGTGGCAGTCTGTTTGATGTCGGCAATCTGCAACTGAACTTCGCCGCGCTTGTAGATGTTTTCTTCGATTGTATAGACAATGTCGAACGACTGTTTTGTCTTGATGTATCGTGCCTGTGAACTTTGTCCGAATGCAATGCCGTTCATCACATTGCTTGAATTGGAATCGACCAGTTCGAGTTTTATGTGTTCCTGTTCACGGCCGACCACCTTGCTGGTTCCGTAGTCATAGACCTGACGGGTGCAGAACACCGGCTTCGGGTTGTCAGGACCGAATGGGCGCATGCGTTTCAGGTCGTTGTGGAACTTATTGGTGATGTCACGGAAGTGGATTTCTGCATCGATGTCGAGGGTTGGAAGGGTTGTCTCGTGATTGATGTTGTTTGCTACATATTCCGTGAAGCGGCTGGTGAATTTGTCGATGTTTTCCACCTTCATTGACAAGCCGGCAGCGTAGGTGTGACCGCCAAAGTTGTCGAGCAGGTCGCGGCACTGTTCGATGGCTTTATAGACATCAAAACCTGTGACGCTGCGAGCAGAACCCGTCACTTCGTCGCCAGTGCGTGTAAGTACTACTGCTGGGCGATAGTAGAGTTCGGTGAGGCGTGATGCCACGATTCCGATGACGCCTTTATGCCATGACTCGTTGTAGATGACGATAGCGCTGCTTTCCTTTTTGTCGTCGAGTTCGTAGATGGTCTTGACCAGCTGGCTTGCCTCTTCGGTCATCTTCTTGTCGAGTTCCTTTCGCTCGTCGTTGTACTGGTCGATCTGCTGTGCCATGAGCATTGCTGTGTCTTCGTCGTGCTCAATGAGCAGCGACACCGACTCCTTGCCGTTCTGCACACGGCCCGAGGCATTGATGCGTGGACCAATTTTGAAGATGATGTCGTTCATGTGGATGTCCTTGTCGGAGAGTCCACACACATTGATGATGGCCTTGACACCAGTTGACGGATTGTTGTTGAGCTGCTTGATGCCGTGGAATGCCAGGATGCGGTTTTCCCCGATGATTGGCACAATGTCGCTGGCGATGCTGATGACCACAAGGTCGAGCAGCGGAATGAGTTTGCTGAATGCAATGCCATTGCTGAGGGCAAAAGCCTGCATCAACTTGAATCCGACACCGCATCCCGAAAGGTTCTTGTCGGGGTATGTCGCATCTTCGCGCTTGGCGTTGAGGATGGCGACGGCTGGTGGGAGGACTTTGTCGGGCACATGGTGGTCGCAGATGATGAAGTCGATGCCGAGTGTCTTGGCATATGCGATTTCATCATTGGCCTTGATGCCACAGTCGAGAATGATGATGAGTTTGACTCCTGATTCGGCTGCATACTCTATTCCTTTTCTTGACACTCCGTAGCCTTCGTCGTTGCGGTCGGGAATGTAGTAGTCGATGTTGGAATAGAACTGTTGCAGGAAACGATAGACCAGTGCCACTGCCGTACATCCATCAACATCGTAGTCTCCGTAGATGAGTATTCGCTCCTTCTTGCCCATTGCTTCGTTCAGACGCTCCACTGCCAGATCCATGTCGGTCATCAGGAACGGGTCGTGAAGGTCGTGAAGTTGTGGTCGGAAGAACCGTCGTGCCTCGTCTTCGGTGGTGATGCCTCTGCGGATGAGCATACGGGCCAGCACAGGACTGATGTTCACACCCTCAGCCAGATGCTGGGCTGCTGTCTGTTCCTGTTCGGTCGGAGCCACATAGTTCCATTTGTAATTCATTGTATGATGTCATTTTTTTAATATCTTTTATAGTTGAAATCGCCTTCTCTGTCTGCTGGTTTGGAGACGATGCGCATAAATCGGCAAACAAAGTTACGCATTTTTTGTGAAATGGTAACTATCGCGAGGGCTAAAACTGCATTTTTTATCTATGATAAAGCATGAAAGAATGCATATTGCCGTTTTGAGGGTCTGTTTTTTGTGGGCGGTGAAATGCACCGCATGGTTGAGGACTGCCTGTGAGGAACTGTGCCGGCAGCATTCCGACACCCTCTTTTCATGCTGCAAAGTGCATGTGAAGGGGTGTATGCCATCGGTCTGTACATTCTTGCGGCATATCCCAAAAAACAAATGTCTTTACGAGCGCTCGTAAATGCCTTGACGAACGCTCATGTTTTCCCTCACGAGCGCTCGAAGATTGAAAAAGGTGTACACCTTACGAAATTTTGGTGTACACCTTTCTGTCGTTTGGTGTACACCTTTTTTCAGGAAGGTGTACACCTTTTTCAATTATCGACCGCACGATTTACAATTTATGAGCGCTCGTGAGATAAAACATGAGCGTTGGTGTGGCAATCCTGATGTATAACACAAAAGTGCCGCAAGCAGGAAACTTGCGACACTTTTGTTGGGTGATTCTGGAAGGCACACTCTTCTTGTTGGAAGGGGCTGCTCTTCTTAGATAACTTTCTTTGCGTGGAGATGCTTGGTGGTGATAAGTCCCAGTGCGCTTTTGCCACGGATGAGCTGGTCGGCATTGCCTTCGATTTCGATTTCTCCGCTGCCTGTTGATTCGACGGAAATCTGCTTGCAGTCCACTTCGAGGTCGATGTCGCCAGCACCTTGTGACATTGCCTTGATGGTGTCGGCCTGTATGTCGCAGTCGATGTCGCCTGCGCTGGTAGCTGAGAAGTCAGCATATTTCACGCCTGACACTTTGCGAAGGTCAATGTCGCCTGCGCCTGATGTTTCAGCCCACAGGTTGCTGGCTGTGAGCCGGCGCACCTTGACATCGCCTGCACCCGTGCATGAGATGTTGATGTTTCCGCATGTGATGTCGTTGAGGTCGATGTCACCGGCTCCCATGCTCAATATCTTGATGTCGCCGAATGTGGTGCCGTTGTGAGTGTCGAAGTCGCCTGCACCAGAGATGCTGATGAACGAGAGTGTTGGTGCATAGACATAAAGGCGTATGCTTGGCACTTCCCTCAGACCTTTCGATTCGTTGCCTGTCGCCACGAGTGTCGGTTTCTTGTCGAACTCCATTGGATTCTCAATGTTGAAACTATATTCATCGATGGCTTTCTCGTTGCCCTTTGCTACCACTTTGAAAGTGTCGCTCTGTATGTAAACGATGTTGACATTTGCGTCCGACTCAATGTTCACAAAGTCCTTCATGTCGTACTCTTTTGTAGTGACTTCACCCCAGTACTTTGAGTTGCGGTATTCGTCGTCGAGGTCCTCTCGTCTGTCGCATGCTATGCACGAACTGACGATAATCGATAGCAATGTAGATGCTGCTATTGCTTGTACAGTCATTGATCTTTTCATAAATGGTTGATGGTTTTAGAATTTGGTTATGCGGTTCAATTGACAACCAGCAGTTATGCAATTGACTTACGCATCTCTCAGCAGTTCGAGAAGTTCCTTCTTCGTGATGCCGAGTGTCTTCATTGTCTGAAGCAGGTTCGGTATCACTTCGTCGATAAACTCCTTGCGGCGTTCTTCGCGGATGTTGTCCTTCGCCCCGTTGCATACAAAGTATCCAAGTCCTCGGCGCGTGTAGATGATATCGTGCGATTGCAGCCAGTCGAATGTCCTCATCACGGTGTTGCTGTTCACTTCAACCATTCCCGCCACTTCTCGTACGGAAGGGATGCGTTCGTCATCGGCATACTTGCCGGCAAGTATCTCTTCGCAAATATAGTCAGCAATTTGTAAATAAATGGCTTTGTTTCCTGTGAAATTCATTTTATTTGTTGAATTTAGTGGTTAATTGACCTTTTTTGTAAAGTAGATATGCACCAATCCACATTGCAATACCGCATACGATTGACAGTATGTTGATTCCAACCATCCATGCATTCATCCCTTCGAAGAATCGGAGTACATCATCGTCTGACATGTTACTATGCTGGTCAACATGCATTCCTATGATGATTACAACTGCGATAATTACTACGGCGATTATGATTTCTGCAATTTGTTGGAGTATATAGGTGATAGGGATGTTGTACTTGTAAATGATGGAGTTGAAGATGGCGTACAGTCCTGTCTGGAATATCAATGAGCAGAAGAATGTCCATCCGAATTGCAGGAAAACTTGTGAAAATGCAGTAAATGCATTGCTGTTGCTTGCCATTGCGAACTCATCTTGTGCCTCATGATTGTCAACGGGAATTGTGGCTGTGGCAACATTCTGGATGGAGAAGAAATCGCTGCGGAACATCTCGCCCAGCAAACTTCCCGTATATTCTGGTCCGAAAGTAAAGTAAGATGCCAATGCATTCAGTCCATCGCAAATTGCTGTAGCAGCTAAGAATGCAACGATTGTGCCGAAGATGCAGATTGTGAAGTGCCAAGCATATTTTTCCAGGGTTGTGGCTGGCAGCGTGAAGTGGGTGGTTCGTCCCTGCTTGTTGCGAAGTGGGTGGAGCAGACATGCCGACATGATTATGACTGCATTTACTCCCACAATAAGGATGTAAAGGGTAGTGCGCCACAGACGGTTGTCGAGCATCAAACCTGTTGCTCCTTGCTTCGAAATCTCGAATGTGCCCCAGCGAAGCATGAATGAAATGAGTACGATTGACAGTATAGCTGCTGCGAGTACGATGAACATGTTGGTGTAGAACTTGCGGTTGATGGTCAAGTCCCATTTTGCATAGTTTAGATAACGACTGCTATTGAAATTATTCATATATTTGTCCTCCTTCGGTTTATTTTGTTGTTACTTGGTTCTTGCTTCCTTCCAGTATGTTGTTAAATGCACTTTCGAGATTGATTGGCTCGTTGTCGCCGAAGAGTTCGTCCATTCGGCAGTTGAGCAGCAACTGGTTCTGGTCGATCATTGTCACATGGTCAAGCAGCAGTTCGACATCGCGCACCTGGTGAGTTGAGATGATGAGGGTCTGGTCTTCGCGGAGGCTGCTTGCTACGATTTTGCGGAACTGACTCTTCGATGGGATGTCGAGTCCGTTGGTTGGTTCGTCCATGAGCAGGAGAGGAGCCTGGGTTGCAAGTGCGATGCACATATATACTTTCTTCTTCTGACCCATTGACAACGCTCCGAGGTTGATGTCGCTTGGCATTTCGAACGCTTCAAGACATTTTTGCAGGAGCGTTTCGTCAAATCGAGGATAGAACGGACGGATGCGTGCCACGAACTTGCTGAGCATGATAGATGGCATGTTGTACTCTTCTGGTACGATAAACATCTCTTCGAGCACTTCTGGACGGCGCTCGATTGTTGAAATTCCGTTGTAGGTGACTGTGCCATGTTGAGCACGCAAAAGTCCTACCATAAGATAGAGCAGTGTGCTCTTTCCTGTACCGTTCTTGCCGAGGAGTCCATAGATGCCGGGCTCGTTGTAACTTAGGGAGAAGTTTTCCAGTACATTCATGCCTTTTTTGTAGCCGAATGTGATGTTGCTAATTTCTAACATGATGTTTCCTTATTTATTTATTAAATGTGTTGATTTGTTTGTTAATGAATTTTGTTGCGTCTTGTCGTTCAGATTTTTACTACTGTTGGGGTGTACTACCTTACTATGACACTGCAAAGGTATGGCACTTTTTCGAAACTGCCAAATGTTTTTGCAACTTTTTTTGTTTTTTCGCGAAAAAAATCGCTTTTTCGTTCTTTTTTGTGCTTGTTCGTCGTTTTGTGTTGCCAAAAATGACAGTTTAGGTGGCAGAAGGTGGCATATACCAGTGGTTTATGCAGGATGATGTGTCACATGAAGATGATTGTGCCAGCTGATGGCACTTTCAGCAACATCAGTTGCCGTTGCTCTGACTGGCAAACAAAATGAAGCGTAGATGCCTTTTTATAAGGTGTATTGATAAAATATCAATAAAAGCGATGGCGAATTCGGATTTTTTGAGTAATTTTGTGCCGAATTATGTATTGAAGCCATTGATGGCGCAGTTGATGCTACGGCTGATGCATTGATGACTTGCCCCATAGCACATCATAGATGAGCACGAAGAAATTGATAAAGCGAACAGGAATGACCCTTATGTGGGTGGTGCTGGCACCGGTGGTACTGGTGCTTTTGCTGTTTGTTGCGCTTTACATTCCTCCTGTTCAGAAATGGGCAGTCGATAAAGCAGCCGAAACCCTGTCTGAAGAGATGGGATGGAAGGTCAGCGTGGAGCGTGTTCTGCTGAAATTTCCTCTCGACCTAAGTATTGGTGGAGTGAAAGCCATTGAGGACGAAGAAGGCAATGCGCACCGTGGTGAATACATCCTTGACAGTGAAGAACTAACACTCACTGTGAGTATATTGCCGCTGTTTCATGGTGAGGTGGCGATTGACGAAGTGCGCCTGACCAACACTGACCTCAACACATTCGACTTGATTCCTTCGGTTGTTGTCAGTGGGCATGTGGGGGAACTCAGTACACGCCAAGTGTCGATGCTGTTGGAAACTGGAGGCGCAGTCGTACCTGAACTCAACCTGAAACATTCCGACCTGCAAGTCGTCATTCCCGACTCAGTGCCAGAGGACACCACAGAGGAAAGCGAAGAACCTCCGTTCTTAAAGAGCATTGATGTGAAAAACATAAACATCAATGATGTGGCTTTCCGCCTTGTCCTACCTCCAAGTGCAGCGCCAACCACGATGAACACCTTGCTTGGCAATGCCCATGTCACTTGTCAGCTTGACCTTGAAAACGGCAATTATTATGTAAACGACCTCAACATTCTCGACAGTCGTCTCAATTACGACACCAGTCTTCCCAAGGCTTCAATAACTTCTGCTTTGTTTGATGCAAACCACATCGGTCTCGACAGTATCTCCATCAGTGTCGATTCCGCTGCCTATCTGGCAACTGGTGACATCTATGCGCACATCAAGCATATTTCAGCTAACGAACAGTGTGGCTTGTCTGTCAACGAACTCAACGGTACATTCCGCATGAATGACAAGCAGATGACCCTCGACCAGTTCACTGTTTCTACTCCAAACTCATCAGTGAAGGCTGACATGCAAATGGACCTCAATGCATTCGACGAAGTTGATCCGGGTAGTTTCACAGTCAATGCTTCCGGCAATGTCGGACTGAACGACATCATGCCTTTCGCACAAGATTATGCCAGTGTGATAGGCAAGTCGCTTGGAGGTCGTTCGCTCACATTCGACATAAATGCCGATGGCAATTTGCAGTCGCTCAATGTCGAACATCTGTCTGCTGTATTGCCTGGGGCACTGACCATCAAAGCATCGGGAACCTTGACCGACTTGCTGAACCCTGATGGCAATATCGGAGCCGATATGATGATGAATGTCAAGGGCGGCAATATGCGTTTCATCAAGGATTTTCTCCCAGCAGATGTCCGCAACAGTTTCAACATACCAAATGGCACCAGTCTCGATGGCAGCGTGTCAATGCTGAATGGACTGTTGAAGGCAAATGTCAAGCTGGGGGCAGGCAAGTCGCTGGCTCGGCTGATTGCTGATTACAACATCAACACCTCGGCCTATCGGGTTGACCTTGATGCCCGTCAGTTCCGTATCGACCACTTTGTACCTCTTGCAGAACCAGCAATGGTTACAGGCCGTGTACGTGCCAAGGGACAGGGTTTCGACTTTGATTCACCTCGCACTTATACTGATGCCGATGCCAATATCAAGTTTGCCCAGTATGGTGACTATTATCTGACAAATGCTGCCGCAGTTGGCAGTTTGAAACGACATACTCTTGGAGTGAACATCGACACCGATGATCCTCGTCTGCAATCACACATCACACTCGACGGAACAATGACGGGCAAGGGCGTGGATGCCGACCTCGTGCTTGATCTCCCGTTTGCTGATGCCAAAGCACTCGGGCTGAGTGCCGATCCGCTCACTGCCACTGCTACTCATGGAACGATGAAGGCTTCGAGCAACTTCGGCGATTTGTTCCTTGTTGATATGACAGTACAGGGAGTGCAGGTGGCTATCAACGAAAAGGACAGTCTGGTGACTGACCTATTCGATGTCTATGCTCAGAGCACTGCCGACTCCACGGCAATCACTGCCAAGACTGGCGACTTCTACTTCGATTTGCATTCACCGAACAACCTGTTCCGACTGATTGAACAGTATCAGAAAGTGGGAACGGCTGCAACTGAACAGATGAAGAACCGTGCACTCAGTCTTGATAAACTGAAAGAAATCATGCCTGTTGCTGAACTGCATGCTAACATCGGTTCGGACAATCCAATAAGCAAGTTCCTTGCATTGCAGGGCTATCGCTACGGCGAGGTTGTGGCAGACCTCCGTACATCAAAAGAGTATGGATTGCAGGGTGGGGCACATGCCTATAACTTCTATTCCGATTCAATCAAGATTGACACCGTGTATTTCGACATTCAGCAGGATTCGACCCATTTGGCTCTGCGCTCGGGAGTGGCTTGCAGCGAGCAGGAGGCTCTGCCTGCTTTCACCGCACATGTCAACGGAAATATGTCGCCTCGTGATGCCGACCTGCGCCTTGACTTTTTCGATGGCAACGGCAAACAGGGACTTGACCTCGGACTGCTGGGTGTGATTGGCGAAGACAGCGTGCTTCACATGAGGATGTATCCTGAGCAGCCAATCATAGGCTTTACTAAATTCAATGTCAATCCCGACAATTATATAGATGTACATAAACATAACCGCGTGTTTGCCGATGTGTTCCTTCAGTCGGCAAGCGACAGTTGTAATGTGTCCATCAAGGCCAATCCCGATGATGAGCAGATGCAGAATGTCATGGCGGTCATCAAAAACCTCAATTTGGAACAGTTGCTCACCATCATGCCGTTCGCACCTAAGATGGCGGGTAACATCGGACTGACGGCAAATTATGTGCAGACAACTGAGAACTACAGCGTGGAAGGTATGGTGTCCGCCGACAACTTTACATATGAATCCGTATGGCTTGGAAACCTTTTGTCTTCGTTCCATTATCAGCCTACTGGTGAAGCCGGACACAACATCAGTGCTCAGGTTTATCAGAACTCCAATCTTGTGGCTGTTGTTGGTGGTACCTACAATGCCGAGGGTGACAACCATGTGAATGCCAGCGTCATGCTGATGCAACTGCCTGCTGCCAGTGCCAATGCATTTATTCCAGACCAGTTATGTGGACTCTCAGGCGTGATTGATGGTCAGATCAATGTGAATGGACCGGTTGATTCGCTGCGCTTCAATGGCAACATCTACCCAACCGACCTGCATGTGTTCAGTGATATCTATTCGTTTGACCTGAGAGTCGGAAACGAACCAATTGTATTTACAAACAGCCATCTTACATTCAACGGCATCAAGATATTTGGTGCCCACGACAATCCACTGACCATTACTGGCTATGTCGATTTTGCCGATTTCGACAACATTCAGGTGAACCTCAGTCTTTACGGCAACGACTTTGCCGTGTTTGATGCACCTCGTACTCGTAAGTCGGCTCTGTTCGGCACACTCTATGGAAACTTCTTTGCTCATGTGACGGGTTCTACTGACGACTTGAAGATTAGAGGAATGGTCAATGTGCTCAAATCGACTGACATAACCTACATCATGACTAACACCCCATTGTCCGTGGGTTATCGACTCGACGATATTGTGACATTTGTTGATTTCTCGGCACCACAAGAGGAAACCCAAAGGGTTCCGAAGAAGTTTACTGGCGTTGACATGCAGATGTCGCTCGAAATTGAGGATGGTGCCCGTGTCAACTGCGAGTTTAGTGCCGACAAGCAGAGTTATGTCAATGTGCAGGGCGGAGGTACTATCCGCATGACCTATACTCCAGAGGGTGTGCTCAGCCTTGTTGGCCGTTATACTGTGAACGAAGGTGAAATGAAATACACCCTCCCTGTCATTCCACTGAAAACCTTTACCATCAAGAAGGGCAGTTACATCGAATTTGCTGGTGAGGCAATGAACCCAATACTCAATATCGAGGCGACGGAAGAGACCAAGGCTGGTGTGAGCAATGACGACGGTTCGAGCCGTTCTGTACTGTTCAATACTGGATTGAGAATCACCAACACACTCAGCAACATGGGACTGGAGTTCACGATTGATGCCCCTGAGGACATCGCCGTTCAAAATGAACTGGCAGGTATGACGGCAGAGGAAAAGAACAAACTTGCGGTCGCACTGTTGGCTACTGGCATGTATCTCTCAACTAATAACGAGACCGGTTTCAGTGCATCGAATGCCCTCAACCAGTTCTTGCAGTCGGAAATAAACAACATCGCTGGCCGTGCCTTGAGTTCTGCAATCGATGTCGATATGACAGTTGGACTTGAACAGTCGAAACGCGACGATGGAACCACACGCACCGACTATTCGTTCAAGTTTACGAAACGATTTTTCAGTGACCGACTGAATGTGGTGCTGGGTGGCAAGGTGAGCACTGGCGACAATTCTGATAACTCTGGCTCTGCGGCATATATTGACGACATCAGTCTTGAATGGCGACTTGATGATGGTGGCACACAGTACATCCGACTATTCCACGACAAGAACTATAACAACCTTGTCGAGGGTGAACTGACAGAGAACGGCGCTGGTGTTGTGCTGAGAAAGAAAGTTGACAAGTTCTCTGACCTTCTCATATGGAAACGAGACAGCAACAAACGCAAAAACAACCGTTGATACGAATGAAGCGAATCATATACATACTTACTCTGGTGAGCATTCTTGCCTCATGCAGCACTACCAGTGGACTGCTTGACGACGAGGTGCTTTATACCGGTATCAAATCGACTGACATAGAAGGGAAGAAGGGTACTTACGAGGAAAGTGTTGCGCTGACCGAAGTCGAGGCAGCACTTGCTTATGCTCCCAACAACTCGTTTATGGGCAGTTCTTCCGTCCGTACTCCTTTGCCAATAGGACTGTGGATTTATAACGGATTGGTCAACAAGCAGAAGTCGGGCTTGTCGAAATGGATGTTCGATACCTTTGCCACCCAACCAGTGACTCTCACCGCAGTCAATCCAAAGACACGAGTGCAGGTCGCATCGAACACTCTACAAAACTATGGCTATTTCCAGGGAAAGGTCGATTATGAAATTGTCCCGCAGAAGAACCCGAAGAAGGCAAAGATAAACTACACCATCAATCTCGGTGA
This sequence comes from Candidatus Colivivens caballi, assembly GCA_018065565.1. Taxonomy (GTDB): domain Bacteria; phylum Bacteroidota; class Bacteroidia; order Bacteroidales; family Bacteroidaceae; genus Colivivens; species Colivivens caballi. The sequence continues at coordinate 46,800 of JAGHSZ010000060.1, forward strand.
ACCTTATCTCATTGATTCCATCGAATACATGTTTCCCGCACTTGAAGACAGTATCATCCGTTCCTCAATGTCTGACACTTTCTTAAAGAAGGGCGGGCAGTTCAGTGTCGCTGACCTTCAGGCTGAGAAGGATCGTATAACCAATGTGCTGCGCAATAAGGGCTACTATTACTATCGCCCAGACTATATCAACTATCTTGCCGATTCAGTGGCAGTTCCGCAGAAAGTCCGCTTGCGTGTGATTCAAGACCAAGATACACCTGAACGCGCCAAACATCAGTGGTATATTGGCAATGTCACAGTAGGCATCAAGGGCTCGGATGCCCAGCGTGCATCGGGTGCTCGGGGCGGTAACCAGTGGAAGGACAGCCTGACCATTGCCCCACGCATCAGCCAACGCACATCCAGACGGATGGGTGGTGCCCTTTATCGGTGGACTGGCGAGGAACGGCCTATTGACGAAAAGGTCCTGATGCGTAACCTTCGTTTCTTCCATGGACAACTGTATTCGCAGGATCGTGTGCAGGAGAGCCTGACAAACCTGACCAACATGCAGATGTTCCGCAACATTCAGTTCACATATACTCCTCGTGACACCACTGACCAGTGCGATACAGTCGATGTCATTGCCGATATGACAATGGACAAACTGATTGATGCAGAATTTGAATTCAACATCACACAGAAAAGCAACTCGCAGGTCGGCCCGAATGCTGCATTGATTCTTTCCAAACGCAATGCTTTCGGACATGGTGAAACCTTGTCGATGAAGTTGAAAGGCTCGTATGAGTGGCAGACAAAGTCGTCGCAGCATTCAAGCGATGCCGACCAGATAAACTCTTATGAGGCAGGTCTGGAGACTTCGCTCTCATATCCATGGCTTGTGTTCCCAGGACTGAACACCCGTAGGTTCCGATATGCTTCACAGACCGAGTTCAAGTTCGACATCGACCATCTGAACCGTTCGGGCTATTACCGTCTGCTTTCGTTCAATGTCGAGGCTGACTACACCTTCCAGACTTCAAAGTCGTGGAGCCATCGCTTCACTCCGCTTGCCTTGACCTACAACCGTCTGGAACACACTACGGCTCGCTTTGATTCCATCGCTTTGAAAAATCCAGCCTTGCTGTCGAGTCTGCAAAATCAGTTCATCCCAGCAATGCAATATGCCATAACATACGATAATTCGTGGAATCAGCATCTTCGCAACACTACTTGGCTTGAACTTTCGGTCAAGGAATCAGGCAATCTGACCAGTCTCGGCATGATGCTCGCTGGCAAACAATGGGACGAACAGGGCAAGAACCTCTTCAACTGCCCTTATTCACAGTTTCTGAAAGTTACTGCTGATCTCCGCAACACATTCCCGCTCACTGACCGTTCACTCATTGCTACTCGCCTCTATGCCGGTGTCTTGTGGAGTTTCGGCAACAGCAGCATTGCTCCTTACAGTGAACTGTTTTATGTGGGTGGAGCCAACGACATCCGTGCGTTTGCAGCGCATGGCATAGGTCCTGGAGGATATTATGACTACGAGGGTAGGGGAACATATCTTGATCAGGCTGCCGATTTCAAACTGGAAGCAAACATTGAATACCGTTTCCCGATAGTCAGCAACCTCTATGGCGCCTTGTTCCTTGATGCTGGAAATGTGTGGCTGCTCAATAAGCAAGATTCCCATCCCAATGGCGATGTGGAACTCTCTTCAATTCTTGACCGTACAGCCCTCGGCACAGGATTTGGCTTCCGTTACGACTTGGAGTTTCTTATCCTTAGATTAGATGTTGGAGTGGGCATCCATGCGCCATACGACACTGGCAAGAGTGGCTATTACAACATCCAGAAGTTCTGGAAGGATGGCATCGGACTACACTTCGCAGTCGGTTATCCGTTCTGATAGGTCGTATGGGGGTATGGGCTTTATGGGCCTTATGAGTCTTATGGGTCTTATGGGACTTATGAGTCCTATTAGCCCTATAAGTCTCATTAGCACCATCCTCCCCATTTCATTGCCGAATTATCAATTATTAATTATAAATATAAATTGTTTACACCGTGTGGTTGTTTTTAGCTTTTATGTCAGCCTTCTTTTTAGGCTTCTATGATGTGTTCAAGAAACGTGCTTTGAAGGATAATGCGGTCATACCCGTGTTGTTGCTCAACGTGACATTTTCCAGCATCATTTTCCTTCCGTTCATCATTTCCTCAGCCAATGGATGGCTCTGCGAGGACAGCATCTTCTATACTCACTCCTATGGGTGGGAAGGTCATCGCTACATCATTCTGAAATCGTTCATCGTGCTGACTTCTTGGATATTCGGCTATTTAGGTATTAAGAATCTGCCTATCACTGTTGTAGGACCAATCAATGCCATGCGTCCAGTGATGGTGCTGATTGGTGCGTTGACACTGCTTGGTGAACGCTTGAATGTGTGGCAGTGGATAGGTGTGTCGATTGCCATACTGTCGTTCTATCTGATGAGCCGCAGTGGTAAAAAGGAGGGCATCGATTTCCGTCACAACAGATGGATTATTTTTGTGCTGCTCGCCAATGTGTTTGGAGCATTGAGCGCACTGTATGACAGGTACTTGCTCGATCCGAATGGCGTAGGGCTTGACAAGATGGCTGTCCAGTCGTGGTTTAACATCTATCAAGTGGGGATGATGCTGCTTGTGCTACTCTTACTATGGTATCCACAGCGCAAGAAGTCCACACCATTCCATTGGTCGTGGTGCATCCCGTTCATCTCTATCGCCCTTTCCATTGCCGACTTCGTCTATTTTTATGCATTGAGTCAGGACGATGCCATGATCAGCATTGTCAGCATGATTCGCCGAGGCAGTGTCATCGTGTCGTTCCTTTTCGGTGCATTGATGTTCAAGGAGAAGAATCTCCGTGCAAAGATATTTGACCTGTTGTTGGTGTTATTGTCAATGCTTTTCTTGTTCATTGGGTCAAAATAGACGAAAAAGTGCTTGTATGTGAGAATAAAACGCTTAAAATTTTGTCAATACATTAAAATGTTGTAATTTCGCACCCGAAAACCAGTTTTGTGGCTTGACAGCATAGCCGCTTGGTCGTTTGGACAGTTGTACCGATTACCAGTGGCAAACAAATTAGATAGGAGTTGTCGTTGAAAGCATTTTGCTTGCAATTCATGACTTCTGCAAAGGAAGGATGGCAGAGTGGTCGATAGCGCTGGTCTCGAAAACCGGTAAACGGGTAACTGTTTCGGGGGTTCGAATCCCCCTCCTTCCGCAGACTGCGAGTCGAAGGAACAGGGGATAGATGAAATCAATCCCCCTCCTTCCGCAGACTGCGAGTCGAAGGAACAGGATAGATGAAATCAATCCCCCTCCGTTGTTATTAAAGAACTAAAAAACATGAACAATAATTCAAATAAATAATAACCCTAAAAACTAAGAAAACTATGAGTAAGTTTATTGAAGAATTCAAAGCCTTTGCTGTTAAGGGAAATGCAATTGACATGGCAGTCGGTGTAATCGTTGGTGGTGCATTCGGCGGTATTGTAAATTCAATCGTTAATGATATCATCATGCCTCCTATCGGCTGGCTTATCGGTGGTGTAAACTTCACAGACCTGAAGATTGAACTTCCTGCACAGAAGATTGCAGAAGGCATCGAAATGGCACCTGCAACAATTGCTTATGGCAATTTCATTCAGACTGTCATCAACTTCCTCATCGTCGCATTCTGTGTATTCTTGATGGTCAAGGGCATCAACAAGCTCTCAAAGAAGAAAGAAGAAGAACCAGCACCTGCTCCAGATCCAGAGCCAACAGCAGAAGAAAAACTTCTTTCTGAAATCCGTGACCTCTTGAAGGAAAAGAAATAATAAATCAGTAGTTTTATAGCAAAGTAGTTGAGGAGTTAAGTAGGAGGGATGCTTTCTACTTAACTCCCTTTGACTACATTTACCATAACTCCTAAACTGCTTAATAAATTTTTTAAACTCACTCGAAATAAATGAAAGTCGTACATACGGTAAACGACCTGAAGCAGACATTACAGGCCTATCGTAATGAAGGAAAGACCATCGGACTGGTGCCAACCATGGGGGCGCTCCACCGTGGCCATGCATCACTGGTCAGTCGCTCTCTTCGTGAAAACGATGTGACCACAGTCAGCATCTTTGTCAATCCGACACAGTTTAACGACAAGAACGACCTTGCCAAGTATCCTCGTACATTGGATCAGGACTGCCAGCTTTTGCAGTCACTGCTCACAGACGACAGCCAACTCGTGGTCTTTGCGCCTTCTGTTGACGAAGTCTATCCTGAACCCGACACTCGCACCTTCTCATATCCTCCAACCGACGAGGTGATGGAGGGCGGTTTCCGTCCTGGACACTTCAACGGAGTGTGTCAGGTGGTAAGCAAACTGTTCATGTTTGTCGAACCCGACCGTGCATATTTCGGTGAAAAGGACTTCCAGCAGATAGCAGTCATCCGTCGGATGGTAGAAGATCAGAAGTTCCCACTGCAACTCTGCCCATGTCCAATTGTCCGTGAAGACGACGGGCTGGCACTTTCAAGCCGAAACACCTTGCTGTCTGATGCCGAACGCAAGATTGCGCTCAATATATCAAAGAACCTTTTTGCCAGTCTTGACTATGCCAAGCAACACACCTTGGCTGAAACTCGTCAGTGGGTCATTGATCAGATCAATGCCGTTGAAGGCCTTGAAGTACAGTACTACGAGATTGTTGATGGCAATTCATTGTTGAGTCTTAATGACTGGAACGACAGCAACTACATTGTCGGTTGCATCACAGTCTTCTGTGGAGCCATCCCAGTTCGCCTCATTGATAACATTAAGTATAAGGAATAATGCAAATTGAAGTATTAAAGTCGAAACTACACTGTGTCCATGTCACCGAGGCAAACCTCAACTACATGGGAAGCATCACCATCGATGAAGACCTTATGGATGCGGCCAATCTGATTGCTGGCGAGAAGGTGCAGGTGGTCGATAACAACAATGGTGAACGATTCGAGACATATATAATAAAAGGTGAACGCGGATCGGGATGCATCTGCCTCAATGGTGCTGCTGCCCGAAAAGTCCAGGTGGGCGATGTTTGCATCATCATCTCCTATGCCTTGATGGACTTCGAGGAGGCGAAACAGTTCAAACCATCTGTCGTGTTCCCTGATGCAGAAAATCATCTTTAAGACAATATGAAATGAACCATCGGTCAAATGCAGTGTGCCTGCAGACGACTGATGGTTTTTTGTTTTTTGCAGTCAAAGGTGCGCAAGCGCTTTTCTCTGGACATTACTACCAGCGTGTGGTGTCAACCGTACACTTACAAGATTGTTTGTGCAGTTCTAATCAAACAAATTACTTCATGAAGAAAACCATTCTTTTTATTGTGGCTTTTGTTGTGTTGACCCTTAATGCTCAATCACAGCAACCACGCTCGTTCCGTTTTTTTGCCGATCCAACCAATCCCGATGCTCACGACCCAGTGATGGCACGCTGCGATGGTCGTTACTATCTTTTCACTACTGGCATTGGTTGCCTCACATCCACCGACTTGCTCAATTGGCAGCAGGGACCGCGGGTAATGCCTGTTGCGCCCCAGTGGACATCGGATGCCGTTCCCGGATTTCGTGGCGACTGCTGGGCACCAGATATCCTGTATCACGAAGGTCTGTGGTATATGTATTACAGTTGCTCTACATTCGGCAAAAATGGATCAGCCATTGGATTGATGACTAACCGGACTTTGAACCCAGAATCGCCAGACTATAAGTGGGAAGACCAGGGCATGGTGGTACGGAGTGAACAGGGCAAGACCAACTGGAACGCTATCGACCCCAATGTTGCTGTTGACGAAAAAGGTCGCCCGTGGCTGGTTTGGGGCTCGTTCTGGGATGGCATACAGATGGTTCAGCTTGACAAAAAAGACTTTCGCACCCTGAAAGGGCATCCGAAGACTGTGGCACGCCGATACATGCGTAACAGCAAATCGCAACTTGTATCGGAGGAGGACCTGAAACGCGCCAGTGAAGCGCCTGATGCCGGTGCAAATGCCATCGAGGCTCCGTTCATCATTCATGAAGGTGGTTACTATTACCTTTTTGCATCGTGGGATTATTGCTGCAAGGGCGTGAACAGCAACTACAAGACTGTGGTTGGCCGCTCGCGACGCATCCAGGGCCCGTATCTCGACCGTGAAGGCAAAGACATGGCTGAGGGTGGGGGAGGAATCGTTGCCCAGCGTGATGAACAGTTCTATGGAATTGGTCACAATGCGGCATATAAGTTCGATGGCAACTGGATTTTCATAGCTCATGGTTACAGCCGTATGGACAATGGCGCTTCAAAGTTGGTCGTCCGCCGTATGACTTTCGATGCCGATGGATGGCCGGTGCTTGGTGAACGCATCCAACGCGACCCACTGGCAGGTAAGACCTTCAATGTCATAGGTGACAGTTATGTGGCAAACCACCGTCGGGACAAGGCGGAGACATGGCACGCAAAACTTGCTGCACATCATGCCATGCCATACAACAATTACGGCAGAAATGGTGGCTGTGTGGCATTCGACCGTACAAGCGAACGCTTCGGCCCATCGCTTGTTGACCGCTATGCGGCAATGGACTCATCTGCTGATATAGTGCTGATTGTTGCAGGACATAATGATGCCGTCAAGATTGGCAACAGTGCCGACTCTCTCCTCATATTTGAACGACAACTCGATTCCCTTCTCGTCGGTATCAGCCGGCATTGCCCTAAGGCGCAGATAGGATATGTCACACCATGGTACATTGACATACCTGGTTTTGCCTCTGTCGTTGCCAGCATCCATAAGGTGTGCGACCGCCATGGTGTGCCCGTTCTTGACAACTATTCCGACCGCTCCGTAATTAAGGTCCGTGACGATGACTTCCGTCGTCGCTATTTCCAGTCGGCTAACGACAATGCCCATCTCAATGCCGCAGGGCACGACCTTTTCCTCGCAACTGGTGAAACATTTGTGCGCAGGCTGGCAGTGATGACCGAGATGAAGGCACATCAGTAGGGCAGCATTCTGACCACTTTGTCTTCGTGACCGCACATAAATCCTCAAACGACCGCATGTATTTCCCTTATCCTGCGGAGGATAATATGAAAAGGTGTACATGTTGACTTCGTTTTTTGTACACATAGATATAAAAAGGTGTAGGAGTGTTTTCCGTTTGGTGTACACCTTTCTGAAAATAGGTGTACACCTTTCTGTGATTTGCTGTACAGCTTTTCAAGAAAAGGTGTACACCTTTTTATAAACATCACCGTACGAAAAGGAAAATACGAGCGCTCGTGAGAGGATTCTCGTGCGCTCATGAGGGAATTCCTGTATGCTCGTTATGGATTTCTTGTGCGTTTGTTATGGATTTCTTGTGCGTTTGTTATGGAATATTCCTGCGCTTATGAGAGAATTCTTGTACGCTCGTTATGGGCTTTTTTATGTAAGCGTGCAAGATTTTGCCTATGTCAGTATGTGTGTTTTCCCATTCGCCCCTTACCATAGTGCGTTCGCTCATTTTTTCAAACGGCATTGCATATTTGACTCAACGACATTGCAAATGCATGAAAAAGTGACAAAAAGTAAGCAATAATGATATGTTTTCTATTAAAAAGATTGGAATATACGGCGAAATGTTGTACTTTTGTAGCGATTTTTGAAACGAGAGCATGACAGCGAGTGCGTCTTTGCTGCAAAAACAACATTACAATGCCATCACCCTGCCACTCGTGGGGATTTGGTGTTCGTGACGAAAATCACAAAACAACAAAATCAACAACGCCTCAAACCTCCAAACGATATGAAACATCAGTTACGCAGTGCGGTTTGCACCGAAGGCCGCAGAATGGCAGGAGCCCGTGCTCTGTGGGTTGCCAATGGTATGAAACGCCATCAGTTCGGCAAACCAATCATTGCCATCGTCAATTCGTTCACACAGTTTGTTCCCGGACATACACACCTGCACGAAGCAGGCCAGATTGTAAAGGCTGAAATCGAGAGCATGGGATGCTATGCTGCTGAGTTCAACACAATCGCCATTGACGACGGTATCGCAATGGGGCACGACGGAATGCTCTATTCACTGCCTTCACGCGACATCATTGCCGACTCAGTCGAGTATATGGTTAATGCACACAAGGCTGATGCCATGATTTGTATCTCCAACTGTGACAAGATTACCCCAGGAATGCTGATGGCTGCCATGCGACTCAACATCCCGGCAGTCTTTGTCAGTGGTGGACCAATGGAGGCAGGCAAGTACAAGGGCGAGAATCTTGACTTGATTGCAGCTATGGTGAAGGGTGCCGACACTACCGTCAGCGATGATGAACTGGCTGAGGTAGAAAACCGTGCATGCCCAGGATGCGGATGCTGCTCGGGTATGTTTACTGCCAACTCAATGAACAACTTGACAGAAGCCATTGGTCTTTCACTTCCAGGCAATGGCACAATCCTTGCCACACATGTCAACCGTAAGGAACTGATGAAGGCGGCTGCACGCCAGATTGTGAAGAATGCACTGGCTTATTATGAAGATGGTGACGAGAGCGTGTTGCCTCGTTCCATTGCTACTCGCACCGCATTCCTCAATGCCATGACCATGGACATTGCTATGGGCGCATCGACCAACACAGTGCTCCATCTGTTAGCTGTGGCTCAGGAGGCAGGAGCCGACTTCACGATGAAGGACATCGACGCGCTGTCGCGCAAGACTCCTTTCCTCACGAAACTGGCACCAAACACACAGAAATACAGTGTACAGGAGTTCGGTCGTGCCGGAGGTGTGCTCAATCTCCTTGCCGAACTTGCCAAGGGTGGACTCATAGACACCAGCGTGAAGCGTGTCAATGGAGCAACCCTTGCCGAAGATATTGAAAAATACAACATCCTCAGAGATGACGTCGATGCCGAGGCTCGACGCATATATACCAGTGCCCCAGCCAATGTGTTCTGCAACCAGTTGGGCGTACAGAACTCAACTTACGATTCGTTCGATACCGACCGTGTCAATGGTTGCATACGCGACATTGAGCATGCCTACACGAAGGACGGCGGTATGGCAATCCTGTTTGGCAACATCGCACAGGATGGCTGCGTGGTCAAGACTGCCGGTGTGGACGAGAGCATCTGGAAATTTGCTGGTCCAGCCGTGGTGTTCGACAGCCAGGAAGATGCTTGCGAAGGCATCCTCGGCGGAAAGGTGAAGAAGGGCGATGTAGTTGTCATCACTCACGAAGGTCCAAAGGGTGGACCAGGTATGCAGGAGATGCTTTACCCTACATCCTACATCAAGTCGATGCATATGGGTAAGGAGTGTGCGCTCATCACCGACGGACGATTCTCGGGTGGCACAAGCGGCCTGAGCATCGGACACATCAGTCCAGAGGCAGCATCGGGTGGCAACATCGGTAAGATTGTTGATGGTGACATCATCGAAATTGACATACCAAACCGTTCAATCAATGTGCGTCTCTCCGATGAAGAACTGGCTGCACGCCCACAACAGCCTCTCAAACGCAACCGTGTGGTCAGCAAGGCCCTCCGTGCTTATGCACAGAGCGTGGCAAGTGCCGACAAGGGTGGGGTGAGAATTATTTAGGCAGTTATGGCTGTCCGTAGTTTCGTAGCCCATAGCTAAGTAGAAGAGAACAGTAGAGAGGGACTTTCCCAATAGAAAAACAGAAACCAGAAATATAATGAATGATGAACTGATAACCGGTGCCGAGGCACTTATGCGATCACTGGAACTGCAAGGGGTGACAACACTCTTTGGCTATCCTGGTGGCCAAATCATGCCTACATACGATGCACTGTTCGACCACAAACAGACACTCAACCACATACTTGTACGCCATGAGCAGGCTGCCATTCACGCTGCCCAGGGATATGCACGAGTGAGCGGAAAGGTGGGTGTGGCCCTTGTGACATCAGGCCCGGGTGCCATGAACACCATCACAGGTATTGCTGATGCAAAGATTGACTCCACTCCACTGGTGGTAATCTGTGGACAGGTGGGTGCTGCACAACTGGGAACCGATGCTTTCCAGGAGGTAGATGTCATCGGTGTGACTCAGCCTATCACAAAGTGGAACTATCAGATACGCCGTGCCGAGGACATACCATGGGCTGTGGCACGCGCTTTCTTTATCGCCAACAGCGGTCGTCCAGGACCAGTAGTCCTTGACTTCACGAAAAATGCCCAGACCTCCCGAATAAACTTCAAACCGCAGAAGGTCGATTTCATCCGCTCTTATGTCCCTGTGCCAAAACCCGATGCCAATGCCATCAAGCTGGCTGCACAGATGATTAACGAAAGCCGGAAACCTTTTATGCTCGTAGGTCAGGGCGTGGAACTGGCTGGAGCACGCAGCGAACTGCTTGCACTGTGCGAGAAGGCACAGATCCCATTTGGCCAGACACTGCTCGGACTGTCTGCCACTCCAACCGACCACCCGCTCAATATGGGTATGCTTGGTATGCACGGCAATCTCGGACCAAATGTCATGACCAACCAGTGCGACTTGCTCATTGCTGTGGGTATGCGCTTTGACGACCGTGTCACAGGTAATCTGCACACATATGCCAAGCAGGCAAAAATCATACATTTCGACATCGACCCTTCTGAAATCGATAAGAATGTGAAGGTCAACCTTGCCGTTATTGGCGACTGCAAGCAGACACTGACAGCGGTGACCGAACTTGTCGAAGATGCTCAGCACGAGGAATGGGTCAATGACTTCCGCCCGTATGCCGAGACTGAATACGAAAAGGTAATAAAGCCTGCGCTCGAACCAACCGACGGCCCGCTGCTCATGGGCGAAATCGTTCGCAAGGTCAGTCAGGCTACCAACAACGAGGCTGTGCTTGTGACTGATGTCGGTCAGAATCAGATGTTCAGTTGCCGTTATTTCCAGTTCACAAAGCCACGCTCGGTCGTCACTTCTGGTGGCTGTGGCACCATGGGATTTGCCATCCCTGCTGCTATCGGTGCAACATTCGGCGCTCCCGACCGCACCGTCTGTATGTTTGCCGGCGACGGCGGTTTCCAGATGACCATTCAGGAACTGGGAACCATCATGGAGCAGCAGTGCCCAGTGAAACTCATCATGCTCAACAATAGTTTCCTCGGCAATGTGCGCCAGTGGCAATATCTGTTCTTCAACAAGCGCTATTCATTCACCCCGATGGTGAACCCCGACTACGAACTCATTGCCAAGGCTTACGGCATTCCTTGCCGGACAGTCGTAGAGCGTAAGGACCTGGATGACGCAATCCGCGAAATGCTCGACACAGACGGACCTTTCATCCTGCAATGTGCGGTCAAGGAGGAAGACAATGTACTGCCGATGACTCCTCCGGGTGCCAATGTTGATGACATGATGCTCGAAGTGGAATAAGCAAATACACGGGAAGGCAAGACAATAAAGCGGTCGGAACAGACGATACTGTGATGATGAAGGAATAATGACGACTGCTTTATTGCTTGCTGACCGATGACATAAATACGATGATTCAAGTAATGTCAGTTCACTTGATTCACAAACCACACAGGTGCAGCAAACTTATTATTTGCGAGACTTGTAAACGATTAGTAAATCAATATGGATAAAAACGATAATATAAAGAACCAGACCAACCCTGCATCGGAAGAATTGAATGGTGGCATCACTGACTTTGATGCTGTCGTTCGTGCTGCTGCCCTGATTGACCGTGATTCATACGAGAAGAATCTCAGCCGTACGCGCAAGGCTACCGAACCGCAGACTGATGGGTTGCCGGAACCAGTTCAGCGTGAGACATTCAAGCGTAATGCCGTTGCACGCCCTACGACTGCTGGTTTCGAAGGTGCACAGCTGAGTCATGAAGGCCTGACCCTCTACACACTGATTATCTATTCAGAGAACTATGCCGGTATCCTCAACCAAATCACGGCTGTGTTTACTTGCCGTCAGGTGAATATCGAGTCGCTCAATGTGTGCTCATCGTCAACTCCGGGTGTACACAAGTACACCATTACATGTTATTGTAAGCAGGAGATGGCTGAGATGCTCGTCAAGCAGATCGAGAAGAAGATTGATGTGCTGCAAGCCAACTGTTTCGTTGATGACGAGATATTCATCCTCGAGACATCGTTGCTGAAACTCTCCACACCGATGGTGCTTGCAAACCAGGAAATCAGCCGCATCGTGCGTCGTCACGGGGCTCGCATCGTCGAGGTCAATCCCACATACACCATTGTGGAAAAGACTGGTGTGACTGACGAGGTGCTTGACAACTTCAACCAACTCAACGAACTGGGTTGCGTGTTGCAGTTTGTTCGCTCAGGCCGCATCGCCATCACTCGTTCCAACATCGAACGCCTTGACCAGTATCTCACAAAGCGAGCTGCCGAGGAACAGAACAATGGACTGTAAAATCAATAAATACTCCAATATAATAAAACCAACACAATTATGGCAAAAATGAATTTTGGTGGTGTCATCGAAGAAGTAATGACACGCGAAGAGTTCCCACTCGAGAAAGCAAGAGAAGTATTGAAGGACGAAACCATTGCCGTTATCGGTTATGGTGTTCAGGGTCCTGGTCAGTCATGCAACCTCCGCGACAACGGTTTCAATGTGATCGTTGGTCAGCGTCAGGGCAAGACATTCGAGAAGGCAATTGCTGACGGTTGGGTACCAGGTGAGACTCTCTTCTCAATCGAAGAGGCTGCTCAGAAGGCAACCATCGTAATGTGTCTGCTTTCAGATGCTGCTGTGATGTCTGTTTGGCCAACACTCAAACAGTATCTCACTCCTGGCAAGGCACTCTACTTCTCTCATGGTTTCGCTATCACATGGAGCGACCGCACAGGCTGTGTTCCTGCAAAGGACATCGATGTCATCATGGTTGCACCAAAGGGTTCAGGTACATCACTCCGTACTATGTTCCTCGAAGGCCGCGGACTCAACAGTTCTTACGCAGTATATCAGGATGCAACAGGCCGTGCACTCGAGCGTACACTTGCTCTCGGCATCGGTATCGGTTCAGGTTACATGTTTGAAACTACATTCCAGCGCGAGGCAACATCTGACCTTACTGGTGAGCGTGGTTCACTCATGGGCGCTATCCAGGGACTTCTCCTTGCTCAGTACGAAGTGCTCCGTGAGAACGGTCACTCACCATCAGAGGCATTCAACGAGACTGTTGAGGAACTCACTCAGTCACTCATGCCACTCTTTGCTGCAAAGGGTATGGACTGGATGTATGCAAACTGCTCAACTACTGCACAGCGTGGTGCCCTCGACTGGATGGGTCCTTTCCACGATGCAATCAAGCCTGTTGTTGAGAAACTCTATGCATCTGTGAAGTGTGGTAACGAGGCTCAGATTTCAATCGACTCTAACAGCCAGCCTGACTACCGCGTTAAGTTGGAGGCAGAACTCAAATCTCTCCGTGAAAGCGAAATGTGGCGCACTGCCGAAGTGGTTCGTCAACTCCGCCCAGAGAACAACTAACAGCATCTACATGACAACAACCCTCACGCTCATGTGAGGTATATGATAACGAGAGAACGCACCTGACGGTTTCGCCAGTGCGTTCTCTTGTTTGTTTCCTGCAAGTCGTGTGCCCTTTCGTTTTCCGTGCAAACTACTATGAAAAGTAATGACGATGGTGGTTATAGGTGAAAAAAGTGTGAATAAAAGCATCAAGTTATCTTTTTTTTGTTTATCTTTGCAGAATCATGATAGTATATTGACTATATAATAGAACCAATCAAAGTAATTAAACCCAGTCAAAGTAATTGATTCCTGATTAACAAAGAAGATAAACTAAAAGGCTATGGAAGCAAAACTCGTGGACATGAATGACTATGTGCTTTCAGGTGAAGGCGCCAACGGACAAAGTTTTGACCACAAAACTGATTCGTCTGTCATGCTTAAACTCTATAACTTAAATGCTCCTTATGAGATTACAGAGAATGAACTGAACAAGGCACGCAAAGTCTATGATGCAGGTATCCCTACACCACGCCCGGGCGAATTTATCACGGACGGGAAGGGACGGTATGGAATCCGTTTCCAGCGTATTGTAGGCAAGAAATCGTTTGCCCGTGCGTTGAGTAATGATCCCGACAATGTGGAGGCTTATGCTCGCGCCTTTGCTGACATGTGCCGCCAGTTACACAGCACTGAGGTCAACACCTCTGATTTCCCAAACATCAAGGATGTGGACAAGCAACTGCTTGACAGCAACCCATACTTTTCCGACGAAGAAAAGGTGCGTGTGCGTGCTTTCATCGACTCGGTGCCTGATGCATTTACTGCCATACACGGCGACTTGCAGTACGGCAATGCCATCATGGTGGGCGACGAACGCTATTTCATCGACCTTGGAGACTTCGCCTATGGTCACCCATATTTTGACCTTGGCATGGTGCTCCTAACCACACTCTATGAGGATGTGGACTTCCTCAAAGAGGCTTTCCACATCACCCCTGATGTGGCAGTTAAGTTCTGGCACTACTTTGTCAAGGGCTACTGGGGCGACGATGCTGATGAAAAAGCCATCGAGAAGATGCTGATGCCGTATGTAGGACTGAAAGTGCTCATAATTGAACGAGATTCCAAGATGTTCTTCCCGAACTACCACGAAATTCTGCTTAACTCAATCGACTGACATGGCTATGAACAGTGATAATTACTACGGATTAGATATGCATTGCTCCATGATTCTCGACCAATACAGGGAGCGTGTGCCTATCATGAACAAGATGGGCGAAATCATTCTTGCACAGTTGAAGGAGTGCCTCGACAAAAGCGGCATGATGATTACTGCGGTTGAGGGACGACTCAAGGCTGAGGCAAGTCTTGCAGGCAAACTTGCCCTGAAGGGTGCGAAGTACAATTCGATTGATGACATTACTGACATCTATGGAGCCCGTGTCGTCACATTCTATACTGATGATGTGGACAAGATTGCTGCAATGATTGAGCAGGTGTTTGACATTGACCGCGAGAATTCGGTCGATAAGCGCAAGATGCACAGTTACAATAGTTTCGGATATAATTCACTGCACTATATATGCAGCATTCCGAAAAGTCTGTACTTCGATCCTGAAACTCCTGAAATCAATACCATCCGCTTTGAGGTTCAGATGCGTACTGCATTGCAGCATGTGTGGTCTTCGATGCAGCACGACATTGGCTATAAGTCGAATATGGAGATTCCGGCTGAACACATCCGTACGCTTAGTCGTCTGGCTGGTATGCTTGAACTGGCTGATGACGAGTTCAGCCGCATCCGTACATCAATCAACGAATATCGCTACAAGGTGCAAAACCTGGTGCGTGACGGCAAGTTTGATGAAGTGGAACTGAACGGAGACTCTTTCCAGAATTATCTTCAACTCAAACCATTCGAGCGTCTGACCAAGAAGATTGCAGCCCTCAATCAGGCTGAAATCATAGAGGCTACATACATTCCGTTCCTTGCTGTCCTCAACCTTATGGGGTTCAAGACTCTGGGCGACATCCAACGCATGAAGAAAGAAGACAGTGACGATGCTTATCAGCTTGCAATGCATCAACTGGGCAGCACTGACATCGACATCGTGGCTTCGACAGTAGGACTGCAAAACCTCTGTCTGGTTCATCTGCTGAAAGCCGGTGTAAGGGAAGAAGGGCTGACCAAAATCTTTGAAGCACTCAATGGTGAGTCTTCATACAACCGTGGCCGTGCTGAACGCCTGGTAGCAAAATACATGTCGTACAGCAATAAATGAGTTATGAATTGCGAAACGGCAGACTGCGGCGTATTTAAGAATGAATGAATGCACTTGTAAAGTGTAAAAGATAAGCAAATAATAACAGAACGATGCCAAACAATCCATTAGATACACAGTTGCTCGACCGCGCCATCATTACGGCGGTGAAGGCACATGCCAACACTGAACGACGCGGCAAGGGCTTCCCATATATTGTTCACCCGATGGAGGCTGTTGAGATTGTTGCCACAATGACTGCCGACCAGGAACTGCTGGCTGCTGCTGCTCTTCATGACGTGGTGGAGGATACCGACATGACTGTCGAACAAATTCGCCAGGAGTTTGGCGACCGTGTGGCTTGCCTTGTTGCTGCGGAGAGCGACACTATGCCAGTTGGTATATCGGAAACAGACAGTTGGCGGATGCGTAAGCAGGCTGCCATCGACCGCCTGGCCGCTGCGAGCCATGATGCCAAGATTGTGGCTATGGGCGACAAACTGTCGAACATGCGTGCCATCTATCGCGACTACATGGTGAAAGGTGACGATTTGTGGAGCATCTTTCATGCGCCAAATGGCAAACCCGACCACGAATGGCACTACCGAGGACTGGCTCGCTCGCTTAATGAGCTTACCGGCACCTTCGCATATACTGAATTTGTGGAACTGCTGAACCGTGTGTTTGGTGATCCCGACTTCGAACAGATTGACCTCGCCGACTACGAAGAGGTTGGCAGTGGATTTACTGCTGTGACATATATTCATAGGGACGGCAACACTATGATAAAAATGTATGGCGACTTTATCGCGCCAGAGGTACCGCTGACGGAACTGATGACATCATGGAGGATAGCGAACCTTGGACTGAACATACCAAAGGCATACCGACTTGTGACTGATGGAAAGTATTTTGGTGTGGAATTTCAGCGCATTGACAACAAACAGTCGTTTGCTCGTGCCATAAGCAATTCTCCTGAACGCCTTGAAGAGTATGCCATCCAGTTTGCTCGTGAGACAAAGCGCTTGCATTCGCTTCGCTGCGACACCGCAGTTTTCCCTGATATCTGCAAACGGTTCATTGACATAGTTGACAGGGTGAAGATTTTCGATGAGGCACAGAAACAAAAGGTTCGCAACTTCATCGAATCGACTCCTAAAACACAGACTTGCTGCCATGGTGACCTCCATATTGGCAACCTTCTGGCGGCGGATGGACAACATTACTGGATTGACCTTGCTGACTTTGCTTATGGCAATCCACTGTTCGACCTCGGCATGATGTGTGTGACGGCAAACTTGCCGGATGGCTTGATACGCCATCTTTACCACATCAGTAAGGCTCAGATGGGACGGGTGTGGTACATATTTATAAAGGAGTACTATGGCGTCACTACTGACGACGAAGTGGAGAAACACTCTGACTTGATTCGAAAGTATGCATCGCTGTATATGCTGCGCTTCTCGCTGAATAGCACTATGGAACCGTTCATGGAGCAGTTCATTCGTGACAACTTATTGAATTAGATACTACATATCAGATATAGACCACAGTCATCCATTGATGTGACTGACAACACAAAGTATGCAACAGCAGATAACATTAGCAAAACAGACAATACAGTTTGATGCCATCCCCAATGCACGCGAGCTGGGTGGGTATCAGATGCAAGACGGACGCACCATCCGTCACGGACTGCTTTTGCGTGGTGGCTATCTGGCTTATGCAACACCGGCTGATGTGGATCGGCTCAGTGGCGAATTCCATGTCCGCCATGTGTTCGATTTTAGGTCAGAGGCGGAGCGAACCTATGCTCCCGATGTCGAGGTCCCTGGGGCGCGCAACACATGGATGCCTACCATCGACATGTACACAGACCAGAAGGTGGAGTCGTTTCCCGACTGGGCATATCGCGACCTCGCCAACTTCCTGCTCACTGCGGCATTCACCGAAAAAGGCAAGCAGATGGCACGCGACCTATATCCTGCAATGATTGACAACGAATACACACAGTTGCAGTACGCATCCTTCTTGCAACAGATTGTCAACACCCCCGACGGAGCCATATATTGGCACTGTTCACAGGGGAAGGACCGCACAGGATTGGGGGCAGCCTTTCTGCTGGCAGCACTTGGGGCGAGCCGCGAACTGATCATTGCCGACTTTGCACTGTCGAACGAAGCCTACGAGGATGAACTGACGCAGTTGCGCTGCAAGATAACTGAACGGGGTGGGGGACAGGAGGAACTCGACATGATTCAGGCATTCATCGGTGTCAGCATCCCCAACTTCATCAATTCGCTGGGCATCATTGACGACAAATATGGTGGCATGGATGAATACATCCGTAACCAGTTGATGATGAGCGACAGTGACCTCGACTTCCTGAGAAACCGATTTTTGGAGTAAATACATCTCCATTGGTAAATAAAACGAGACGGGACTTAAAAAATAAAATATGAAACGCATTCGATTGACGACATTGTATCTGCTGCTACTCTGCTTTTGCAGTGCCCAGGGGCGCACGAGGATAGTGTTCACTCCCACATGGACACCTCAGGCTCAGTTTGCCGGTTATTATATGGCTCTTGAGAAAGGCTTTTTCAAGGAAGAAAGTGTTGATGTGACCATTCGTCACCTCAAAGCCAACACAAAGAAGACTCCTTGCGACATGCTCGAGGATGGTGACTGCAATGTGGTGTGCATCAGTCTGATGAAAGCCCTGCTCGAACGCGACAATGGTCGTCCTCTTATTAACATACTTCAGACTTCTCAGAATGCTTCACTGCTGTGTGTATCACCCGATCCATTGAAGAACCTGCATTCGCTCAATGGCAAGAAACTGGGTACATGGAAGACTGGCTACCGTGAAATTGCTGATATGGCGCTCTACGACAGCAAGACACAGGTGCAGTGGGTTCCATTCCTCTATGGTGTCAATCTGTTCGTGGCAAAAGCCGTCGATGCAACCCTTTGCTGCAGTTACAATGAATATGTCCAGTTGGTCATGGCACGAGGTTTCATCCCAAGCAATCACATCATCTCGTTTGCCCAGATTGGCTATAACTATCCCGAGGACGGAGTCTATGTGACAGAGGACTTCTACAATCGCCATCGTCCAGAAATCGTGGCATTTGTCCGTGCTTGCAAGAAGGGATGGCAGTATTGCCGTGCGCATCCCGATGAGGCTATTGAGGTCGTGATGAGATATACCAAGGCCAACAACATTGTCACCAACCGCTTTCATCAGCGCATGATGCTTGCAGAGATACTCCGTCTGCAGCAAGACCCAAGTTCCGCATGGGCATACAAACCCGGTATTTCAACCTTTGCCCCTGTCAGTCCCTCTACATTCAAGAAGGCGCTGGAAAATCTTCGCAAGATAGGGCGTATCAAGGGGGAAATCAAATACGAAGACATGATTAAACCAGTAAAGCACTAATGTTCATAAAACACATATCTCGGTCATTCTCCTCACGGCTGACTGCCTACATACTGGTAGTCACGGCCGTGCTGTTTGTCATTGCCATTGTCATCATGGCTGTGTCGTCGCGCAAACTGATTGAGGCAGAGGCGTCGCGCAGTTCCGAGAATATACTGAAAGCAACTGTAAGCAGCATCGAGGAAACCATCGCCAGCGTTGAGGCTTCTGCACAGAGTTCTGTGTGGATTGTCAAGGCCAACAGAGACAATCCAGGTTTCATGTATCGCATCACACGCAACCTCATCGAGAGCAATGATGACATCATCGGCAGTACCGTGGCGTTCATACCGAACTATTATCCCGAAATCGGAGAATACTATGCCCCTTACTCTTATAAGCAAGAAGGAAGTGAACAGGTGGAGTCGTTCCAGATGGGAAACGAGGACTACGACTACCACACCATGGAGTGGTTCCAGGTGCCTTACCTGTTGAAGAGCGCACGATGGAGCGAACCTTACTATGACGAAGGCGGAGGCGACCAGATGATGACCACTTACTCCGTCCCAATCACTGATGACGACGGAAAGGTCTTTGCTATCATCACTGCCGACATGTCATTGAAGAAACTGACAGCACAGATTTCGTCAACCAAACCCTATCCACATGCCTACACGGTGCTTGTTTCCAGCAACGCATCCTACATCTCGCACCCGATAGCATCACGCATACTGAATGAGACAATCTTCTCAACTTCACTTGAGCGTGGCGACAGCACACAAATCTCTATTGCCACCGACATCGTTGCAAAGAAAGCAGGAATGCGTCGCTTCGTGGATGAAAACGGAGAAGAGTCGCTCGCCATCTTCCAGCCTATCAGCAACGGATGGGCAGCGGCCATTGTCTGTCCATACCGCGATGTGCTCGAAAAGACATTCAAGATGAATGTCATCCTGATCATCGTTCTCCTCGTCGGACTCATCCTCCTGACCATACTCTGCTGGGCAACCATCCGACGCCTCACCCGTCCGCTGTCGTCATTCTCTGAGTCGGCACGCAGCATAGCAGAAGGAAACTTCCAGACCATGCTGCCACGTATCAGGTCGCACGACGAGATGCGCCAGCTCCACGACTCATTTGCCTATATGCAGCATTCGCTCACCAGATACATCGATGAACTCAAAACCACCACTTCTGCCAAGCAGCGCATCGAGAGTGAACTCAGCATCGCCCGCAACATTCAGCTCAACATGGTCTCGACCGAATTCACTCCCAACATCTATGCCATGCTGCATCCAGCACGCGAAGTAGGAGGCGACCTCTACGACTTCTACGACGATGGGCAGGACATACAGTTTGCCATCGGTGATGTCTCGGGCAAGGGAGTACCGGCAGCACTGTTCATGGCCATCACCCGCAGTTCGTTCCTCTTTGTCGGAGGACTCGGACTGGCAGCCAATGAAGTGGTGTCCAGGATAAACCGTGCCATCTGTGAAGGCAATAAGGAGATGCTTTTCGTCACTCTCTTTGCTGCACGCTATCACCGCCAGACATCGGTGCTCGATTACTGCAATGCAGGGCACAACCCAATCGTCGTGGTCGAACCGTCCGACAACGGAGGCGAGCCAAACGCATATTACCTCCATGCCATTCCGAACCTTGCCGTCGGACTCTTCCCCGACTTCGAATATCAAGGCGAGCAGATAACCCTCAGACCTGGTTCACGCCTCATCCTCTATACCGATGGAGTGACCGAAGCCGAGGATGCCGACAAAAACCAGTATGGCGAAGACCGCCTGTTGCAGTTCGCGCGCCAGTCGATGGCACTGCCTGATGCCAAGAGCTGCACTGAGGCACTCCTTGCCGATGTCCGTGCCTTCACCAACGGCAACGAACAAAACGACGACCTCACCATCCTGACCATCGACATCGAATAATAGTGAAGAGTGAAAAGTGAAAAGAGAAAAACAGACCTTCCCCCTTCCCCTTCCTTCCAGGACGGGGAGTGGTTACTTGTAACAGACCTTCCCCCCTTCCCCTTCCTTTCAGGACGGGGAGAAGAATGACTGCAAATGAGTCACATCAATCACCATTCATCAATCCACCCCCGCCCTGAAAGGGAGGGATGGGGAGGGTCC
>JAGHSZ010000087.1 GCA_018065565.1 Candidatus Colivivens caballi
GAATCATTCAATGCAAAGATCAAGGCTTTCAGAGCTTCGCTTAGGGGCATTGTCGATGAAAAGTTCTTCCTATACAGACTTGCTATGATTTATGCTTACCCACACTAAATTTCCACTGAGCCTTTTTTTTCTCTTTTTTATGTTTGAATATGCAAATTAATTGCTATATTTGCGCCTTGAAACATACTAATATTAACAATCTACCTAAATGAACAAGTTAAGAACAACAACTGCTATATGCATGCTATCTGCAATAGGTATGTATGCCAATGTGCCAAAACTTCATCCTTCTGATGCAAACTATGATGATGTGATTTGTGTTGATGCACCAAATTGTGCTGTGCCGGCAGAGAATGTGTCAACCAACAATGCAACCAACCACGAATTTGTTGACCTTGGCCTTTCAGTCAAGTGGGCAACATGCAACATTGGGGCAAATGCTCCTGAGGAACATGGCGACTATTTTGCTTGGGGCGAGATTGAACCTAAGGAAGATTATGAATGGTGGGCATATAAATGGTGTAAGGGTAGAGAGAACAACTTGACAAAGTACTGCAACGATCCGTCGTATGGAACGGTTGACAACAAGCAAGTGCTCGACTTAGAGGATGATGTCGCTCATGCCTTGTGGGGAGACAACTGGCGTATGCCGACAAAGTCAGAGTTTGAAGAACTCTACACCAAGTGTAACTGGACTTGGATTACGGTAAATGGTGTGAAGGGCCTCAAGGTAACGGGGGAGAACGGCAACTCCATCTTCCTGCCAACTACAGGCTTTTACTATAGTGACAATCAGTTTGATGCAACCTCGTATGGATGCTATTGGTCAAGTACGCTTAATACGAAATTGACAGTCGGTGCGAGTAGTCTGTACTTTAATTCAGGTATGGTTTATTTGTTCAATGTGAGTCATTGTAACGGTCAACCAGTGCGTGCTGTCTGTCCTTAGGATTTCCGACGAACTATTTTTGCTTCACGAGCGTTGATAAATGTCTTCACGAGCGCTCGTAAATGCTCGCACGAGCATAGGATAATATAAAAAGGTGTACACCTTATTGCGAAAAGGTGTACAGCAAAATCCAGAAAGGTGTACACCATTTGTCAGGAAGGTGTACACCTTTTTATATTTATGAGCGCTCGTGAGGGAAAACATGAGCGCTCGCGAAGGAAAACATGAACGGTCGTGAAGGAAAACATGAACGGACCTTCCCCCGTCCCCTTCCTTATAGGACGGGGAGTGGAATGATGATATTTTGTTGCTTTTTTGCGGATGAATGGACAATAAATCGCAGATGATGCCTATAAATTGCTAATTTTTAAGTAACTTTGCAACCGAATATGGTCTCAATCGAACAGTTATATGTTGAATTCAGTGCAAAGCCATTGTTTCAGGATGTGAGTTTCGTAGTAAACCCACGCGACCGCATTGCACTGGTAGGTAAGAACGGAGCGGGCAAATCCACTCTGCTGAAAATTATTGCAGGACTACAAGAGCCGACTGGCGGTGTGGTGGCAAGGATGAAGGACATGACCGTCGGCTATTTGCCGCAGGTGATGCTCACCACTGACAGCCGCACGCTGGAAGAGGAGGCAATGCTTGCTTTCGAGGGTATGGACACGGAGGAGTGGGCGCGCAGGGCTGAACTCGACAAGACACTGATTGGTCTTGGTTTCCGCCGTGAGGACTTCACTCGGCCCACGAGCGAGTTTTCGGGGGGATGGCGTATGCGCATCGAACTGGCAAAGATTCTGCTGCGCAAACCCGACCTGCTGTTGCTCGACGAACCTACCAACCACCTCGACATCGGTTCGATTCAGTGGCTCGAGTCGTTCATCCAGAACTCGGCAAAGGCCGTGGTGCTGGTGAGCCACGACCGCACATTCATCAACAACATCACCAACCGCACAATCGAAATCACCTGTGGACGCATTAACGACTACAAGGTGAAGTACGACCAGTATGTGGTTCTCCGTGACGAACGCCGCGAACAGCAGTTGCGTGCCTACGAGAACCAGCAGAAGGAGATTGCGGAAATCAAGGATTTCATCGAGAAGTTCAGATACAAACCGACAAAGTCGAACCAGGTGCAGAGCCGCATCAAGCAGTTGGAGAAGATCATACCGATTGAGATTGACGATGTAGATACAAGTATGCTCCGCTTGAAGTTCCCACCATGCCAGCGCAGCGGCGACTTCCCCGTAATCTGCAACGGAGTGTCGAAGTCGTATGGCGAGCACAATGTGTTTCACGATGTGGATATCAGCATCCGCCGTGGCGAGAAGGTGGCGTTTATGGGCAATAACGGCGAGGGAAAATCGACCTTGGTGAAATGCATCATGAACGAAATTCCGTTTGAGGGCAACTTGAAGATTGCGCAGAATGTGCAGATTGGATATTTCGCGCAGAACCAGGCACAGTTGCTCGATGGCGAGCAGACAGTGTTCGACACCATCGACCGTGTGGCAACGGGCGACATCCGTCTGAAAATCCGTGACCTGCTCGGTGCATTCATGTTTGGTGGCGAGGCATCCGACAAGTTTGTGAAGGTGCTCAGCGGTGGTGAGCGCAGCCGACTGGCAATGATTCAGTTGCTGCTTCAACCTGTCAACTTGCTGATACTCGACGAACCTACCAACCATCTCGACATGCAGTCGAAGGATGTGTTGAAGAATGCCATAAAGAATTTTGACGGAACGGCAATCATCGTCAGTCACGACCGCGACTTCCTCAACGGACTGGTAGATCGCGTCTATGTGTTCAAGGACCAGGGCGTGCGTGAGGACCTGCACAAGACATTTGTTGCAGCACAGTCGAAGCCCGCGCCTCAGCCTGCTGAAAAGGCGACCGACACACGCCGGGATGAACCGGCAGAAAAGCCTGCAACGGCAGAACTCTCGTATGCTCAGCAGAAGGAGATTGCCCGTCAGAAGGCAAAGGCAGAGAAGGCACTCAAAGCCTGCGAACAGAAAATAGAGCAACTGGAGGCTGAAATAGCCGAGATTGAGTCAACGCTCGCCACGAAGAACGACATGCAGCTCGTGGAACGCTACACCAAGCTCAAGGACGAACTGGACCGCGAGATGGAAAAGTGGATGGAATACAACTAACATTAATAAATAATTCAAGTTTCGCAAGCTCAACTTGCACGAAAGACGACGAAGATTGAGTATCTTCGTTTGCGACGACCGAATGACTGAATGTCATGAGGTTTGCGACGACTCGGTGTTTATGCCGACAAA
>JAGHSZ010000097.1 GCA_018065565.1 Candidatus Colivivens caballi
GTTCCTTACCACAAGAGTCCGAAGCTCATCGAGACCCATGACATAGCCAGTGAAGCGATGAACAAAACAAGAAAGGAGTACCATCATGACAGGAAATGAACAGGCACTGTATGCCGAAATGCAGAACAGAGGCTATTCCTATGGACTGTGCATGACTTCTCTGAAAATATTGTCAACCTCGCCACAGGCTGTAAGCGACATGCTGGTTTATTTGTACGACGAGCAACCCAGTGAAGAACCGATGGAGCAGCGAGAGCAGAGTCAAACTTGTTTGAACTTTGCCGAGTCGTGACAGAGGAAGACGAAGTCAAATGTTCATTGACGAGATTGCACGCATATGTGAATCATATGGGATGTGCTTTCATTAATGTCTTAACCAACCATTTTTTTGATTTAGCAGGCATAGCACTCCATCGGGGTCTCATGTCCCACCATCAAGGCTGGCGCATTGTAACGCTGGCCATCGAAGTAGATGCTTATGGTCTTTGCGCTACCGAATCCCATATATTTAATGACTATATTATGCTTCTCTCCATTGGCAGGAACAAGGTCCCTGAGATCGAAGGCAACGACTCCTTCTTTTATCTGAGAAGCGCTTATGTCGCCGCCATTGTCATAGTGGAGCTGGAATACTAGCGGTTTTTCTGTCTTCTGCAATGTTAAGTGGTGCTGTATGTCTTTGTTGCCTGAGCCCACCTCGTAAGCAATGGTCAGATAGCCGTCCTGAACACATGTCATTGGGTTGTTGAGCAGCACCTCGATGCGGTCGTTGGATACAACACTGTCACCAAACTCGACTGGTTTGTAGGTAGCGATTGGCTCTAACTTCGTAATCTTGCCCGAATGCCATTGACTGCTGTTGTCAGCAGGAGCAGGAATCTGTCCATAGTCTTCGTAGGTTACGATTACACGGCCGTCGGGGATTTGTGCGTAATCCTTCATGTTAGAGGCCTTCAATACATTGTCCTGGTCAAGTTGCAGGATGCGTGTGCTGTCTGGTAGCGACTTAATGGTAGCGGCTGACTGTTTGGATTCGTAGCTGTTCTCCTTGTCGTCAGAGCAGGCAAACGAGATGAGACCTGCGAGTACGAGAATAGAAATAATAGTTAACTTTGTTTTCATAACGCTAATTATTTTTTATGTTAATATTTATATGATTCTTGGTATGCCACCAGATGCTATTGCCCTGATGCGTAACTATGTATCGAACCGGTGTTGGATGGCAGGTAATAGACACCGTACCATGTAACCTGAATGGCCAGAAACGCGATGAGCAATAATGCCAGAAGCATCTTGCCGTGCCTGGTTCTCAGTGGCGCGAGATGGATGTATATGAGCGTAAGTAGCCATGTGACTGCCGCCCAACACTCCTTGGGATCCCACCCCCAGTATCTGCCCCATGCTCGCTCTGCCCAAAAGCAGCCGCACAGCATGCCGGCAAGCAACAACGCAGAGGATACACGTATGAGTGACTCTGACAATATACCTGCCTTTGTCTCGGCGCCTGCCGCCTTACCCCGCCTCAGGCAGTCAGCTATGGCCAGCACTACCGATACGGCCATGGCTGAATAAGCCACCATGTATATCATGACATGGGGAACGAACCAGACGCTATTGAGTGTAGGCTTGAGTATGCTGAAGTTAATCCTGGCCAATGATGCAACAGTAAAGGCAACGGTAAGGATGAGGATGGATGGCAGAAGTACTTTGAACCTCCAGTGGGTGGAGAAGATAAGTAGGATGCCTGCGAGAAGCATAATCATACCGGCATACACCAACGGCATCCATGGATCACGGACTATCGTTATCACGCTTCCTGCCTCTTCCGCACAGTCAAACGACGCCTGATACATCTTGTACCCCATGTAGTATCCTGGATGGTTGACGGAGGTGGTGACCTTCACCGGCTTGGCTCCCGATGTAGTGTCGCATACCATTATCACGCTGGTGTATTGGCGAGGGCTGACACCATCCTCATACATGTCAATGGTAAATTCGTCGAGCTTAAGCGTAAACGGAAGAATCATGGCATGGCCGTCGCAAGAGGCGATGTTATATCCCTTCTGGGCGGAGACACTGATTTCTGCCTCAGTCACATCGGGCGCACCCCAGAATGACGAACCAATCATGAGATATACGCCAACGTGTGTGATGACAAAATTACGAGCATGCGAATTATGCCTCAAACCTCCACGAAGTTTTGTCATGACTGACAGACCCAGACATAGTAGGAAAGCCATTACTGTCACGATGAACAAAGTGCTGTGGTGTAATGCAGTGCGCCATGTGCCTTCAATCATGACAAACGGCACCAAGACCGCCATGCACAGTGCACCCGCCTTCCAGCTGCCGAGGACGCGCACCACCTTGCTGCCCGCAAACCGGAAGACAACCCATGTCAGCAGTAGGAACCCTACAGCCAGCACGACAGTCAGCGGATATTGATACAGGGATATGTTCATAGCGCACTCTATGTTTTTCCGGTACAAAGTTAATGTTTTTTTCCAAAACTTCCGTACGAAAGCGCATTTTTTATTGCTTTATGCACGATTCTACACAGTAAAAGCCTCCCCCAACCCACTTCTTGTTAAGAATTGTTCTATTTAGAAATGTAAACTTTATGGTGAAAACATTTCGACTTCCCCGCTTGCATCCTACTTGTTTTTGGAATCAAGGTTCACAAATGCTAATCCCAATTATTTTTTCACTTATAAACTGTACATTTATTGACCATGTCAAAAAAAACGCTTATCTTTGCAATCGACTGCATTACATAAGTATCGTATTAATGAACAACAGGTCAAAAGAAATACAACGAATTACTCTGTGGGGTGCTTTGGGGAACATTGCACTCACAGCATTCAAATTCATAGCAGGAGTCGCAGGGTGCAGTGCTGCGATGGTAGCAGATGCCATACATTCGGCTTCTGACCTTGTCAGCGACATCATCGTCATCTACTTCGCCCGCCTTTCTGCACAGGGGCGTGACAAGAGTCATGACTACGGACACGGAAAGTTTGAAACTCTGGCTACCATCATTATAAGCTTATTGCTATTGGCAATAGGCATAAAGATGACCTTTTCGTCGTATGAGCAAGTTCGTTCAGCCATTGAAGGGAACACCCTTCCCGCTCCCGAGAACATCGCACTCTGGGCCGCAGCAGTTTCCATCATCACTAAGGAAATCCTATACCAATGGACAGCTCGTGTCGGCAAACGGCTCTCGAGTCAGGTGGTCATCGCCAATGCCTGGCATCACCGCACTGATGCATTCTCGTCAATCGGTTCCCTTATGGGTATCGGGGGTGCCATCTTTCTTGGTGGTGAGTGGACAATTCTCGATCCACTTGTAGGAGGCATCATCAGCATCATCATTGTCGTAGTAGCTGCAAAGATGGCTGTTCCAGCCCTTGCAGAACTTACAGAAACCTCCTTACCCGAAGATACTGAACGGCAGATTCTCGAAATAGCCCATTCTGTCGATGGTGCAAACAATATTCATGACCTGAAGACACGCCAATGTGGTCATTACTACATAGCAGATTTCCATCTGGTAGTTGACCCCCAAATGAGCATTCTCGCAGCCCACGACATAACTGTTAGTATAGAAAAGAAGTTAAGGGAGGAATTTGGCAATGAGATGCAGATCAATATTCACATTGAACCATACGAGGACTCTTTGTGAAGCGACAGCAAACCTTTTGTGATATTAATTTCAAATATGTGTAGTTTTGAGAAAGAACAACAAAAGAGTTGCGTCAATCCATGCTAATACTTTCTGAAAACGAGTGTGTTTTCAGTATTTTGCAGAACAAGTCGGCGGGAATTGAGTTCGCACACGCGAAAAGTCCCATGAGCATCAACGCCATACGGATGAAGTACAGAAATACTGACGGCAGAATCACTGTTTGCCTGATTCATATAAGCCTGACCAAGGAAAAGACTGTCACCCGTATATGAAAAATATGCTTGATACGGGCGGGCACTGCTCTTCTTATAGTGGAACTGAATCATTTCAAGTTTCACGGTATAAAACAGATATGATGAATTGTCTGCAACGATATTGCCAGAAGCATTGTCACGCCACTCCAGCAGTTGCCAGTTTCCGTCGAGTTCTCCATTCATATCTGCACGGTTGCAGCCAACAATGGCAAGCACAGCCATAACTGCAAATACGAGCAAAACGCCGACTCTGTCTATTGATTTCTTCATACCTTATTCACTAATTATCTAATCAGTATTTGTTTCTTATTGAATTTTCACCATACAACGATTATCGCAGTATGCCTGTCTTGCGAATCGTGAAGGATACGCCGTTGCTATTACCTATCAAGTCGCCATTGTTCAGACCATAGCCCAATGTTGCCGACCAACCTTTATACTTATTTGGGTTATATGTCAGTTCTGCAAGAAGATAGTTTTGGTCAATGGGCGAAAGTGTAGGTTGGTCATATGTTCCCCATGTACGAAGGTTGGAAAACAGCAGACGATAGTGAAGTTCATCCGTCGGTTCGCCGTTCAGTCCAATATGCACAGCCGACACGCGGTTGAAGTAAAAATACAGTTGTCTGTTCGCAACATTGTATATTGGAGAGAGAAGCAGCGGATTGCCCTGTGCCTGTCCCCAATGCTGCCATGCGCCAAAAGTGTGATGATTGTAATAGTCGTCTCGACCGCTTATCTGCAATGGAACAACATCGCTGCGGTCATGGTAGAGTCCACCTGTCTGGTCGCGTGTGTTCAGATACTCGGCAACAAACCGACTGACATATTTGTTTTTCGGCAGTTTCAATTCCACGCCCCATAACATATCTTTCCAAGCGTACTGCACAAACAACTGGCTATGGTCTTCAAAGAAATGCTCAGCATAGGTGCGCACACTCCATCCCCTACCCTGGAATTTCATGTCGAAATACCAGTTTCCGTTCTGATTTCCCTGCACATTTCCGTAATTACCATCATTGACATCATGTCCTCCTGGAATCAGAGCATACCAGTACGACTTTAGTCCGTCACCAAGTTCCACATCTGTCAGCATATTGCAGTCGTCGGAACGGTCAGCAATGTTATACCCTGTCCCACCGAACTGACACGACATCTGTAGTCCGAACGTGGCACTGAACGGGCACAAATCATCACGGCCAATGCGAATGAATGCCGCTTTACTGTGAAAATGAGAATCTTGCGAAAAGAGTGACTGTTTGTTTGTGAAATTGCGTTGCCAACGGTTGTCAGTGTACCAGCCATAAGCAATGTGTCCCTTGATGCCCACCCAGTCATCGGTAAAATGCAAAGGAAGGAACTCTGGAATTTCAAGACGCACCTGAGGTATCGGTCGTGCATTGTTTGACAATGACATCGCACCCGAACTAAGTTCACGATTCAACATTTCCTGATCGATTTCCTTTGTACCAAGAGTCAGTTGGGCAAATTTATATTGGACAGTTCCGTATAGTTGCTGGAGTACAAAGTCGGAAGTAAAATTTACAGGAACAGCAACATCCAGTCCGTAGCCAAAGCGCCATGTATGAAGTGAGTCGCAATCGGCAGAGCGTCTGATGCCAGCACGGACATATCCCGAGTTGGGTTCAACTGACGACAAACCAAATCTGCCCGAACTGAACCACAACGGGGCGAACTTGCCATCCGACAAGTTTCCACTCGCTTCGACATTATAAGTCAAACCGTTGAAAATGCTGTCAACCTGAGCCATTGCAGTCAATGCCGACAACATCATCAACTGGTAAAGAAGATGTCGAGATAATGATATTTTAAGTTTTTGCTTCACTTTGTTATGCCGCGTGCATTGAGTGCTTGTGTGTAGCGTCGTGCATTGGCATAATGTTCATCAATGTTTGACGCAAAGTTGTGTGTGCCCGAAAAGTCTTCTTTTGCACACATATACAGATAGTTATTGTGTTCGTAGTTCAGCACTGCATCAATTCCTGCAATCGACGCAATGCGTATTGGTCCTGGCGGTAATCCCTTGACACGGTAGGTGTTGTAAGGTGACTCTATGCGCAGATGCTGCAGCAAGACACGCCTGATGGAAAAGTCGCCAACAGCAAAGATAACAGTCGGGTCGCTTTGCAATGGCAGTCCTTTTTGCAGTCGGTTCATATACAGACCTGCAATCCGCGCTTTTTCACCGTTATTTGCAGTTTCACTATCGACAATGCTTGCCAGTGTTGCCACCTCGACTGGAGTCATGCCAATCTTCTCTGCCTGAGCCTTGCGCTCATCATTCCAGAAAGCATCGTGCTCACGGACCATACGGTTGACAAAGTCCTCAATAGTTGTTTCCCAATACACTTCATATGTATTTGGTATAAACAGCGAAGGAAGAGTCTCACGCGTATATCCAATGGCATCAAGGACTGAGTCATTGTCGAAATAATCCATTATCTCGACGGAGTCAGCCAAAAGCAGTTGGGACAATTTACCGGCAAGAGTTGAAACCGTGCGGGTTGTAGGAAGCACAATCTTCACTGGAACCGAGATGTGGTTCTTCATGCAACGAAACAGTTGCAAGGTACTCATTTCACGGTTCACCTCATATCGTCCTGCATGTACATTCTTGTTATATTTGCATATATTTGCGAGCATTGCGAAACCAGCCTCAGAGAAATCTGCACCCGTTGACTTCAACTTGTCAATAGCCGAGTCGCCATTGTCATCACGGTCAATGCAGACATAGGAGGTATCGTCGATGCTGACTTTTGCAAAGAACAAATTATATATGACGACGATGCCAACAAGCACCGCCACCATTGCTAATCCTAAAATCTTTTTTACCTTATTATTCACTTATCCTAAATTCTATCAAGCACAATCTGTATCAGGTCATCAATCTGATTTTTGTAACCTGTATTTGCCTCATGCGCTATACGATTGGCAATGACCATGCATACGGTCAGCGAGCGATGCCCCAGATGGGCCGAAAGTCCAGCAAGAGCTGCCGACTCCATCTCAAAGTTTGTGATGCGATGGCCATTATACTCAAACGAACAAATCTTTTCATTTCTCTGAGGGTCAGCAAGTGGAATGCGGAGTTCGCGTCCCTGAGGACCATAGAAACCTCCACATGAAATAGTGACACCCTTCACCATACCCTGATCTGGTGCATAAATACGGTCAATGAGTTCCTGACTGTTATTCACTACATATGGTGCAGGCAGGTTGTGATAGTCCCAGCCGAGATGTTCGGTGAAAGCCTTCTCAAAGTCGAGGTCACATATTTTCTCACGGTCTGCGTAATAGTTGATCAGACCTTCAATGCCGATACACTTCTCAGAAAGAATGAACGAGCCAGTTGGAGTGTTTTCCTGAAGACCGCCACAGGTACCGATGCGGATCATCTCCATACTTGTCAGGTTGTCCTTCTCAGTACGGGTTGCAAAGTCTATGTTCTTCAACGCATCCAGTTCGTTGACAACAATGTCGATGTTGTCGCAGCCAATTCCATGTGAAATGGCTGTGATGCGTTTTCCTTTATATGTACCTGTTATTGTATGGAATTCACGGCTCTGCACATCACATTCCTTTGTGTCGAAATGACTGGCAATAAGTGACACGCGTTCTGGGTCGCCACACATCACAATCTTATCTGCTACTTGTTCTGGAGTAATGTGCAGATGGAAGGAACTGTTGTCTGGATTGATAATGAGTTCCGATGGTGGAAATGTCTTTTTCATAATAACTATACCTTTAATTATTTATTGGGCTGCAAAGGTACGAATTTCTTATGACATAACACAAAAAAACACGAAAAACTTGATGCACATGCCTTCACAGCACCATTTTCCGCCATTGTTTTGCCAACAAGGGCAGGAAAAATTGTCAATCGGTAACCCCTATGGACTGTCAATCACAATAACCAACAAACAGCCCTAAATTAGTTTGTCAATGGCTATCGCACATCAATTCGTACTTGTTATAAGCAGAGTCGCACCCGAGTCGATGCTCGCCTTGATGTCTGCCCCACCCTTTGTCACCTTACAAAGACTGATGTCGTCGCCCATCACTTCCATAATGCGCAAACGGCCAATTTCCTTCTTGGCTTCCTTACCGGCTACATTAAACACGGTATAAACATTGAATGTCATACCCTTAAACGCGCCCGAAGCCTGACCCAGGTCAATGTAAACCTCCTTCTGCTTGTCTTTCTTAGCACGATTGCCCTCGACAATACTTGCGTACATAGGCCACGCAGCGTTCAGCTGACGAATGATATACGCCTGCATACCTGCTATAGCATTGCCTATCGCTTTTTCAGGTGATTCAATCCAGCTATAGTCATAGTCGCCGTTGTTGACCGTGATGGTTTTGATAATCTCACCTGAACGGATGCTCTTGAAATTGATAGTGGCAGTGACTGTGCCTCGGTATGATATGTCAGTATGAGTCACACCCTTGTCGTCCTTGCGGGTCGTTGTCTGTGATGTACACGAGATGGCTCCAATCGAACCGTCATAAATCATAGCCGCCTCATCTTCCGCAAGGTCTTCTACATTCAGCAGTCCATCTACAAGACGCAGACGGCGTGCACTGCCCACAGCACCGGCAATGGCATTACGCACATCGTCAGCAAATTCAGGATGGTGCTGAGTGTTCGAGCCGGCAGCTGTAGTCAGGATTGCTCCAAGCACCGACTTCACTGTCGCCTTCTTCTCCTGCGGCTCAGTATATGACATGTCACCACGTGACACACGGAACACATAGTTCTTTTCGGTCTGTGCAGCAACTGAAAGAGTCATTGCAAACAAGGCAATTAACGAGAAAATCAGTTTTTTCATATTTGGTCATTTATTAATTTAATTCAACTTTCGCAAGTTGACGAATCGCCCTTGTGGGCTACCTATCACTTCGTTACCTATCGCTTCGCTACCTATCGGTTCTTCGCATACTCAGAACCTACGGGTATCTTTGTAGATATTGAGCCTCGCGAAATATCGATTCGTAGGGGGAGGGAACTCCTTTGTCGGCATAAACGCCGAGTCGTCGCAAACGAAGATACTCAATCTTCGTCGTCTTTCGTGCAAGTTGAGTTTACGAAACTTGTATTTATTAATTCTGCTGCAAATATACGAATTATAATTCATTCGACAATAATAGCATACGAAAAAGACAATGACACCAGTAAAAAATGAACATTCGCAGTCGAACAAGCATCACGACAGCACGCACCCAGTGTCCTCTAAATGTGCCAAAGGCACACTCTGTGAAAAGGTTTGGAACATATCGAAAAAAGAACCTTCTCTGTGTTAAAACTGCATATGGTCTGTCTTTTCCTTTTTATTGAACACGAAAGGCACTCTGTGTGAAAAGTGATAAGTGAAAAGTGATAAGTGAAAAGTGATGCTGATATTTTCGTGTTCGAAAAAGATAAAACGAGGTTTATTGGTTCACGCAGATTGCGCAGATTTTAAGGAGAGAACTGATTTCTTTTTATTCTGCGCATTCTGCGTGAGTTTTTATGCGCCATCCATTATCATTCTGCTCCTCGTCTTGAAAGGTAGAGGATGGGAGAAGGTCTGCAATTTTTCCTTCACGAGCGTTGATAAATGCATTAATGAGCGTTCGAAGATTGTCAATCGAGCGCACGACAATATAAAAAGGTGTACACCTTATTGCGAAATGGTGTACACCTTATTCCAGAAAGGTGTACAGGAAACTCCAGGAAGGTGTACACCTTTTTCAATTTACGAACGCTCGTGAAGGAAAACATGAGCGGTCGTGAGAGCAAACATGAGCGGTCGCAAAGGAAAAACAGAAAATAGACCCACCCCATCCCTCCCCTTTAAGGGCGGGTGTAGAAAGATGAAGGAAATGTGCAACTTCACACGACAAAACAGACAAAAAAACCTACATTTCTCTCACCACATTCACGCATAATTGCTATTTCGATTTTGCATCATGTAACATTTTCTTTTATTATCGTGAATTTTCGCAAAAAAGTTCAACAAAATCAATTCGCAACAGAAAAAAAATGCGTATCTTTGCAAGCAGTTTAGGATAAGAACGCATTTAGCAAAAAGCAAAATAGCAAAACCGAAGCAATAAAGAACGCATTAAGCAGCAAGATGAATAGCAAATCTAACACAGGGCATACAATGTTTCGTAACATCATTCTTGGTACGGTTGCATCCTTGCCTTTTGTTTCATGTCTCTCCGACAAAGACACATCATCAAACAGCGACCTGACAATTGGACAGGCACTGCCTCAGTTCACTGCGAATGTTCTTATTTCCGACACCGCAGACTGGCGATATTCAAACACGCAGTCATTTACCTTCGATTCGAAGTCTGCCAGTGGTCGCCAGACCGTCATTGCATTTTTCAACACAACCTGTCCAGACTGCCAGCGCGAACTTCCCGTTCTTCAGCAGTTCTACGACGAAATCAAGACAGACACTGCGATGTCGCTACTGTGCATCTCGCGCGCACAAACCAAAGAAGAGGTTGTGGACTACTGGTCGCAGTACCACTTGAACCTACCTGTGTCGCCACAGCCTGACCGCAGGATCTACGAAATGTTTGCCTCGTCAGGAATACCCAGAATCTACATCGCAGACAAGCGAGGAACTATAACCCACGCATACAGCGACAAAGACACTCTCGAAGTGGATGATTTAAGAAAAACCGTTGCCTTTATTAATAATAATACTACAGAATAGTTAAGAACAAAGAAACAAAAGATTGCTTAGGTTAGGGGTTTATGATTTTGTGAGTTGAGACCAATAGCAAAACAACGGAAAGTAGCAAGTAAAATAGTTTTAGAAAGGATTACACATTATTATATATATAATATGTCACTCAAAAAGAAAATTGCATCGATTATTTTTGTAGCGCTTACTGCAATGGCAAGCACCGTTGCAGAGGCACAGATTGCCATCAAGAACAACCTCATTTATGATGTGAATCGTACACCGAACCTCGGTGTCGAAATTGGATTGTCGCCTAAGACGACAGCTCAAGTGTTCTACGGTATCAACCCCTGGAAGTATTCTGACGACAAGCAGATGCGCCATTGGGTAGTGATGCCTGAATATCGTTGGTGGACTTGTTCACGATTCAACGGACATTTCTTCGGCATACATGCCATGGGTGGCGAGTTCAATGTACAGAACATGAAAGACACATTCGGACTCATCAAGGAGGACATCGAGCACCGTCGCTACGAAGGATGGTTCATCGGAGGTGGCATCACATACGGATACCAGTGGATTCTCAACAAGCACTGGAACATCGAAGCATCTGTCGGATTCGGCTACGACTACATACAGTATAAGGAATATGAATGCGGTGAGTGCGGTGCATTCACAACCAAGGATCACTCCAACTATGTTGGTCCAACCAAACTTGCACTCAGCATGCTCTACCTCTTCTAACTTATCACTCTCATTAGTCCCATAAGTCCCATAAGTCCTAATAACTCCAATAAAAACCCATCATCAATCATGAAACGCTCATTTCTCATATACACATTATTATTAATAAGTACTGCAGTATTCGCTGACAACAAGGCAGGCGGCAGTGTCGATGTGAAGAGTCTTCACCCCGTCCGCGTAGAAGACCAGATGCACATCACAGGTGAAATCGTCCTCGACAGCCTCACACTCAGCAGCAACCGAGTACTCGTGCTGACCCCAATCCTCGAAGATGCCAACGGACATGCAGCACAGTTCCGCTCAGTGATGCTCACAGGCCGCAGTCAGCACTATGTTTTCCTCCGCCAGGGAAACGACAACTACCCTGACGCACTCGAGGCTCGCCGCTACAACGGCAAGGCGCAGTCACTCATCTACGACGAGAAAACATCGGTCGAACCATGGATGAACGGCAACAACACATCACTGCGCATCGCAGTCGATACATGTGGATGTGGCAATCTTATTGGTAGCAACGATGTAATCCTGCCAGGCACCAAGGCACCAAACACCGGACTTTTCATGCGTGATGTTCTCTGTCCGTTCGTTATGCCAAATGCCTCTGAATCTCCAGAACTCTTCGTCGAAGGTGCGGCATATGTCACTTACGAACTCGACTCCATCACACTCAAGCCACATCTCTTCAACAACCCTCGCGAGTTGATGAAGATCTATAACGACATCGAAAAAGTCAAGAACGACACACTCGTAAGCATCACACAGGTCAGCATCCACGGTTTCGCTTCACCTGAAGGACCTTACGACCACAATACATACCTCGCTCGCGAACGCGCAAAGACACTCCTCAACTGGGTTAAGAACGAATGTGCCGACAACAATGTAAAGGTCGGACAGTTCAACTCAGACTTCACTACAGAAAACTGGGAAGGTCTCATCGACTCACTCAACAACCATCCTGAAATGGCAAACCGCGACGCCATCCTCGAACTGGCAAAGAGCGACATTGAGCCAGACCTCCGCAACGAGACAATCAAGAAGAAATTCCCAACACAGTATCGCTACATACTCAAGAACTGGTATCCATACCTCCGTCATGCCGACTATAAGGTAGGATTCCGTCTCGGTCAGGTGAGCATTGAACAGATCAAGCAACTCATCAAGACTCGTCCACAGGTGCTCTCTCTCAATCAGTTTATGTTGGCAGCACAGACCTACGAACTGGGTAGCGAAGAATTCAACCAGGTATTTGATGTTGCAGTCCGCATGTATCCTGACGACCCAACTGCAAATGTCAATGCAGCATGTGCAGCACTGATGAACGGCAACACCGAAGCAGCCGAAAACTATCTGAAGAAAGCTGGCGAAACACCAGAGGCACTCAATGCACGCGGCGTACTTGCACTCCAGCAGAAGCGTTATGCAGCAGCAGAGGCATTCTTCAAGGAAGCACAGGCTGCAGGACTCAAGGAAGCAACCAAGAACCTCAACCTCCTCAACAGCATACGCTAAGCATGAGACTCGCATAGGTCTAATAAGCCACTTAGGTCAGATAAGCCTTATCAGTTCCTTTAGTCCTGTCAGTCTCATCAGTCCCAAGCCCCTCATAGGTCCCAAAGACCGATACAATATATAGAAAACTCAAAACAAACAATTTTTATTCACTTTTTTAAAATTTTCATTTATGAAAAAACAAATTCTTTTTGGTTTGCTCGCAGCAGGCATGCTTGCTGCTTGTAGCAGTGACGATTCTCTCAGTGAGAACCAGGCTAATGAGTATGACATGGTTGCTGGTCAGCCTGCATATCTCTCTCTCGGCATCGCTATGCCAAATGATCCTCAGACTCGTGCCAACGATGACTTCGATGATGGTGCAGAAGATGAGTATAAAGTGCATAGTGGTATGTTATATCTCTTTAAGGGTTCATCAGAGGCTGATGCTGTAATCTTTGGTGCTTATGAAATCCCAACTTCTATTACTTTTGGTCTTGATGGTTCAGATCAAATCACATCTACAAGCAGTCAATATGTTCAGGAGATTTCTTCTCCAGACTTAGCATCTGGTCAGAAACTTTTTGCATATGTAATGTTGAATAATAAAGGTAATGTAACTGGTCTTACATATACTTTGGGTACTACTACTTGGGCAGATTTCAGCAAGGAAGCTCTTACTGCAATTGGTTTGGCAAGTGCAGCTGCAGAAGAAGCTGGTCAAGGCGCAATGAGCACAACCAATGGTCTTGTAATGACTAATGCTCCTCTTTCAACTGAAGCAGGTGGTACTGCCGCTTCAACAGGTGATATTAAGACTCTTGCAGAAATTGACAAGTCATCTATTTACAAGTCAAAGAAAGAAGCAGAAGATGCAACAAATCAAACTTGTATCTATGTTGAACGTGCTGCTGTAAAGGTTCAGGTTAATTTCACATCAACAGTAAAGAGCCCTAATGCTACTGCTGCTACACTCGAAGGCTGGGAACTTGGTAATGTTAACTATGGTGGTACTTCTGGTACTGGCTATTACAATGTTCGTCAGGTTGAAACTGCATGGTCTGCATATAATAATCAATTCTCATCAGTTCCATCAACTACAAAGTATCGTTTCGTTTGCGCAAATGCTTTGACAAGTGCTACTGGTCACGCAGTTCGTTTCCGCACTTATTTCGGTAAGGATGTTAACTACACTTCAGCTGCTTTGGCTACAAAGGCTTTGAAGAATACAAAGACTACAGCATATCCATACGCAAAAAATGGTGTTGCATACACTTATGAAAATACATTTGATGAAAATAGCCAACTTTACGGTAATACAACATTTGTAGGTCTCAAAGTTAAGCTTAACGGCGGTGCTGATTTCTATACAATTGGTGCAGACAACGAGACTATGTACTCAGAAAGTGATGCAAAAACATCAATAGGCAATTCTGCTCTTGCAGACGCAACTACAGAAATCTCAACTATCAAATCTACAATTGAATCAAAGATTGCAGCAGCCCTTAGTAATCCGTCTTCTGAACTTTGTGCAACTGCTGGTTGTGCATCATCTGACAACATTTCATTCAAACTTGCTGCTGTAGTAAATTGGGGAACATTGAATACTACAACAAATGAGTATGATGCTTATACAGTTAGTCTCAAACTTTCTGATGTTACTGTTACAGGAACAGGTACCCCTGCATTAGTTGAAACTGCAATTGGTAACCTCGAGTATGCAACATCAACAAAAGTATCTGACAAACTCGCTACAGCCCTCACAATCACACGTAAGACTGTAAAATTCTATGATGATGGCGTAACTTACTATGCAGTTCGTATCGCTCACTTTGGTGATGTAGAAACTCCATGGTCTGCTCCAAGTTCAGCATACGACAACTATGACTTGATTTACCCAACAAGTGGTACTTCTAGTCACAAAGCTGTAGCTGATCAGGTAAAATATGGTGATAGTCGCGCTAATGCATGGCTCGGCCGTTGGGGTATCGTTCGTAACAACTGGTACGATATCGAAGTTAATTCAATTTCAGCTGTAGGTTCTGCTGTTCCTGTTGATTTCAGCGGTACTGCAACTGGTACTCCTGGTGGCACTCCAGATGATAACCCTGAAGTATTCTATATTTCAGCTCACATCCACATCCTTCCATGGGTAAAGCGTGTTCAGAATCAAGTTCTCAAGTAATCATTGAACGATAAGTTCTAAATTCTCTATATGTCTGGTGGCGTGAGCCACAGGTGTTGCGCCACCAGACTTTTATTCTTTCTTTCACATAACACTCTCATGAGTTCCTATCTGACCAATAAGTCCCATAAGACCCCATGAGCCTCATAAAACAACCAAAACCTCAAACAACAAACGAGATGAAAAGATTCAGTCAGTTAAACAAAATGTGGATGTGCATTCTCACTACTATCCTCTTGGGC
The DNA here is from genome assembly GCA_018065565.1 of Candidatus Colivivens caballi. Taxonomy (GTDB): domain Bacteria; phylum Bacteroidota; class Bacteroidia; order Bacteroidales; family Bacteroidaceae; genus Colivivens; species Colivivens caballi. Next base: position 15,306 of record JAGHSZ010000097.1, read on the forward strand.
ATTAGCACCACAGGGTGCTCGTTGATGGAAACAGACCGCGACGACTGTCCAGAAGGACTGTATGTGAACTTCGTGTATGACTACAACATCCAGCGTGCCGACATGTTCAAGGATCATGTAGGGTATGTCACAGTTTATGTTTTCGACGAATCTAACCGTCTTGTCATCAAGCGCAGCGTAGGAAACTACGGCGAAGACAACTCTCCACTCAAGGAGTACGGCTACCGCATGCACTTCACAGTTGATGAAGTACCAGCAGGCAACTACCACCTCATAGCACTCGCTATGCAGAAGGACTGGGACAACGCACTCGCAACTCCAGGTGCAAAGTATCGCCGCACCGAGCCTCTGACACGCGCCACTAACGACATGAAGGCAATCGGCGTGACTCTCGACCGTGAGGCAAAGAACGCCGACGGATTCTGCCCAGTCAGCAATGTCGCACCAATGGACACACTATGGCATGGCACACTGCTCGAAACATCAAGCATAGAAGTGCGATATGGCGAGCCTTCATATGCAACCATTTCACTCGTACGCGACACCAAGACGCTCGACATCACACTCCGTGACATTGACAACCCTGCTGACCCATCACACGACAAATATGCAGTTGTCATCACTGCCAAGAACGGCAGACTCGACTGCGACAACAATGTCATTGACGACGACACCCTGCTCTATACTCCTTACGCAGCCTGGACCACTCAGTTCCCAGAGGACGAGACAGACCCTGATTCTGTAAAGGAGCGCACAGCACACTACGACATCAACTTCAACCGCATAATGTACCGTTCTGCTACAGACAATGATGCAGTGCTCCGACTCGTAAACCTGACCGACGGAAAAGTTATCGGCGAGTTCGACCTTGCATGGATTCTCTCAGAAGGACGCACAGCATTCGAAACACAGAACTATCCACGCCAAGAATACCTCGACCGCGAATACAACTACCATCTCGACTTCTTCTTGAAGGGAGACAAATGGAGCTATGTAGCCATTCAGGTCGGCATCCTTGCATGGACAAGGCGTATTTGGAATACCGAATTGTAATAAGATAGTTTTAGGAAGCAGTTGGCAAAGAAAGCCACACACAGCAAGAAGAAACAACAAGCCTCATAAGTAAAAATACACTAAAGATAAAGACAAGTGCGAATTAAGAACTACATATCAACCATAAGCTGTTTAGCGTTGCTCTGGCTCGGAATGAATGTCAGCAGCTGCTCCATGGTCGGTGATGACAATGAAGATGCCATCGTCGAGGAAGAGACGAGCGACATATTTATACAGCTGAACCTGACCACAAACGGCAAGGTTGGCACCCGTGCTGGCTTAGGCGATGACCATCCTTACGGTGGTGAGAATGGTGATGGTACGGAAGAAGGTCACTTCCACGAAAACGAAATAAACAACATCAACATCTTCATATATCATGCAGCTGATGTAAATGCAGCTGCATCAACTGAGATTAAGTACAAGAAATACTTCTCGTATATCAATCTCACCGAAATAGTTTCAGGTCGTGAGTACAAGAGTAAACCTATGTTGGTCAGAGGTTATAAACCAGAATCAGGCGACCGCATCATTGTCCTCGTCAACATGGGCGACATGACAACTAAGGTCGATGCAAACAACAATGGAACAGTTACTCTTGGTGAAGTACGCGATGCACTTGTCACTTCAGCCTGGGGTGTAAGCGGTACATCAATAAACGACTTCTACAACTTCGCAATGTCATCAGCCATAGACGATACCGATGAAGGCAAAGTCATTGTTTCAACCGACGGCTCATACGAATATCCATTTAGTGCAGCAGTTACCATCGAACGAGTTGCAGCTCGTATCGACTTCGGTTTTGACAAATCACTCGAAGCTTCAAGCTATCGTGGTTATATAGAATATCCAGTCGAAGGTACTGACGACAAGTTCCGTCTTAGCCACATCCGTATGGTTAATGCATCTCAGGCTCCTACCTATGCATTGAAACGCACAGCAACGACTGTAAATCCTTTGGATGGTGTCAATTATCTTGGCGATGAGACAGTTGTTACAAGTACACACATACCAAATAATTATGTAGTTGAACCAAATACAACTAGAAAGAAGAAGGACGCATCAATCACTGAAGCCGATTTATCCTCATGGTATGGAGCCTCCACTCTTCAGGCATCACTCAGTACAAGTTTCATCGCTCCTAACACATATAAGGTACATAGTACAGCATCCGATGCCGAAGTCTTTGAGGTATGTGATTATGGTTCGATTAAAAATTATTGCTACACATTAGGCTATGCAATGGAGAATACCATGGATAAGTCGTGTGCCGATGCCCGTGTGATGACTGCACTTCAAATCAAGGGTACTTATGTTCCTGCAAAAGTGTATGTCTATGTGGATGACGAAACAAAATCATATAAAGAAGAATCATCAACTCCTTATACTGCTGGTACAGACTTCTGGTATTTTGACAACCAGACCACTCCTGCCAATTCTTATCCATTCGTCTCTAAGGCAGATCTCGATAAATACGCAGCTAAACATCCAAGTGAAGACTATGTTGAGCGTCATTATGTAAAAGGTGAGTGCTACTACTATGTTTGGATTCGTCATTCCATGTACTCTGATCCAACATATAAGTCTGGCTCATTCCCGATGGAGTTTGGTATAGTTCGTAACAATATCTACAGAATATATGTTGACAAGGTTTTGAAGATTGGTCCTGAAGTACCAACTCCAGAGTTGCCAGATCTCATATCTTCTCACATACATGTGCGTGACTGGCGTCTCCGCATCCATGAAGATATACTCTTGTAGTATGCCCAACTAAACAACATTTGTAGTTTTAATGAAACAAAAAATCATGAGACAAAGAATATACATACAATTTTTGATATTGTTGATTGCTGTTGTAGGAGTCACCATTGTGTCATGCTCGAGTGACGAGCAAGAATTTGCTGATGGTGGCAAGGCAATAGTCTATGGCAACATCGTTACCCGTGCCACCAATAACGACACCTATGTTGGAGCTATTGGTGACAATGAACTTATCAAAGATTGGTGGGTTGTATTCGTAAATCAGAACAACACGATTGAAAAGATTGTCTCACGTGATTCATATAAGAATACTGCAGTCAAGCGTGAAGGTTTCCAAGTGGAACTGAATGGTGGCGAATACACAGTATATACTTTCGCTAACATCAGTAGGGAAACAGTTGAAGGATTGATACCACGTGATAAATCCCTCGAAGAAAGTGACTATCTCATCAAAGAA
>JAGHSZ010000149.1 GCA_018065565.1 Candidatus Colivivens caballi
AATTTCTGAACTCCCTGGTTCGTGCTCTGGGAGAGAATGCCTCCGTATGGGTAGTAGTGAGTTGTCTGCTCAATCGTTCCGTCATACTTCGCCACTACACGGTTGTTGCCCTGATGGTCACGGATGTAGTAGTGGTATCCGTCGATTGTTCCGTCATTATAGCCGTCGGCAAAGTTGTACCGGAGTCCGTCTTTGGTGTAGATGAAGTTGCCCATATAGTATGTCACGTCGGATGACAATGTTTCTTTGATTATTGTATATCACATGCAAAGTTACATATTTTTCTTAATTAATGAATAGAGAAACAAATCTATTTTTTGTTTTTAGGTCATTACATATAGTCTCGGCACGGTTGCTCGTGTAGCAAAACTGCATAATCTAAGTCGGAAACAAGCGAAATTGGTGTTCGACTGTTCCAATTTGTTCCATTTCTTTTTTGGAACAAAATAGCATATAATGTATTGTATTATAATTGTTTAAGGTGTTTCAAAATGAAACAGTATGTTTGTTTGAAACATGTGTTTTGTTTCAAGATTGAAACACTCTATCTATCTGTAGCACAATAGTTTATGCCATGTTTTGTTTCAAAAAGAAATGAAACACTTTTGAAACAAAAAAACAATGAATTATCCCAAATCGTTCATTAGCGTTATGATGACCGAATGACTGAATGTCATGAGGTTTGCGACAACTCGGCGTTTATGTCGACAAAGGAGTTTTGAACAGATGTATTGTCGATTTGAGGGCGCAATGGGGGCCCATTGTAACTGAAAAACGACAGGACAGATGACAAAAAGAAGGCTTGTCAGCGCGTAACAGGCTAATGACCGATTTGGGATTATAGCACATTTGCATATAATGGCATTTTGATATCATCAAAAGAAGCAATGTTTTTGTGGCGAAGATATGGTTCTTCAAGTCCGAAGAAACGGTTATTCGCGTACTGACATATGGTTGACAGGCAGTCTGCATGGTTCATGTAAGCAGATGTCTCACCCTGTTCTTCCGCTATTCTGCACTGCCACACGCCATGAAACGATGGTATCATGGCATGAAATGGTTGTTTTATGGCATGAAATAATCGTCTCATGCCACAATACGACGATTTTTCTTCAGGCAGCCATAATTAAACCCAAATTTGAGGTTACGCTATTTTGAACAGATGATTAGCCTGAATGTATATCACCGCATACAAAAAATCCATCTGCCGTGACGGATTGAATCCGTTTCCCCGACAGATGGATTTACTTATAAATCAAACTTGGATTAAGTGATTAGAGCATAGACTTAACCTGTTCGTAAACATTCTGTGCTGTGTAGCCCAGTTTCTCATCGAGTACCTTGTATGGAGCAGAGAATCCGAATGAAGGGAGACCCCAAACCTTGGATTCAGGTGCTGCACCAATGAGGAAGCCCTGAAGGTTAACAGGCAGACCTGCTGTCATGCCGAACACCTTTGCTCCAGCAGGAACAACTGATTCTTGATATTCCTTCGACTGAGTGCGGAAGAGACCTTCTGATGGAACAGACACGATGCGAACCTTAACACCTTCAGCACGGAGAAGTTCTGCACCTGCTACGAGTGTTGAAACCTCTGAACCAGATGCTACACATACAACATCTGGGTTCTCGTCGCTTCCAGCAACGATGTATGCGCCCTTTGCAGCCTGGCTGTAGTCGTTGCCGGCAGGAAGGTCGTTGATGTTCTGGCGTGAGAGGATGAGGGCAGAAGGAGTTGTGGTGTTCTCCATTGCGAGTTGCCATGCAGCAGTTGTCTCCTTTGCATCAGCAGGACGAAGAACGAGCATAGAGTTCTTGCCACTGTGGTTCTGGAGCTTTTCCATCAGACGAATCTGTGCCTCCTGCTCTACTGGTTCGTGAGTAGGACCGTCTTCACCTACACGGAATGCGTCGTGTGTCCAGATGAACTTAACAGGAAGTTCCATGAGGGCAGCCATACGAACAGCTGGCTTCATGTAGTCAGAGAATACAAAGAATGTACCACATGCTGGGATAACGCCTCCGTGAAGAGCCATACCGATGCAGCAGCAAGCCATTGTAAGTTCTGCAACACCTGCCTGGAAGAATGCGCCAGAGAAGTCGTTTGCTGCGAATGAAGTTGTCTTCTTCAAGAAGCCATCAGTCTTGTCGGAGTTAGAAAGGTCGGCTGAAGCACAAATCATGTTTGGAACCTGCTGAGCGAGAACGCCGAGAACTGCTGCGCTTGCTGAACGAGTAGCGTCGTTTGCCTTCTGCTGAACTGCTGACCAGTCAACCTGTGGAGCCTTGCCGCTGAACCATTCGTCCTGCTGAGCTGCCTTCTCAGGATTTGCTGCTGCCCATGCCTTTTCTTCTGCATAGCGGTCAGCACAAATTGTCTTGAGTTCTTCTGCACGCTTAGCATACATGTCCTTAACATCGTCGAAAATCTGGAATGGATCGTCAGGATTACCACCGAGGTTTACGATTGTGTTGCGATAAGCATCTCCACCGAGAGGAGCACCGTGAGTCTTGCAGTTTGCTTCGTAAGAGCTGTTGTCGTCCTTGCGAGCGCCCTTACCCATGATGCACTTACCGATGATGAGAGCAGGCTTGCCCTGAACACCCTTTGCCCATTCGATGGCTTCGCGGCACTGTGCAGCATCGTTACCATTGATTTCCTTAACTTCCCAACCAAGTGCACGATACTTGGCTGCTGTGTCTTCGTTCATTACGACCTTAGTCTCAGTAGAGAGCTGGATGTCGTTTGAGTCGTAGAACATAACGAGGTTGTCCAGACCGAGGATACCAGCGATGCGAGCACCACCCTGTGAGATTTCCTCTTCTACGCCACCGTCAGAGATGTACGCATAGACCGTTTCCTTTGCAAATGTAGGGTTGCCTGTATGAGCAGCAAGGAACTTGGCAGCAATGGCAGCACCAATTGCATATACATGACCCTGTCCGAGTGGACCAGATGTATTTTCTACACCACGAGCAACTTCAAATTCTGGGTGGCCAGTTGTTGGTGAACCCCACTGACGAAGCTGAGCAAGTTCAGCAAGTGTGTATTTGCCAATCAAGGCAAGCTGAGAATAGAGCATTGGAGCCATGTGACCTGGGTCGAGGAAGAAACGGTCACGACCAGCCCATGATGGATTTTCTGGATCATAAGTGAGATATTCAGAATACAATACATTGATGAAGTCTGCTCCACCCATTGCTCCGCCTGGGTGACCAGACTTTGCCTTCTCTACCATTGATGCAGCAAGGATACGAATGTTGTCTGCTGCGTGATTAAGTGTTTTAATTTCGTTCATTTTTACTTGATTAATAGATTAATATTTAATAATTGAATAATGGATTTATCTGAGTCTGAATGATGCATTATGTAAGAGCTCAGCATGCGCCCTATTTGTTTGCATCGATACGTGCATTGGCCTGTTCGGCACTTAACGCACTCGTATGACGACCGCCGCTCTTGTCGAAGTAAACTGTCTTCATGTTAGGAGTACTGAATGCATTTGCAGGTAACTTGCTGCATGTAAATAGTAGAACCGCCCAGAGGAATACCTGTGCAAGTATGGCGAGGAATAGCTTGATTAAAGCAAAGATGAGTATGATGATGAGGAGTATGGTACCAATCCAATAGAT
>JAGHSZ010000136.1 GCA_018065565.1 Candidatus Colivivens caballi
CTGAAGGAGCGCTTGGAAACACGCATAATCATCAATGACGGCGGTCCGCATAAGGAAGTACTGGAACTGCCAGAAGATGCTCTGCGTGAAGCTCTCATCAATGCTCTTTGCCACCGTGATTACTATGAGGACGGAGCGGTTACAATGGTAGAGGTTTATGATGACCGCGTTGTAATAACCAACCCTGGCGGTCTGTTGCCGGAGGTGGCAGAGGACTTCGGACACAAGAGTTTGTCACGCAATCCTTTTATCTGTGCTATGTTCACTCGTATGCAACTCGTGGAAAAGATTGGCTCTGGCATCAAGCGTATGCGTGACCTCATGCGCGAAAATAACCTGCCAGAACCTGTATTCGACAACAAGAGATTCTTTAACATTACTTTCGTTCGCGATACAAAAAATGTCCGTAATGATGTCCGTAATGACAACATTAAGCAACTTACTGAAAGACAAAAACTTATTCTTGGTTTTATCAAGAACGAACCGACACTTTCTGCTGCAAGAATGTCCGTAATGATGTCCGTACATAAAAAGACTATCGAAAGAGATATTATCAAGCTTAAATCTCTTGGATTTATAGAAAGAGAAGGAGGCAATGCGAAAGGTCGTTGGGTAGTCCTGAAATAACCGTCTTTTCTTACCATATTATAATAGCGTACTTTTGTGACACTATTCACATCAGTACGCTATTTTTATGTCTAAAAAGAACTACAACCTTCACCTTAAAGGCTATGTCGGCGGTTGGGATTTCGACGCTGACTATGTGGACTACATCCTCGGGAAGAATGCCGATAATGAAGTCCATGTCCTCATTGATTCTCTGGGTGGCTCACTCGCCATGGCTCTCTCCATCGTCGCTGCCTTCCGCAACCATGGCAATGTCCATGTCCACTATGTCGGCATGAATGCTTCGGCTGCTACTATCGCTTCTCTCGGTGCAAAGCATGTCAGCATTGACTCTTCGGCCATGTACCTCGTTCACAAGTGTTCCATGGAGTTCTTCCAGTGGGCATCTGCCAACAGCGACAAGCTGCAGTCCATCATCGAACAGGCAGAACAGATGAAGTCTGATCTGGAGAAGATGGATGCCAATGTCGCACGGATGTATGCTTCAAAGTGCAAGCGCAAACCGGAGGATCTGCTCGCACTCATGAAGAAAGGCGGATGGCTCACCACAAAGGAAGCGCTCGACTGGGGCTTCGTAGATGAAGTCACGGACTATGAGGACGATGCTGCTCCTGTCATCACCGACCTCATTGCTGCAGATATGTCGGCAGCTGGCATTCCTGTGCCTTCTGCTGTCGTTCACTCTGAATCATCAAACTCTCTCATGGCTCGCTTTGTTGAATCGCTCACTAACTTCTTTAAGTCAAACAATCCTAAATCCACATCTGACATGAAACCAGACAACAACCCACAGGCCGGGCAGCAGGAAACTCCGGCAGCACAGCAGACACAGGCACAGCAGACTCAGCGTGTCCCGGACTCTCAACAAGACACCAATGCACCTGAAGCAACAGTTACTGCCGAAGCGCATAACAATGCTATTGCTGCAAAGGATGCTTAAATCACCCGTCTCAAGGCAGAAATCGACGCGCTGAAGAAAGCACTCGTGCAATCACTCGATAATGATTCTCTCGGATATGCCACAGACACAAAAGGGTTCGTGGTTCCTACACTATCAGCAGAAGATGGACACTGAAGTTATCAGCGCCATCGAGGGGCTTGTCTATGACATCTGGAAACTCAAACGGCGTATCGCTCTGACAAAGGACAAGTCCAAAGTCAAGCAGCTCACCTATGTTCTCCGTCATAAGGACAAGCAGCTGAATCAGCTTCGTTCAATCGCCACATAAGGAATACTCGTCCATCGAGAACCTGCAACTTCTCGGCGAGAACTACATCCGGCAGATGAAGCGTGACCTTACTCCTTTGACTTTCCAAACCTCTATCCTTTGTCAGAGGATCGGAATCGCAAAGGACGGTTTCTATTCGTCCATGCGAGAGAAGCACAAGTACGACGCTTCCAACTTCGAGGAACTGGATGCTGTCGCGCGTGAGTGGTTCGCCTCGGATGATGACAGCCTCCCCACGGGGAGGTTGGAGGGGGCTACTTTCGACAAAGACTGCAACCCGCTTGCTCCCATCTGCATAGGCATGGACTATAACGCTAACATCAACTGGATTGTTGCAGGGCAGCCGTCAGGAAGGCGTCTCAATGTACTCAAATCCTTCTATGTCAAATTCGAGCGGAAACTTCCTGCTCTCATTGATGACTTCTGCTCATACTACGCACACCACCGCAACAAGACGGTCGTGTTCTACTATGATACCACCGCACTTGGCTCTAACTACGCTGTCAATGACCAGGACTTCCGATGGGTTATCATCCATGAGTTCGAGAGGCATGGGTGGACGGTAAACGATGTTTACCTTGGCAACCCTATGCGGCATGATGAAAAGTACCTTCTCATCAATCAGGGCTTTGCAGGAAAACAACGACTGATGCCGTTCTTCAACCGCCAGAATAACGATGATTTAATCCTCGCTATACAGGCGGCTGGTGTCACTCGTGGACGCAACGGCTTCCATAAGGACAAAGGGGGTGAGAAACTAGCGGAGTCCGAAGAAGACCTTCTCGAACACCGCACCGATGGAACCGATGCTTTTGATACTCTTTACATCGGCTGTGAGAAATTTCCGCAGGTAAATTACAATTTTACTGGGGTTAATGTCAATGGAGTTGAATAAAATACTTATATTTGCATTCGGAATTTCATTTCCATCGTTTTAATACTAAATTTTAATCATCAATTATTATGTGCCTTCACGAAGCTATTGAACAAGTCCTTAAAGAAAACGGACATCCTATGACATCAAGGGAAATCGCTGACGAAATAAATGCAGCGAAGTTATACACAAGGGGTGACGGACAGCCTATCCCTGCTAGTCAGATAAGTGCTCGAATCAGCCACTATCGTGATATGTTCGATAAGAAAGACGGAAAAATCATGCTTGCTTGATACTTTTGAATGAATATCAGGCTTTTTAAGCAGGTATTTCTGTCTATACGAATCTTTTGATATTATATGAAATTTTGACAAGGATCTATTTTGACAATCTAAAAAATTTTCATTATGACAAGCAAGGAATTAAGAGAAATGGGATTTCAAGGATTTGTTACCGTAGCGAACTTGATGAAAAGCATGTCATGTGTCCCAGACAACAAAGGCGTTTATGCCATTTTGAGATTTAGCTCTGAGAAACCTCAGTTCCTAAAGGTCGGCACTGGTGGCCACTTCAAGGATAAAGACCCTAATGTTCCTGTTTCGGAGTTGGAAAACAACTGGGTTGATGACACTGATATCATGTACATAGGCAAGGCTGGCTCTCTTACTGGCTCTACTACGTTGCGCTCCCGCCTGAACCAGTACATGAAGTTCGGACAAGGCAATAAAATCGGACACTGGGGAGGAAGATACATCTGGCAGTTGGCTGACAGCAAATCCTTAACGGTATGCTGGCTTCCTACGCCTGACCAAGACCCGGAAGATGTTGAAAAGAATCTTATCCAGGACTTCAAATTGGCGCACTGCGATTACCGTCCTTTTGCTAATTTGAAAGATTAGATACTCTCTACATCGGTTGTGAGAAATTTCCGCAGGAAAACTACAATTTCTCCGGGGTTAATGTCAATGGTGTTGAATAGAATAAGTGCCGGAACGGTTTGTTCTGGCACTTTATTCTTCATTCAGACTCATCATGTAATAATACATGGTTTCGGGAGTAAGATATGGATCTGCTTCACTATAGGTATATGCTAATTCAAGTGGCACAACAATACCATACTGCTCATATACGGCTTCAACCAAGCCTTCAGGTGTGTAGTTACATGCCATAGTCTATAGTTTTAATACTTTTTCCAATCCTCTTGCCAACTGGTCAGGGCAACTGGTTCCCTTCCCTCCGCAGTTGATGCCTTTCAGTTTTTCTATGGCTTCAGAAACCTTCATGCCTCGAAGCAATACTGAAAGCCCTTGCGTGTTGCCAGAACAACCGCCGCAGAACTCGACGCTTTCTATAACATCTTTATTGGTCGTGACGGTTATTTCACGACAACAAACGGCAGAACTTGTTTCTACACAGATACATCTGCCATTTTGCAACTGACTGTTGCCAATTATCTTCGGTTCTATCGACATGGTTGTTTTGTTTTCATCCACAAAGGTATAGATTTTTTTTGAAAATCCTTTTGCGTTTTCTGTTTATTTGTGTTTTTGTTTGTGATTTGGGCATTTCGGCACACCGTCGCGCTTTGCAGGAGTCCGTCTTTCAGACAGCTAAAGCTTCCTTTCTATCGCTAATGCAACACTTATTTTGCCATGAAATCGGCGAAAAAACGTGCTTTTTGATGTTTTTTTTGTCGCGACTGCAAAAAAGACTTAAAACACGGATGATTTTTGCTTGAAATTTAGTAACTTTGGCGATGGATTGTGCGCATACGCCCGCACTCGCACGAACTTACAATGTCAAACCTGAAAAATGGAAATATAAGGGAAAGGGTCATTGACCGTTGCCTAAGAAACCGAAGAGGATATTCCACATTTGAAATGATGGAAGCATGCAACCGTGTTCTGGAGGAACATGGCTATATCCCTGTTTCTGCTCCAAACACTATTAGAAACGACATCGCTTCCATTCAGGATAGATACTGTATCATTGTCGAAGAAATCAGATCCGGGAAAAGCATCAGATACAGATATAAGGATTCAAACTTTTCCATTTTCAATACTCCTCTGAATGACAGCGAAGTAGCGCAACTCTCACAAACAGTAGAGATGCTTCGCAGATTTGAAGGTACTCCTGGTTTCGGATGGGTTGAGGAGATTATTACTCACTTCAAATCCACCATGCTTGCACCTTCCTCATCAGAACCTGTCATCGGCTTTGACGATAACAAGGATCTTCGAGGTATGGAATTCTACACACGCATTTATGAATCTATCGTGAACAAGAAGACTCTATGTATTTACTATCATCCGTTCAACCAAGAAGCTGTTGTCTTTAATGTTCACCCATATTACTTGCGTCAATATAATAACCGTTGGTTCTTCTTTGCCTATAATGAGGAAAAGGCAGCAATCTCAAACTTTGCTCTCGACCGCATTGAGTCTTTGAGTCCATCCACGAAGTTATTTAAGGAAAATACCTTTTGTGATTTCTCTACTTATTTCGATGACATTATCGGCGTGAGCAAAAAACAAGACCAGGAACCAACCCTTATTACCTTAAAGGTATCAAGAGAACAATTCGATTACATCAATACTAAACCATTACACCATACTCAAACAATAATAGAAAAAACAGAAGAATACTGCATCATAACAATCTGCGTCATTCCAAACTACGAATTGCAATCGCAGATTTTAGCTCTCGGAGAATCAATCGAGGTGCTTGGACCAAAGGAGTTCAGAGACAAAATTTCGGGTAGAATCAAAGAAAATTTCAAAAAATATTTTCAGGTTCAAATAGATTGAACATGTATGAATTACCTTTGCACCCGAAATTGATGTATAACCTCTAAAAAGTGTTGCTATGACAGAGAAAAGTTGTATTTCCAATAAGATTCTCACCGAGTTCGACAATTGTATCTTTAACTGTCTGAATTCTGTCCGTTCTTTAGAAAAAGCCAACCGTCCAATTAATTATACAATCGCTGGTGTAATTGGGTCATTTTTGTACTTTAAGCAGAACGGTCTGTTCGATGTTCCTTTGAATGACTTCAGGATGAGAAACCATACTGAAGAGTTGATGATGTCGCAGCTACAGTTTCTTGATAATTCAATGATTGCTGCAAGTATCCGTTTTTTCTACAAGTATAGCATCGACAGCGACATCACCAAGAGTCTGGAGCCGGTTTCCCAATACATTGCTCACCTCGATATTCCTGATGAGCAATATGGCGTTTTGTTTGACCACGCATTAGATAGGATAACTTCTAAAGCAAGCAAATACAAAGGCATTCATTCACAGCCAAAGGAATTAGGTGAACTTGCTAATGCCATAATTGGTGGTAATGCAAAAAGCGTTTTCGACCCATTCGCTGGATTTTCCAACTTTGCAACATCCATTGAAGGTATAGAAAATTTCGAAGGGGTGGAAATAAACCATGTTGCTCATTCTATCAGCATTCTACGAATCGCTCTGTACGGTTTGGATAAAAAAGTTTCAATCGAAAGAAATGATGTATCGGTGTACAACATAAAAAAATATGACACCATCGTTACATTCCAACCTTTGAGGATGAAGATGGATATTGCACCTTCACGCATATTCCCTGAACATACACAGCTTTTTTCGGATGTATTCGCTTGGAGAATTTTTGAAGATTGCACTGAATACGACGGAATGGAAGTCTCCTTTGTCGTTCCGTCTACGCTGTTTGAATCTTCTGCAAGTGCTGTAGAAGGCAGAAAAGACCTTCTCAATAAAGGATTTTTGCACGCTGTCATCTTACTGCCTAAAGGCTTGCTGAAAGGTACTAACATCGCTATCGCTTGTGTGATTTTGAAGAAACATCGCAATCCAGATGAGCCAGTCATCATGGTGGATGCTTCTGAGTTCTTCAGCAAACATGACAGATTGAACATTTTGGATGTCAAGAAAGTGATCGATGCTTACCATAATGAAACCAAAGGGGTTTCTTGTATGGTTAATAATTCCGACTTTGACGCATCATGCACTTGGATTCCTACTCGCTATATAGAAATGGACGAGCAGGATGAATGTCCAGAGGGCTACACCAAGAGAACTATTGGTGAAATCGCATCCATAAATGCTTTCAGCAATTTCAGAGAAAATGGGCAAACTGGATATATGGTCAGCATTTCCAATCTTTCTGATGATTGGTACAACTGCCAGATAGATAAGTCTAAACTGACAAAAGATGTTGTTACAAGTGGTTACTACAAATTGGTTCATAATGCCGTACTCGTTTCATCAGTCCAGAACCTGAAACCTTCGCTGATTCAGGCGAGCGAGGAAGAGCCGGTCTTCATCAAACGCAATATCATTGCGCTTATTCCGAATCCCGACATTATGCCAGAGTACTTATGTATGTCTCTCGCTAAACTGAAAGTCGGTTTTTATGGTGTTGCTGCTCCTTCTGTTTCTATAACAAGGTTAAGAGAAGAAAAAGTCGCTCTGCCTGATTATGAGACTCAGGTCTCTGCTTATAATGAGGCTCGCGGGGCAGCTCTCATGGCAAAGGCTCGCGAGATGGGATTACAGGAAGTTATCGAGCAGATGAAGAAAGACTATATCAATGAGGTAAGTCTGCGCAAGCACGACATGGTACCATACACTCGTGAGCTTGGTTCGATTAGACGTCGTATGTCAAGAATTATTGACACAAGCAACAGCATTGAAGAGTTAAAACAGAAGCTCACTGACAAACTCGAAAAATTTGATATTGCTCTGCAACATCTTTCCGAGTTATTGGAGGAGTTAAGCAAAGAAGAGGCTTTCGGAGAACCTGAACTTTTTAACCTGGACTATTATTTCCATCACCTTGAATTCGATCATGATGATGACTACGGATATGGCATCACTTGCGACATCGACGACAAAGCACTTGAAGAATACGGCCTGCCTTTCCATGAATACTGGCAGAATTTCAAAGATGCTTGCGATGGAAAGATGAGCTTTAGAGAAGCGATGAAGAAAAATTTGGAGAAGGAGAAGGAGAAGGAGGACATTATTCCTCTTTATACCAAAATCGCTCCTAACGACTTCGAACGTCTTGTCAAAAATATCATCGAGAATGCTGTGAAACACAGTTTCGTTGGCATGAACAAGGAAGATTGCTTGATTGAAATATCACTCACAGTTGATCCGGAGCAAGATAAGTTCAAGATTGAATTCTACAACAGCGGAAAACCGTTCCCAAAAGGATTAGACAAAGTAAGGTACGGAATCCGTGGTGAGAAGGCTGGAGAAACAGGTGGCACTGGTAAAGGCGGCCACATTGTAAAGAGAATTGTTGAACATTATGGAGGAGATTACGATGTTTGCAATCAGGGCAACCATCCTGTTGTTACTATCTGGCTCCCTATAGCAAATACCATAGAGAATGAAACAGTATAATGTTCTGTGGTTGGAGGACGAACCAGAGAAGTTCCCAACTTTCGAAGAAGAATGCCGTGAAGACTTCGGTTTGATACTGCATTGTTGTAAGACAAGGGCAGAAGGTGTCTCAAAATTGGAGAACAACATTGACTACTGGGATGCAATTTTGCTCGATGCTAAAATGCCGGAACTGTCAATGGACGAAGTAGCTACGACTAAAGGTATGAAGGTCATCGAAGATGCTATTGCAAGGGCTTCTTTAAGGAGGCATATACCACATTTTATATCAACAGGTCAGCCTGACTTGCTTTCTAATGAAGTGTTCAAGGAAAGATATGGCGATTTCTACAGGAAAACGACAGATGATGAAAGGCTCATGCAAGACATGATTAAGGCTATAGAAGATTCGCCAAAACAGCAAGTGATAACTCACTTCCATGAATTTTTCAATGCTGTTGAAAAGCTTGGAATGGATGAAGAATCAAAAGAAATAATCCTATCGGTTCTTTTACCAATGCAGTATCCTGCTCAATTCCCTCAGTTCTCGCCTAAACTTTACTACAATCAGTTAAGGCAGTTGCTCGAATTTCTATTCAGAGCATGCGGACATCTTGGTATCATTCCTGATTTCTGCGTAAAAGATGCCAGAGGCAAAGTAAACCTGAACCAATGCTCAATTTACCTCGCTGGTAAGGAATGCGATGTACTGAAAATAAAGTATGGTGAATCAAAAGATGATAGGATAATACCGCAGCATATAGAGTCGATCATACGCTCTGTGCTTGAATTCGGCAACATTCACTCACACACCACAGATATGTCTGAGTCAGATACAAAGCTCGTTGAAAAGATTCTTGAATCTGCAAATTCTCGATTCTTGATTTTTGCTTTTGCCTTGCAACTAATGCAAGTTGTCATATGGTTTGATGAACTTAATGATGACATTTTGGCAAAACGCAAAATTCTTCTTCCATGGCACAAGATAGAACAGCCTGATTATGTCACAAAGTATTGTGGTAAAACATTCACTCCAGTCCGGGATGAAAAAGGCTTCTGGCATTGTGATGAATGTTCAGTTATCATACGCCCTTGGAACAAGACACAGATAGTGCTGACCAGTGTTGTTCCAAACATAAACGATTTGACAAAAGACACATATCGTTATTATGCAACATTTGAATTGAAATAACATTACATATGGCTAAATCAAAAAAGAAAACTGACAGCGTGGATTTATTTGCTGTGCCAAAGAGTGCACAGGAAATAAAGATGGAGAATGCGCAAGACCTTTACAATTATTTGTTCGAGGCCTGCAACATCATCCGTGGTCCTGTCTGTATGGGTTCTTTGGAATATAGTCCATCTGATAAGCAAGTCGTGCATACTTCTTTATTATCTTATGGTAGTTGTTCATCGCTACATCCGACCTCGTAGAATCTTCCTTTCGCATGAAGTCATCGTATGCCTTCACGTTCTTGTCAGTAAGGTCAGTGAAGCGGCAGAGCCTCCCAAAGCGGATAAGAGAATCGATAACAACAAGGTATCGGCGTACCGTGTTAGCGTGAAGATGCTCTCCGCTCATTCGCTCCTTAATGAAAACAATGAAACCGTTCGGATCAGACAAGATTGCCTTGCGCTCACGCTTTTCCTTCGTTTCACGAGGTGTGTTGCCAAGTCGCATGTCAAGCTGCTCAATTGTCATCGGTTCGCCTCGCTGAAGCATACCTACAACGATAGCCTCATACTCTTTCAACTGCTGGGCGAGGTCAGGACTCTTCTGATACTTCTTCCATTCCATAGGTGTACAATCGCGGAGAGCGATGTACTTCTTTTGTCCCATTCCAAGGTAAATGTAAATTTCTACCTTTGAAATTCCTCTCTTTGGGGCATTCCCCTTTCGGCCATAGACCACGCTTGCAAAATTCTTTTTTTTCATTTTGACTGCATTTTGCGTGAGTCTTATCATACTTTGTGTGGAGTTTGTAAAGTCGGATTGACTCGTT
>JAGHSZ010000068.1 GCA_018065565.1 Candidatus Colivivens caballi
GCATTCCGTGTTTCAAAAGGGACCCTGGAGATGCGTCCGATGTTTCACTTTACAGAAAGAAGGATTGAGGCACATGTCTGCATATGCTTCATCGCGTACAAAGTGTATAAGGAACTGGAGAGACTCATTGCCGTCAACAAGATCGGGATGAGTGTAGATAAGGTGCTGGACGCTGCAAAAACTATCACGACTATTAGGGTAAGGTTGCCCGAGAATGGTATGTTCTTCACAAAAACCCTCTTTTTGACAGAGAAGCACCTTGCGATAAAGCCACTTTTCGACCTATCTGGCACCGAATATTAATTTGGGTGGCGCATTGACGAAGTCAGGAAATATACGAAGATTAGACCAATAATGACGGATGTTGTGTAACTATTATTTAATATTATGTTACATTTCATGCCAACACCACATTAAAACACACCGGAGGGGGCTGAAAGCAATTGTCAACCCTATGCAAACAAACACCACTATGCAAACAAAAAAAAGAGAGGATGCACGGACACATCCTCTCAATCGTTGTATTTATGGTGTTACTTATCACCCTCATTACATGTTCCACCACTCAATCCAGCGACGATAGTTCACATCCTCAAATGCAGGAGCGAGCTGGAAGTCAGTGTTGACATCCTCCTTGCCGAGAAGGAAGCGGTCGATGTATGCAGTGACATGCTTGTAGTCAGCCTCTGGCAACTGGCAGTGACCATGACCTCCACTGATTGAGAAGGCACAACGGTCGTCGATGCCGAATGTGCGATAGACTTCCTTCACAGCCTGCATTGATACATAGGCTGAACCATCGGCAAGCCACTCAAAGTCGGTGTTGCCGAAGAACAGAAGTGCGCGTGGGCAAACGAGTGCAGCCAGTTCGTGATGGTCATGAGGCAACTTTGCAACATTCTCCTTTGCAAAATCGACCTTCATGCTCTCGAGGAACCAGTGTCCGTCGGTGTTGTAAGTACGCTCAACATTGCCAAGTGTCTCACTTACACGCCATGCGGCAACGCCGCCACCACCCGACTCCTGAGGGATGGCAAGACAGATGCGCTCGTCGAATGCGGCAGCAAAGAGTGAAGCCTTGCCTGCCCATGAGCAACCTGACACTGCAAGGTGGCGAGTGTCAATCTTTGTCACTTCACTGCCCAGTTGCTGAAGTCCGTCGATGATTCGGCTGATGCCCCAAGTCCAGAATGCATATGCGCCATTGTCTTTGAGTTCAGGGTAAATCTTGTTGATTGGTTCGTTTCCACGATTCTGCTGATGAGCACAGATGTCGTTGAAATGGAAGTTGATGAGAGCACAGCCACGGTCAGTAAACAGGTTTACTGGCAGACAGTTGCTGATGCCGATGAGTGCTGGATAAGGTGCTGTGCCTGCGTTTTGTGGGTATGTCACATCGGCATGAATGTCGATTGACTGGTCACCGACTGTAACGGTCACAGTGAGGTACTTGCTACCTGCTGCTGGTGCCTGAGGTGCACCGAAACCGAAGCCGAAACCGCCACGGCGTGCATTTGGATCGGGTGCAGGTGGGTCAGTGAGAGTTGCAGTGAGTTTGTCAAAAGGCTTCATCTCACCGATTTCATAATACTCGATGTACTTGATGATGTCGTTGCGGTGATGTTCCCAGTCCTTGAACTTTGTTGAACGCTTGCCATTCTGGAAGCGGAACGGGTCAGGAAGGTTCTCTACTCGTGGAAGGTCCTGTAATGCGAGTTTCTCTGGTGCCTTAAACTTTGCACCTGTGTTCTGTTGCTCAAATACATAAGGTATGTTCTGAGCAGACATTGTCATTGCCGACGCTAACAGCGCCATAGTTAATAGTTTTTTCATAATTATGTGGTTGATTGGTTTTAGATTTTCTGTCACTTAAACAGTCCAAGGTTGATGCCGTCAGCCATGGTCTGATAGCCGGCTGCATTTGGATGGAGCCAGTCGTTCTCAAAGAGGAAGATTGGGTTTAGTTGCTGAGGGTCCTTAGGGTCACGGACAGAGCGGTCGAAGTCAATGCAACCGTCGTGTTCAGCAGATGTGCGCACCCATTCGTTGTATGCCTGGCGTCCCTTCTCGCGCTGTTCGTTGAAGTAGTTGTTGCCCTTGAACGGAGTCATTGTAGCAACAAACACCTTGATGCCCTGTGCATGAGCCTTCTCAATGAACTGTTTGTTGGCATCAATCAGTCCCTGAGCAGTCTTAATTCCGTCCCATGAACCACCCATGTCGTTGATTCCGTCAGCAAGGATGATGTATTTCACTCCTTCCTGTCCGAGACAGTCACGCTCGAAACGATTCAGTCCGGTCGGACCTAAACCGCCACGAAGCACACAGTTGCCGCCAAGTCCGAAGTTGAGCACTGCAACATCCTTGGTTGCTTCGTTGATGAGCAAACGGCGTGACAGACAGTCGGTCCAACGGAGTTGTCCGTTTGTGGTGCATCCGCGTCCATCGGTCAGACTATTGCCAAGAACGGCAATGGCACGCTGTTTCTTGTTCTGGCGCTTCACATCAAGATTGCAGATGCTGTACCAGTGCATTGTTGCCACTGCATTTGAGAAGTCGGTGGTGTTGCCCGCAGCCAAGTAGCAGTTAGTGCGACTTGCAGGGTGGCCCGACACGCTCTTGTTCGACATTTCGCCATAGTGGATGGTGATGGCAACACTCTGACGAGGTTCCAGATGGAACTTCACAGGCTGAGCGTAAGCACACTGTCCAGAAGGAATGACGATGGACTTGCTGCCACCTTCGAAAGAAAGACTAACGGTCGATGCCTCGTCAATCTCGTAAGAAGCACCAGGAGTCAGGGCATATGCCATTTCGATGCCCTTGATTTCAAGTGGAGAATCACTGAATTCGTTCGACAAGCGAAGGCGTACTTCTTCACCACCTATCGACACCTGAATGATCTGTCGGTAGCTGTTGCCAGCAAGGAATGGCTCTGGTGGAAGATTGTGAGGTTCGGTGAGTTGTTGGGCAGAAGCCCATGTTGTTACCCATTTCTGTGCATTCACATTCATGCAAAGCATGCACAGCAACAATGATAAAGTAATAATTCGTTTCATTAGTTTATTTGATGAATTGGTTAAGCGACGCATTGTCCCCCGTATCGCAAGAGGGAAAGGTTGTCATGACTGCATTAATAGTTTATGCAGCAAAGTTAAATAATTATTTTGTAGTGACAAAAAATATTGTGCAAATGATGCATACTGACACATTTTTATGACACTAAACTTAAACAATTAACTCGAGCAGCATAAATTCTGCCTGAGTTAATTGTATTTGGGATAATCGCTGTTTTATGTGGGGCAGCAACATTCAGCGGCGTGCGTGGGAACAATATCCTGCATGATGTGAACCTACAACATTCAGCGGCGCGTTTGTTGTCTGAATGTCTTGATGACATCGCATCGACTGGCAAAGTCGGCCATGGCAGTTCCCGGGTTCGCATTGACAAAGTCGTTGAAGGCAGCAATGTTCTTAAAGCGTGCACTGCTTGGAATGACTGAATATTTCAGCATGAACTCACCGCTCTTGCTGTCGTATGAGTAGTCGGTGTCAACCCAGTCATCGACAGGCATGAACGACAATGCACAAAGTGCCTTTCCTTTAAGGCGAAGTGTACTCGCTGTCTTTGATGCCTCTTGCAGCCAGTCGAACGCCCTGTGGAAAATGTCGTTGCGACCAACCCGCACCGAGTCCATCGTACTCTGTCCATAGGCTGTAAGCCACCAGCACTGCCCCATATAGGACGCTTGAAATGCCCGTGTGCCGAGGGTGTAAGCCAGTTGGCAACGCTGTTCGCCCTTGGCCTGTTTATACTGTGAGATGAGGTTCTGCATGTCATGGCAGAAAGCAAGTCGTGGGTGCTGGTCGAATGTGAGGTTCTCGCCATAGCGACGGCTGACATATTCTGAACACGGCTGATACCTGAACCAAGGTTCCACCACATAGTCGCGGGCTCCGAACCACGGTGCAACGCCAAGTCGGGCAACAAAACCGGTATGCACCTTTTTGAGCCACGGTTCAGCCATATCGAAGTTGGCCTCATCAAGATAGCGTGTACCTATCATGTCGGCATAGAAGTCATGATTAACATGAAGTTTTGCAGTGAGGTAGCGTTCCAGCGAAGAGCCCGTTCCCTGCTGAATGAGCTGATAATAGGTTTCGATGTCGGAGGCAGGAATCTCTCGCAGTTTGCTGATGAAATCGTTTGAATAGTACAATTCGGCGGTTGGCAGCTGCGACGAGTTACAGAAATTGTCCAGCAGTGCAAGCACAGTAGTGGTTTTCCCTGCCTTCTCATACGATGGTACCAGACATAGATAGGAGAGTCGGTCCTTCATTCGTGTGAAGTGGTTGGTGTATTCGACTGTGCCATTGGCATATTCGGTCTTGATTCCATCGTGGCACTTGGTGTCGAGCCATTGCAGTTCTCCGAGTATGAACTGTTCAAAATCATCATTAGGCAGCACATTGTACGACCGTGCAACAGCCCTTGCAGCACGAGCCACATCTCTCATTCTCTCGGTGCCGTCCATGCTCATTGCAGCCAAAAGCGTCTGCTCTGCCTGACGAGGATTGCCAAGGTGGAACTGCAAGACGCCTATCGCCGTTTTCCACAATGCAGGCGACTTGGTCTTTCCTTCCTTGATTACTGAATTGGCAAAATTCACAAAGTCGCGTGCATTTTTGTCCTGGTCAGCCTTCGTCTTTTCATCCCCAGGATCGAACTCATAGCTGTCAATCACATCCTGATATGTGTTGACAAAATCCTCGACAAGGAAAGGCAATGTGTGTGAATTCGGGTTTTGTCCGTAGATATATTTGATGCCTGCCAGGTTACGATACTTCTGTACTGCCCATGCGAGGCTCTGCATATCACCCTGTTTGGCATAAATCTCACAAGCGGCTTTCTTCGCACCAGTGTTAAGCAATGCATTTGCATAGATTCCCTCCATCATGTCTTTCAGCGGAGAATCTTCCAGTTTGCTTGCATAGGTGGTCCAGTAGGTCTTATTGACATCGTATTTCTTCTGCACCATGTTTGCCCTCATATAGAGCAGAGCATAGCGTGAGCGCAGACGCGAACCTTTGTATGCCTTGGCAGCAACGGCGATGTTGCTGAGAGTGACCGAGCGCTGTTGAAGTTGTTCCCGTGTAGGATAGTTCCATGTCTCCGACATCTCGTCACAGATGTCGAGATAGCGTTTCAGTTGAGTGGCGTATGCCTTCATCTCGTCATCGTGTTTCTTGCCGGCAGCCTCAATCACCTCGTCCATCTTGTACTTCGGTTCGAAATAGTTGTAGCCGCCGGGATCAGCCTCCCATCCAAGATAGTCCTTCCAGAAAGTAACCAGCGGGTCGTCAGCGTCTTCGCCGAAATCCTTATTGTAGGCACTGAACATATAGTAATTGTGTATGACCTCGTATGCACAAGGGAACATATTGGTGCAGAGGCACATCAACAGGCTAATAATGGTAAATCTCTTCATATTCATTGTCGGTAAAGCGGGTTATGTTGTTATTGTTCATGTCAAACAGAATGATTTCGCGGGCGATGTCGTCGCGGCATTCCACCATGCGCTTTGCCTGCATTATGTCGTCCATACATGGTTGACGCAGGACTATGCTGTCGCCTTCAATGACGGGATATTCATCGGCAGAATGCATGATTCCCACATACTTGCCTCCACGGAACAGTACTTTCCACGAAAACAGTGGCAATGCCTCAGTCAGTGACAGTTGATAGTCGGGCAGCCACTTGATGTAGGGTGCAATGTCCTTGGGGTCAAGGATTGGCTTGGAGACATCAAGCCGAGTGACATCACCCGTGTTATATACCATCAGCACTCCCCTATCGACGGGCGGCACAGGCAGTGCCAGCTGGTGCAGGCGGATGGTGGCGCTGAGGGTCATGCCCTTTGCATCCGTCAGTTCGTGCAGATGTGACAGAAACTCAAAATAGCGTTGCTGCGTGCTCTGGGTCCAGTCGCAGTCAATCTGAATCTCTTTTGGCATGGGCACCAAGTTCGTTTCCGACATTTGCAGCACACGCCTCAATATCAGTTCGGGCAGTGAATCGTTCTGCCGTCGCATCACTTCGTTGACGATAAACACGGTCGGAATGACCTCCGTGCTGTCGGGGACACGACTTTTGAAGACGCAAGTGGCATTGGGCATCACTTCGTCATGTGAGTCAACGACTACATCGAAGTAACGCAGATAGATGCGGCTAATGTTGTGATGATCGATAAAGGCTTTTTGCTGGTCGGAGATGGTGAAGACTGTACTCCAATAATATAAGGAGTGGACACTCTCCACCCTGTCGCTGTGGCATCCAGCAATGATTATTAAGACTGCCACAGTAAGTGTCAAGCATGCTATTCCCGATTTTTTCATACTCATGGTCGGTGTACAGCAACACAGTGTTTAGTGTTCCGTGTTTAGTCCTTGGTCTGGGCCGTTGCCTCGCGTTGTGCATTGCGGACTTCAAAGAGTCTGTTGACGAAATTGACATCCGACTTCACCTTTTGCATTGCTGTTCTTGCGGCAGTCTGATGACTTTCCTTCTTGCTGTAACCCGAACCTTTGCCGCACGCCACACCTTCGATAAGCACCTGGCTGACAAACTTCGGATTGTTGCCCTCCATCTTTTCGGAAACTATCTCAAAGTTCACTTTGAGTTGATGTTTCTGACACCACTCGATGAGTTTGCTCTTGTAGTTGTCATCGACAGTGGCAATCTTGCCGATGTTGAGATAGTGCGCAAAGATGACTTCGGTCATAAACTGATAGCAATAGTCGTAGCCACGGTCGAGATAGATGGCACCGAAAAATGCTTCGAAGGCATTGCCGTTGAGCGAACTGTTGTGAGTCATGTGGAAGTGTTCGCTGTGAAGCACCAGTTTGTCGAGTCCCACCTGCACGGCAAGTTTGTTAAGAGTTTCGCGGCAGACCAGTTTGCTGCGCAGTGTTGTGAGGAATCCCTCCTGCTTGTTTGGATATTTCTTGTAAAGAACATCTGCCACAACTGCTCCCAGCACGGCATCGCCAAGAAATTCAAGGCGTTCGTTGCTGACATTGGAGTTATGCCCCGAGCACGAGCGGTGCCGCAATGCAGTCTGGTAGATTTTCAGGTCGTGGGGATAGAACCCCATGATGCTGTATAAATTAAGATAAGGCTCTTTGTCCTTTCGGAGCGAGAGCCTTACCTTGTCTATGTAGTTGCCTATACGCATAAATACACATTAGTACTTCTTGAATACAACACAGGCATTGTGACCACCGAATCCGAATGTGTTGCTGATGGCAGCATTGACGGTGCGGTGCTGAGCCTTGTTGAATGTGAAGTTGAGTTTATAGTCGATTTCCTCGTCTTCGTCACCCTCTGCGTGGTTGATTGTAGGAGGCACAATGTCTTCCTTGACTGCAAGCACTGACGCCATTGCCTCGATTGCTCCGGCAGCACCAAGCAGGTGGCCAGTCATTGACTTGGTCGAACTGATGTTGAGTTTGTAGGCATCTTCACCGAATACAGCGAGGATGGCCTTCACTTCTGAAATGTCGCCCACATGGGTTGATGTGCCGTGTACATTGATGTAGTCGATGTCAGAAGGCTGCATCTCGGCATCCCTCAACGCACGCTGCATCACGAGTTTTGCGCCGTAGCCCTCTGGATGTGAGGCAGTGATGTGGTGTGCATCGGCAGACATACCGACACCTGCCACTTCTGCATAGATTTTGGCACCACGGGCCTTGGCATGTTCGAGTTCTTCAAGCACGAGGATTGCACTGCCCTCACCAACTACGAAACCATCGCGGCTGGCACTGAATGGGCGGCTTGCTCCCTCAGGGTCATCGTTTCGTGTTGAGAGTCCGTGGAGTGCGTTGAAGCCACCGATGCCGGAAGGCCAGATGGCCGACTCGGTACCACCTGTGAGAATGGCGTTTGCCTTACCCAGACGGATGAGGTTGAATGCATCGGCAATGGCATTTGAACTTGATGCACATGCTGATGAACAGACATAGTTTGGTCCGCGGAATCCAAATTCTATGGAAACGAGTCCGGCAGACATGTCGGCAATCATCTTAGGGATGAAGAACGGATTGTATTTAGGTCCCTGTTCTGCACCGTTGACAGCATAGTTGCCAGCTTCGTCCTCAAATGTGTGGAGACCTCCGATGCCGACGCCGAGCACAACACCGATTTCGTCTTTGTCCTCTTCGTCAAGGTTCATGCCCGAGTCCTTAACTGCCTCGCGTGCTGCAACCATTGCAAACTGCTGGCAGATGTCGAGTTTGCGCATCTCCTTGCGGTCGAAGAAGTTGAGTGGATCAAATCCCTTGACTTCGCATGCGAACTGAGTCTTAAACAGCGAAGCATCGAAATGTGTGATTGGAGCGGCACCGCTGACGCCGTTCTTCATGTTCTCCCATGTTTCCTCAGCATTGAGTCCAAGTGGTGAGACAGCTCCAATACCAGTTACTACTACTCTTTTTAGTTCCATGGATAATTAGTTCAATTCAAATTTCGCAGGTCCTTGCTTTGGTTACAAATCGCCCTTGCGGGCTACCACGAAGATTGAGTATCTTCGTTTCTCATCTATCCTCTTCGCAGGGACGAAGTCCCGATGCGTCTTTCGTGCAAGTGGAGCTTGCGAAACTTGTATTAGTGTAACAAGGGGTATAAAAAAAGAGACCATTTACTATTTACCATTCGAGGGGCAACTGGTTGCCTGAATCTGCCCGTGAGGCAGACTTAATGGTAAATGGTAAATGGTCAAAGAGAGACTCAAAATCAATTATTTTGCGTTTTCCTCGATGTATGCGATAGCATCGCCTACAACAGAAATCTTTTCAGCCTGATCATCAGGAATGCTGATGCTGAATGCCTTTTCAAATTCCATGATGAGTTCAACTGTGTCAAGTGAGTCTGCGCCGAGGTCGTTAGTGAAACTTGCTTCTGGCTTTACCTGTGATTCGTCAACGCCAAGCTTATCAACGATGATGGCCTTAACTCTTGATTCAATTTCTGACATAATTTTGTTTGTTTAAGATGTTATTAAATAGTTTTCAATATTGTTCGATTTTTCGAATTCGGCGACAAAGTTAAGCATTTTACTCGTATTTATAAAATAAAAGAGCAATAAAAAGCGCATTTTTTGCACAATCTCCCCGTTTACGAGCAATAATCAAGCGTTTTGCACATGAATTTGACAATGTCGAGTGTCATCAAGCCTCGTTTTTGTTCAGGCGCTTTCTTTCGAGGTGGTCAAGAATCACCTTGCGGATGCGCATGCTCTTTGGAGTGACTTCGACATATTCGTCACCTTTAATATATTCAAGGGCCTCTTCGAGCGAAAGCTGAACTGGCGGGATGATGCGCGCCTTTTCGTCAGTACCTGATGCACGGGTGTTGGTCAACTGCTTTGCCTTGGTGACATTGACCACGAGGTCGTTCTCGTGAACATGTTCGCCCACAACCTGTCCGGCATATACCACGTCCTGTGGGAAGATGAAGAACTTGCCGCGGTCCTGCAAGTGGTCGAGTGCATAGGCAAATGCCGTTCCGCTCTCGAGTGCAATCATCGAACCGTTGACACGGCGAGTGAGTTCGCCCTTGTATGGCTGATACTCCTTGAAACGGTGCGCCATGATGGCCTCGCCCTGGCTGGCAGTCAGCACATTGGTGCGCAGACCGATGATGCCTCGTGAAGGGATGGCAAACTCGATGTTCACACGGTCGTCCTGTGCCTCCATACTGATCATGTCACCCTTGCGGCGTGTCACCATATCAATCATCTTGCTTGCAAACTCCTCTGGCACATTGATGGTGAGTTCCTCGATTGGCTCACACTTCTGGCCGTTGATTTCCTTGTAGATGACCTGTGGCTGACCAACCTGCAATTCATAGCCCTCGCGACGCATTGTCTCGATGAGGACTGAGAGGTGGAGCACACCACGGCCGCTGACAATCCACTGGTCGGTCGAACCGTCCTTCTGCTCGACACGCAGAGCGAGGTTCTTTTCGAGTTCGCGCTGGAGGCGTTCGTGGATGTGACGGCTGGTGCAGAACTTGCCTTCCTTGCCGAAGAATGGCGAGTTGTTGATGGTGAAGAGCATCGACATGGTTGGTTCATCGATGGAGATGGTAGGGAGTGCCTCTGGTGCATCGAAGTCGGTGATGGTGTCACCAATTTCGAAGTTGCTCAGACCGATGACAGCACAGATGTCGCCACTGCTTACCGATTCGGTCGAGCGGTGTCCCATACCCTCGAATGTATGAAGTTCCTTGATTTTTGTCTTTTCCTGACTGCCGTCGCGATGGCAGATAGTGATGTTCTGACCGTTGCGCAGACTGCCACGGTGTACACGGCCCACTGCGATTCGACCAGTATATGTAGAATAGTCGAGCGATGTGATGAGCATCTGTGGTGTTCCCTCCAGGCGCTGTGGTGCAGGGATGGTGTCGATGATGGTGTCAAGCAGATAAGTGATGTCGCCAGTCGGAGTCTGCCAGTCCTCGCCCATCCAGCCGTTCTTTGCAGAACCATACACAACTGGGAAGTCGAGCTGTTCTTCTGTGGCATTCAGACTGCACATAAGGTCGAACACCATTTCGTAAACCTCCTCTGGTCGGCAGTTTGGCTTATCCACCTTGTTGACAACGACCACTGGTTTCAGTCCGATTTCAAGAGCCTTCTGCAACACGAAGCGTGTCTGTGGCATTGGACCCTCAAAGGCATCGACCAACAGGATGCATCCGTCAGCCATGTTGAGCACACGCTCCACCTCACCGCCGAAGTCGCTGTGTCCCGGGGTATCAATCACATTAATCTTGACATCCTTATATACGATAGAGACATTCTTTGAGAGGATTGTGATTCCTCGTTCTCTTTCAAGTTCATTGTTATCAAGTATGAGTTCACCCGTTTCCTGGCCCTGGCGGAAGAGATTTCCAGCCGCAAGCATCTTATCGACCAATGTAGTTTTTCCGTGATCGACATGCGCAATAATTGCAATGTTTCTAATGTCTTGCATATTCTTTTTTACCTTAAAATCGGGTGCAAAGGTACGCAAAATTTGATAATCAGCAATTGATTATCTGCATTTATTTGCATTTCCACTGAATTATTCTGCTGATACGAGGGGAATTGAAAAGAGCGGAAAGCAAATGCCATGCGAACTGAAAAAGGGCATCAGCATGGAAAAACAGAACCGACCACGCCTCCTGCGTATCACCCAATCGCAACGAGAGATTGCTTCACGAGCGGTCGTGTTTTGTCGAACGAACGCTCATGTTTTATCAAACGAGCGCACGATAATATAAAAAGGTGTACACCTTATCAGATTTTGGTGTACACCTTTCTGGCGTTTGCTGTACACCTTTTTGCAGGAAGGTGTACACCTTTTTCAATTTATGAGCGGTCGTGAGAGGATTTACGAGCGCTCGTGCGACAAAACATGTGCGGTCATGACGAAGTAAAGTGAGGTGAAACTAAATAAAAAAACATCAACAGGCTGAGCGGAGAGGCTTGGCGGATTCTTATGGCACTTATATACATATATACAAGTTTCGCAAGCTCAACTTGCACAAAAAACGACGAAGATTGAGTATCTTCGTCGTCAACTGAGCAAGAACTTGCGAAAGTTGAATATACATATATTATATTAATATAGCAAGTTTATCTATAGGAAATCGCAAATTCAAGGAGGTTTTTATGCGTTTTTTTGATGAAAAAGACAATTCGACTGAAAAAAAACATGATTTTTTCTTGTTTTCTTGAAAAAAAGTGTACCTTTGCGGTGTCGTGCCTACGCCGTGCCGTCCGAAAAGGATGCGCGGATGGGTGGGACACTACATAATGTAAAAGCGTCATCGATGCTTTGTTCTGTGGCTGGTTGAACCTAGGAAATTCAAAGTGATAGTCAAGGACAATGTCAGAAGTGGATGCTACGGGTATGCACGAAATGTATCCCGGAGTGTGCAGGTGAG
>JAGHSZ010000166.1 GCA_018065565.1 Candidatus Colivivens caballi
CTGCTAATTGAAATATCATAATATTCTCTTGTTTTTCAGATTACTTGTTCAATCACTAATTACAATGGAATATTTCCGTGCTTCTTAGCAGGGTTAGTCACACGCTTGTTTTCAAGCTGTGCAAGTGCACGGATGATGCGGAAACGAGTGTTGCGAGGTTCGATGACATCATCGATATAGCCGTACTTAGCAGCATTGTAAGGATTTGCGAAGAGCTTAGTGTATTCGTCTTCCTTCTCCTTGATGAATGCCTTAGCCTCTTCGACCTTACCTTCTTCCTTGAGAGCCTTTGCTTCCTTCGCATAGAGAACTGATGCAGCACCTGCTGCGCCCATAACTGCGATTTCAGCTGATGGCCATGCGTAGTTCATGTCGCCACGGAGCTGCTTACAACTCATCACGATGTGAGAACCACCATAAGACTTACGCAGAGTAACTGTAACCTTTGGTACTGTACATTCGCCGAATGCGTAGAGCAACTTTGCACCGTGAAGGATAACAGCATTGTATTCCTGACCTGTACCAGGAAGGAATCCAGGTACATCAACGAGAGTTACAAGTGGAATGTTGAATGCGTCGCAGAAACGTACAAAGCGTGCTGCCTTGCGCGATGCGTTGCAGTCGAGCACACCTGCCATAACCTTTGGCTGGTTGGCTACGACACCGACAGACTGTCCATTGAAGCGAGCGAAACCTACGATGATGTTCTTTGCATAACCTGGCTGTACCTCGAAGAATTCACCATTGTCAACGATACCTGCGATAACCTCATACATGTCGTATGGCTGGTTAGGATTGTCAGGAATGATTTCGTTGAGGAAGTCTTCCTTACGGTCAATTGGGTCGTTGCACTCAACAACAGGAGTGGTTTCGAGATTGTTCTGAGGAATATAGCTGAGCAGCTGCTTGATCATGTTGATAGCCTCTTCTTCAGTTGAAGCAGTGAAGTGAGTGACACCTGACTTTGTAGAGTGTACACTTGCGCCACCGAGGTCTTCCTGGCTTACAACTTCACCGAGCACTGTCTTAACAACTGATGGACCTGTGAGGAACATGTAAGAAGTGTTCTCCATCATCAGAGTGAAGTCAGTGAGCGCTGGTGAATAAACAGCACCACCGGCACAAGGACCAAAGATACCTGAAATCTGAGGAATGACACCACTTGCGAGGATATTGCGTTCAAAAATTTCAGAATAACCAGCCAATGCATTGATACCTTCCTGAATACGAGCACCACCTGAATCGTTCAGACCAATTACTGGAGCACCCATCTTCATTGCAAGGTCCATAACCTTGCAGATCTTCATTGCCATTGTCTCAGACAGTGAACCTGCATTTACAGTGAAGTCCTGTGCGAAAACATAAACCAGGCGGCCGTTAACTGAACCGTAGCCAGTTACAACGCCATCACCATCGAATTGCTTCTTTTCCATTCCGAAGTTGTGGCAACGGTGTGTCACAAACATATCCATTTCTTCGAATGAGCCCTCATCGAGAAGCATTGCAATGCGTTCACGAGCTGTGTACTTACCCTTGTCGTGCTGCTTCTGAATGGCTTTCTCACCGCCACCCATGCGTGCCTTTGCGCGCTTTTCGACAAGTTCATTAATTTTTTCTGCTTGCTTGTTCATTTTATATGTTTTAACTAATTTATTATTAAATAAAAAAATCACAAGCGCCCCTGTGATAATTAGGGGCGGATGTGATGTTCAAATTTATTTTGCAGGTTCACAGAGTTCTGTGAGGATGCTTGCTGTTGACTTTGGATGGAGGAATGCAATCTGCATGTTCTCTGCGCCACCGCGTGGTGCCTTATCAATGAGGCGGATGCCCTGAGCGTCGCATTCAGCGAGTGCGTTTGCAACACCGTCTTCAATTGCAAATGCTACATGGTGAACACCCTTACCACCATTTTCGAGATACTTAGCAATTGTGCTCTCTGGGCTTGTTGGCTCGAGGAGTTCGAGCTTAACTTCACCTACCTTGAGGAAAGCTGTCTTAACCTTCTGGTCTGCTACTTCTTCTACTGCATAGCACTTCAAACCTAATGTGTTCTCAAAATAAGGGAGAACTTCGTCGATACTCTTGACTGCGATGCCAAGGTGGTCAATTCGTGAAATTTTCATGTCAAATGAATTATTTATTGATTATTTAAAAAGTGATTGTTAATTTATAAACTATCTCGCCGAATGATGAATGGCTTTATCATCAGACACGCCCATATACCCACAGGCACTCCTAAAAACCAATTATCGCACAAAAGTACTAAAATTAATTGACTTTTGTGCGATAATATACAGTTTTTATACCTCTATTTATAAAATACCTTTGCTCGATGGCAGTTGAAAGTTATGAATGTCACATCGACTTGCCATTTTCAGTGACTTACCGAGTGCTTTGAAGATGCCCTCGATTTTGTGATGTTCGTTCTCACCTTCCGCCTTTATATTGAGGTTCATTTTAGCTGCATCTGAAAACGACTTGAAGAAATGCAGGAACATCTCAGTCGGCATGTCACCCACCTTCTCGCGTTTGAACTCCGCATTCCAAACCAGCCAGGCACGGCCACCGAAATCAAGTGCAACCTGACACAGACAGTCGTCCATAGGCAACAGATAGCCATAGCGCTGAATGCCCCGCTTGTCGCCAAGTGCTTTCAGTATACACTCTCCAAGCGCGATGCCCGTATCTTCGATTGTGTGATGCTCATCCACATTGAGATCGCCCTTAACATCAATGTCAAGGTCAATGCTGCCATGCTTGGATATCTGTTCGAGCATATGGTCAAAGAAGCCAAGTCCAGTCGAAATATGGCTCTTGCCAGTGCCATCAAGATTCAGGCTGATGCGGATGTCGGTCTCCTTTGTTGTCCGTGACACTTCCGCAGTACGCTGACCTGCATAAACGATTTGGGCAATTTTGTCCCACCCATCAACATTGCCGCCAATGATGAGCGACTTGCACCCCAGGTTCTCAGCCAGCTTCGCATCAGTCTGACGGTCACCGATGACATATGAATTAGCAAGGTCATAGTCGCCATTAAGGTACTGTTTCAGCATACCAATGCCTGGTTTGCGTGTAGGCAGGTTGTCCTCCGGAAAAGAGCGGTCGATGTGGATAGCATCAAACTCAACGCCCTCCCCCTTCAAGGTATTCAGCATCAAAGTCTGCAATTGGTTGAATATCGCTTCTGGATACAGATGAGTGCCCAGTCCATCCTGATTTGTCACCATCACCAGTTCATAATCAGTGTGCTGACGGATGAATGCAAGGTTGCTGATGACCTTCGGCAGGAAACAGAACTTTTCAACACTGTCAACTTGTTCGTCTGCTGGTTCTACAATGATTGTTCCGTCACGATCTATGAATAATGCTTTTTTCATTTGCTCATCAATTGTTTTTGTGTTATGTGTTATCTCATTATCTACATTGGTTCATCGGCACAGACAAACCAGCATTATATCATTTGCATTGGTTCATCTTTACGGACTTATCCACATTATGCAATCAGCACCGATTGATTATCTGTACTGGCGCAATGCTCCAAGCAGTTCACTGTTTTCCTGAACTGTGCCAATCGTCACACGCAAGCAGTTGCTACAAAGTGTGATATGGTGACGGTTGCGCACCACGATACCGCGGTCAACGAGATAATTATATATTTTTGTTGCATCAGTCACCTTTGCAAGGAAGAAGTTTGCATCCGACGGATACACCTTCTCGCATATTGGCAGTTGGGCGAACGCACGCATCAACGATTCGCGTTCATCAAGTACCTGTCGAAGTTGCTTATGCAGTCGGGCGCTGTCTGTCACGACTTGTTTTGCCTGCTTTTGAGTAAGTTCATTGACATTGTATGGATACTTCACCTTGTTGAACAATTCAATAATTTCAGGTGAAGCAAAAGCCATTCCAAGACGAATGGCGGCACTGCCCCATGCCTTTGAGAATGTATTCAGCACAATGAGGTTGGGATATTTATCAAGGTCAAGACGGAATGGCCGTGCATCAGAGAAATCGCTGTATGCCTCATCCACGACAACAACCCCATGGAATCCCATGATAATCTTTTCTATCTCGTTCCTATCCAGATTATTGCCTGTCGGATTGTTTGGTGAGCAAAGGAATATGGCCTTCGTGTGACAGTCGCATTCATTCAAGAGGCTGAACGCACGGAACTGAAAGTTGTCATCGAGTTGCACCTTGCGATACTCCACATCATTGATGTCAGCACTGACCTCATACATACCGTATGTTGGATCGATTGCTACCACATTGTCAAGACGAGGTTCACAGAACACGCGATAGACCAGGTCGATTGCCTCATCCGAGCCATTACCAAAGAAAATCTGTTCAGGACGCACACCCTTCATTGGAGCGACCAACTGTTTCAGTTCCACCTGCAAAGGATCAGGATAGCGGTTGATGCCCGAATTAAACGGATTCTCGTTTGCATCAATAAAAACATGTGCTTTCTTGCCAGCATATTCATTACGGGCAGAACTATATGGTTTCAGTGCAAGGATGTTCTTACGCACCATCTTTTCCAATTCAAACTTTGCTGTCATAGTCCGATTTCCTCCATCCTTAATGTCATTGCATTCTTGTGAGCATCCAACATCTCATTGCCTGCCATCTCTGCAACAGCAGGACCTATTGAGCGAATGCCGTCGGTAGTCAGTTCCTGGAAAGTGATTTTTCGGCAGAAGCTGTCAAGATTTACGCCGCTGTAAGCCTTTGCGTATCCACTTGTCGGCAGAGTGTGATTAGTGCCAGATGCATAGTCGCCCGCACTTTCACATGAATAATTACCAAGGAACACAGAGCCGGCATTGACCACCATATCTGCGACCTTCATATAATCCTTAACTGCGAGAATCAGATGTTCTGGCGCATACTCATTGATGATCTCCATAGCCTCGTCAATTGTATCGACAAGTACAAGACGGCTCCATTGTAGAGCCTGCGCAGCGATTTCCTTACGAGGGAGTAGGTCCAGCTGACGCTGTATTTCGGTTTCGACCTGTGCTTTCAGCTTTGCACTCGTAGTGACCAGCACCGCCTGTGAGTCAACACCATGTTCTGCCTGCGAAAGGAAGTCAGCAGCCACAAACACAGGATTTGCGCTCTCGTCGGCAACGATAGCAACCTCGCTCGGTCCAGCAGGCATGTCAATTGCTACATCGTGCAGACTTACCTCTTGCTTTGCAGCCATCACATACTGGTTGCCTGGTCCGAAAATCTTGCTGACCTTTGGCACAGACTGAGTTCCATATGCCATTGCGCCTATGGCCTGGACACCACCTATTTTAAATATATTGTTCACACCGGCAATCTTGGCTGCAACAAGAATGGCAGGATGCAGTTTGCCCTCACGGTTAGGAGGAGAACAAAGCACGATGTCCTTACAGCCTGCAATCTTTGCAGGAGTGGCAAGCATCAGTACCGTCGAGAACAAAGGAGCAGTACCTCCTGGCACATACAGTCCGACCTTTTCAATCGCAACCGATTTCTGCCAGCAAGTCACACCCTTACATGTTTCGACCTTGACACTTTCAAAACGCTGTGAACTGTGAAAAGCACAGATGTTCTTATGCGCAAGAACCAATGCATCTCTCAGTTCGTCACTTACCAGTTTT
The DNA here is from genome assembly GCA_018065565.1 of Candidatus Colivivens caballi. Lineage (GTDB taxonomy): Bacteria > Bacteroidota > Bacteroidia > Bacteroidales > Bacteroidaceae > Colivivens > Colivivens caballi. The sequence goes on from JAGHSZ010000166.1 coordinate 5,640, forward strand.
TCAGCCTCTTCGATTTCCTCGTCCGTCACTTTCAAGGCATTGAGCTGTACTTTATCGAATTTGAGTTCATACTCTTTTACAGCATCATCGCCACGCGACTTTATGTCATTCAGCACCCCACGGACGGTTGCACCCAGTTCGGCAGCATCCTTGTGTGGTCGTTCTATTGTAATCATTGTCATAATGGATTTGAAAGTCAGCAATCAACAATCTGCATACCGTTGCATGCACGATGCTGATTACGGAATCATCTTTTCGATTGGCAATACCAGAATGCCCTCTGCACCGAGTTGTTTCAACTGGCCAATGATTTCCCAGAAGCGTTTCTCATCAAGAACAGTGTGAATGCTGCTCCACCCTTCCGTGGCAAGAGGCATCACTGTTGGGCTCTTGATACCTGGAAGTATTTCCGTGATTGCAGCCACCCGGTCGGTTGGTGCATTCATCAGCACATACTTCTTGTCTTCTGCGTTGCGAACAGCATCGACACGGAACATGAGTTCATCGAGAATGGCCTTCTTGGCAGGATCATTGGCAAGGTTCTTGTTGCCGATGAGCAATGCCTCGCTCTTCATGACGACCTCCACTTCCTTCAAGTTGTTGCTTACAAGTGTCGAGCCAGAACTTACGATGTCGAAGATGCCATCAGCCAATGCAATGCCCGGTGCAATCTCGACCGACCCCTGAATGACATGGATGTCGATGTTCAGTCCTTTTTCCTTGCAGAAAGAACGGAGTATGCCAGGATAACTTGTTGCAATTTTCTTGCCATTGAACCATTCCAGACCATTGTATTCGATTGCCTTTGGAATGGCGAGCGACAGACGGCATTTGCTGAATCCGAGTCGCTTTACGATGTCTGCCTCAAAACCGCGTTCTACAAATTCGTTTTCACCGACAATACCAATGTCGGCAACACCATCAGCAACGGTCTGAGGGATGTCATCATCACGCAGGTAAAGAACTTCAATTGGAAAGTTTGACGATTCAACGAGCAATGTGCGCTTTGCACTGCCCACCTTTATTCCCGCCTCCGCCAGAAGGTTCATTGTATCTTCATTGAGACGGCCTTTTGATTGTACTGCTATTCTAATCATTTGTTATATTGTATTTGTGTTTACCTGTCGTCCTCAACACTTTCTTCATGGTTTATCAGTACCACGGTGTCAGGTTCAGTGTGCGACAGATACATTCATTTAATCACTATTCATCAATTAGCTATTCATTGAGAGCAGGAACTCGTCATTGTCCTCAGTGCGCTGAATACGGCTGAGTACCGTGTCCATTGCTTCGTTTGGTGTCATGTCTGCCAGAATCTTTCTCAGAATCCACATGCGGCGAAGAGTGTTCTGATCCTGTAAGAGGTCATCGCGGCGAGTACTTGATGCAACAAGATTGACTGCTGGGAATATGCGCTTGTTGGCAAGTGAGCGGTCGAGCTGAAGTTCCATGTTACCTGTACCCTTGAATTCCTCAAAGATCACTTCATCCATCTTGCTGCCTGTGTCAATCAATGCAGTTGCTATGATTGTGAGCGAGCCACCGTCCTCGATATTACGAGCCGCGCCAAAGAATCGCTTCGGTTTCTGCAACGCATTTGCATCGACACCACCAGTGAGCACCTTGCCGCTGGCTGGACTTACAGTGTTGTAAGCACGTGCCAGACGAGTTATTGAGTCGAGGAATATCACCACATCATGGCCACATTCCACCATGCGCTTTGCCTTTTCAAGAACGAGGTTTGCAATCTTAACATGGTTTTCTGCCGGTGCATCAAATGTAGAAGCGATGACTTCCGCGCTGACATTGCGAGCCATATCGGTCACTTCCTCTGGGCGTTCATCAATGAGAAGCATCATCAGATAAGCCTCTGGATGGTTACGGGCAATACTGTTTGCAATATCTTTCATCAGCAATGTCTTACCAGTCTTTGGCTGAGCGACAATCAATGCGCGCTGACCTTTGCCAATAGGCGAAAACAAGTCAACAATACGACTTGAAGGGGTGTCACCCTTTCGGCTGCACAATTGGAATTTCTGGTCAGGGAACAAAGGTGTGAGATATTCAAAAGGTACTCGGTCACGAACGACAGATGGGTCGCAGCCATTGATTCGCTTGATTGAAGTCAGAGGATAATACTTTTCGCCTTCATGAGGTGGACGGACAACTCCATCGACCACATCACCTGTTTTCAATCCATAGTGTTTCACCTGCGACTGATTAACATATACATCATCAGGTGAAGGCAGATAATTGTAGTCGCTGCTTCGGAGGAAACCAAAGTTGTCGCCTGTCAGTTCGAGTACACCAGTAAATTCGATGAGGTCGGTGAAGTCGAACGGCACAGGAGCAGGAGTCTGTTCAGCAGCCTTGCTTTCCACCGGCATCTGCCATTGATCATCATTTTTATCGTTGGCAGCCGACTGGTCATTAGTCTGGAAGTTCATCATCCTGAACTTCTCGAAGATGCTCTGTGGCATCGGTTCCTCATTATATTCTGTACTTGGGATATCTTCAAGGATGATGAAGTCGCATCCATTATCATATTCATCGCCAGCGAGCGGAGCCTTTGTCTGCGAAAGTGCAGTTTGTGTCTCTGCTGGTTCTGCCTCTGTTTCTGGTGTTTCCTGGGTCACATCTTCCATGCTCTCCTCGATGATGTCGTTCTGTTCGTCCTCGACAACTACTTTCTTCGGACGACCGCGGCGTTTCTTAGGCTGTTCCTCCACATCGGGTTCAGCGGCAGTGCCGTCAGCACCATTTGGCTGTTCCTGTGGAACATCAGTTTCTGTTGTGGCAGGAGTATCCAGCTCAGCAGCCTTGTCCTCCTCCTTTACTTTTTTAGGACGGCCACGCTTTTTCTTTGGAGCCTCAGTCTGCGCATCAGCAGTGTCTGTGGTTTCAGAGGCATCAGCAGCGTCGGTGTAGTTCGTTGTCGGTGCTTCGACATCAGTCAGTTCCTGTGGCTGAATCTCGGCAGCATTAAATGGAGTAGGAACGGGTGCCTCTGCTTGTGTAAATAATGGTGCATCAAGAAATTCGCGGTCTTCAGCACTCAAGTCGAACAGTGAATGTTCCGATGGCATCATTGTGGCCTTCTCTATCTTTTTTGCATTAAGTTTCTTCGCGGTATATACATGGTCAACAGCCTTCACACGCGGACGCTTGCGAGCAGGTTTCTCTGTTGACATTTTCTCTGCGGCAGCCTGTGATGCAGAACGGTCGAGAATCTCATACATGAGAGTCGTCTCGTCCATCTTGGCATACTGGATGCTAAATTCATCAGCAATTGCCTGCAGTTCCTCAAGACTTTTACCTACAAGTTGTTCTTTGTTATAAATCATCTTATGTAATAAATTAGTATTTCCTATGCTATTGTTCTAACGGCATACCGTACATTGTACACAACAAAAATTTGTACATTGATTTCTGTGCCTCACCTATTACATAATCGATCAATCGCACACATAAAAGTACAACACATCCATGGAGAGGATGTACTATGATAAAATGCAATAATGATTGATGTAATTGAAATCCGTAGTGAGACTTTACCTTAAATTCGGGGACAAAGGTACATAATAATTGCTGAAAAGCAAAATATTCGTATGTTTTTTTCTTGCAAGTGCAACATTTCTGCAATTTTCAAGTGGTTTCTCATGCAGTGTTTCACTCACAATGACATCCCCATGTGTCATTTATGGTCGAGATGCAGATTAATGCTCATGCCCAGTACCATCGGCTTGCAGTGCTGTTCGTACGCCCGGTCCATCGAAGTAAACCAGAATGTGTTGTATTTGGCATTAAACAGATTGTGGGCATAACACTGCACATCGAAGTCGCTGAATGCAGCAACCAGACGCACACCAAACTGCGAATAGAAACTCTGCGACGCACTGTTCATCTCGTCCCAGTAGAGTCGTCCTGCACCCATGTAACTGACACCAAGGGTCAGGGCATTGAGCGACATCGGATTATCTGAATGGGCGAAACGGAATGTATAGGCAACATCCGTATTCACTGTGTGTTTTGGCACAAACGGAACATAGTTGCCACAGCAGTCGGTGGTCACACCGTGATTGTCGCAGACGGCATAGTTGCGAAGTGTGGCATAAGTGTAACCATAGTTTGCTGCAATCACCAGTCCTGATGCGACATTTGCTTTCAGACTGACCTCGCCACCCATCGAACGGCTCTTGCCGGCATTGACAGTGATGCGTCCCAGTCCGTTGGCAGTCATCTGCGACAACTGCAAATCGCGTACTTCACTCACGAACAGGCTGGCATCAATGTTCAGGTGGTTGCCGAACAAGTTGAGATGTGAGCCTACTTCATAGTTCCATGCATATTCCGGGCGGAACAGACATGCCTCCGACACATCGCCGGCGCCGCCATCTGCCATGCCGTTGAGCACATTGGTGATTTTCGCCTTTGCTGCCTCGTCCTTCACATAGTTTGCCATCACAGGCAGTGTAGCATCACGCACATTGGTCATCATGTCGGCAGTCATCTGGCTGCGCATCAGTTCACTCATGTTCTGAATGTTGTAACCACCCGAGCGGTAGCCACGACTGACTGTTGCATAGACACTTCCGCGTTGTTTAGGCAGGCGGTACGACAGTGAGAAGCGTGGCAGAAACTGCAAATAGTCGTGCGACAGTTTGCCTTGCAGTTCATTTGCCACATCATAGTCAGTGGCGGGAATCATCTGTATGTCCTTCGTCATCGGTCCTGTCAACTGACCGTTCAGTGCATAAGTGTGGGTGAAGTCATACCATGAGTTGTAGTGCATCCACATCTTTTCATAATCAAGTCGGAGCCCAAGGGTGAAGTCCATGCCACGCACATCGAAGAGGTTCTGCACCGTGCTCTGATGATAGAGTGCAGCGGTCAGCATCGGCGTGTCAAAGTCGTTGTCAAACAACAGACCATCGCCATTGATGTGGTCGTCGAACATGAAATTCATTGTCATCGGAGGAATGGTGACAGGTGGCATGTTGGCATTTGCATTGGTGTTGATGATGTTGTTGAGCCATGTCACGCCCTCCTGACGGAATTCCACTGGTGCCTTTGTGTTCAGCCACTGATAGGCAGCAGTTGCACCAAAGAGCCACTGCAACCTACGGTCTGACGAGTTCTTCACAAGGAGTTCTTCCGACAGGGTGTTGATGCGCTGTTTCTGTGCCAGCGAATAAATGTCGGCAGCAATGAAGTCCTGGTCCATGAACATACGGTCATTGATGTTCTGCCATGCAGTGACCGAACTGAAAGTCAAGCCGTCGTATGTGTATTTTGCGTTGAGACTTGCGTTCAGCACACCACGACGATAACGCCCAGCAAGGTTGCTGACGATGCCGTCATCCACCTTTGCCCATGAGCCATCAGCCTGTTGCTGACCTACATGATAATATGGATATGCCCCCTCGTCGGAATATTCATAACTGACATTGGCGTCAAGGCGGAGGTCGGTCATTGGGATATATATGGCACGCAGGCGCCCTCCCCCACTCTTCATGGCGTCCACGCCCTTGCCTGTAAATGCGTTAACGAAGTATCCGTCTGAGCGTTTGTAGAATCCACCAAGGCTGAACATGACAGGACCTGCACCCGTCATTATGTTGTTCAGGTGATTGAATGCCACATTCACATTGCCGTACGACGCCACATCGAGGCGAGCATCAGTATGCCCTAATGGGAATGCACCCATCGGACTGGTTGTGTAGATGCGCACCAGACCTCCCATCGTGTTGCGCCCATACAGTGTGGACTGCGGACCACGCAGCACATCCACGCCTTCAACTCCAAGGAAATTGAAGTCGAATGCTGTCTTGTCGTAGTATGGCACATTATCTACATACACCCCTACGGCAGGTGTACCGATTCGTGAACCTATACCTCTTATATATAAAGCACTGGTCAGTTTCGAACCATAGTCGGGCATAAAGAAGTTTGGCACGAGCTGGCTGACATCCTTCAACGATGTTGCACCAGCCGCCTGCAACTGCATACCTGTCACACGGTTGCCGCTCGCTGGTTGTGTGCGCAGCGTGCTGCCATCTTTTACCGCCCCCAAGATCTCCACCTCCTGAATCAGTTGGTTGGCAGTTGCCCTTACTTCGCTGTACGACATCGGCACAGTATCGGCATCAGCCACATCAGAATTACAATCAGAATCACAAAATGACGACAATGTCAGCGACGACATTGCCAGCTGTATGATAAACATCAAAGGATGAAACATAATCTTTTTATCTTAATAATTCAAACTTTCGTAAGTTCTTGCTCAGTTTATTAATCGCCCCTTCGGGCTACTTATCACTTCGTTACTTACCGGCTTTTCATGATATCAAAGCCTTCGGGTATCTTCGTAGAATGAGAGATTAGAGCACTCTCATCGATCAACACAGAGAAGGTTTTGATTTCTCTATTTTACAAACCTTTTCACAGAGTGCGCCTACGGCACATGGAGAGGACGCTGAGTACGGGTGGCAGAATGGTTCTGTGAACTCGGTAATGCCATCAGCATTCTCTGTGAACGGGATTAATACAATTTTGAGAAAAAAGAATAATCCCGTTGCTCTGTGTTATTACACGGGTTTAGAGATTTATTTTCACTTTATGCTCTCCCCACTATCAGTTCTTCACGCTCATCTATCCCACATTCATCATCTGTCGTGCAAGAGGAGCTTGCAAAACTTGTATATAATGATTTCGTCAGCAAAGGTACAACAAATTTGTCACACTCGTGGTTTTCTTTGGCATCAATCGCTTTCATATGTTGTTCCAACGGTCTTCTTTCACATTTTTTTCTGCGATTTTCATGTCTATATAGCAACACCATGCTACTTTTTTCGTACATTTGCAACATGAAACGAATTGGACTGCTTTCAGACACACATGGTTACTGGGACGACCGCTTTCAGAAATACTTTGCTGAATGCGACGAAATATGGCACGCTGGCGACATTGGCACCACCGAACTTGCCGACCGCCTTGCCACCATGCCAATCCGAGAAGGCCAAGACGGTTACAAGGTGTTTCGCGCCGTTTATGGCAACATCGACGGAGGCGACCTGAGGCTGATGTTCAACGACAAAAACCGTTTCCGCTGCGAGGAAGTCGATGTTCTCATCAAGCACATCGGCGGTTACCCTGGCAACTACGACCGTTCCATCAATGCCGCACTTCATGCCCGTCCACCAAAACTGTTCATTTCAGGCCACAGCCACATTCTGAAAGTCATGTACGACCAACACCTCGGACTCTTGCACATCAACCCCGGTGCTGCCGGAATCTATGGTTTCCATAAGACACGCACACTTGTGCGCTTCACCATCGACGGCAGCGAAATCAAGGACTTAGAAGTCATTGAACTGTCAGATAAAAGTGATAAGTGAAAAGTGATAAGTGAAAAGTTTGAGCGCTCTCTCCCCTCATCAATCAACACAGAGAAGGTTTTGATTTATCTATTAAAGACCTTTTCACAGAGTGTGCCTTTGGCACTTGGAGAGGACACTAAGCGTGGATGTCCGAATGACTCTGTGAACCCAGCAATGCCATCAGCATTCTCTGTGAACGGGATTAAAAACACTTTTAAGGAAAAGAATAATCCCGTTACTCTGTGTTGCATGTGCCAATGGCCAAAAGCCGTTTAGAGTTCTCTCAGCTATCAGTCCACTCTCTCAAAGCCAATCACACTAACAAATAATCCTAATAAAACACTCTATTATCATGAAACATTTCATCTTCGGCCTCCTCGCCTCATTCATCTGCATTGCAGCCAATGCTCAGGAGAATCCAATGAGAGGGCAAATCTTCACAAACGAAAACGACACAATCTATGGTATGCTCGACTTCCGCACCAATGCCATCAATGCCAACAAATGCACATTCAAGGCAGACAACTCGACGGAATACAAAGTATATAAGCCAAACGAAATCGCTGGATTCCGTTTCATCGACAACGGCAAGTACTATGTGAGCCGCCACTTCGTCGGCCGACATGCATGCTTTGCTGAATACATCGTCAAGGGAAAGTTGAGTCTCTACCGTGTTGAAGAAGACCTGAAAAAGACTTTTTATTTCGAGGACGAAAACGGTTCGGTGCTGCCCTACCCTGAGGATGTGGCATTTCCTTTCGACTCCTCCTACGATAATGCTGAACGACTGGAAGCAATGGTCAGCAGCTCCGAGGCTGCCCTTCTCGACCTTGACCCTGGCCACATGTCAGAGGAAAACATGATACGGCTCGCCGAGGACTACAACAACGAAAAGTGCAACGCAGCATGCATCACCTATGAGTACGACAAGGCAAGCGACAAGAAGGACAAGTCGGTATCCGTGTTTGCCGGTGTCGGCAAAGGCTGGTGGAATGTCAGCGACAAGGACTATGAAGTGGACAACAGCAACATCTTCATCATCGGTGCAAGCCTCGACATCGACTATCGCCGAATGATGCGCAACATGCTCATGCAGTATTCACTGATTTACACGCACCAGAATGCTGATGGCCGCGACGACCTGAAACTCAACACAGTGTCATTGGGTTTTGGTCCGATGTTCCGTTTCGGCAAGGACACCCACTCATCAATGTTCACCCTACGCGCAGGATGGATGCCTACTGCCATCTGGGAAGACTACACCTGTCTCAAAGAGAAGCACCACTGGAACGACACCCCTACACCTTCCGACCTCATACTTACCGAAGACCGTAAATTCACAGCCGACTTCTTTGACTTCTATGCCGGATTTGGCGCAGAGTTCCCTATCGGCAAGCTGTCACTGCTCATGAACATTGACTATCGCAGTTACTACACATTCCAGGTTCACTGCATCACAGGAACAATTGGCATGCGCTTCTGATTATCCAGAGACTTTTAAGCGAAGCCATTCCTGGCATAACACGCCGCATTCTTCATCATCAGTTATATTGTCCCAAATCGGTCATTAGCCTGTTATAATCATAACGCTAATGACCGATTTGGGATTATTCTTTCATCCAACGAATATGCACCCATGCGTCTTTCTGCATTTATTTTCCAAAAATCGCCGGGGATGGGGTTGTGCGGGGATGAGTGGGACAGGGATATGCACCTTTCAAGTTACTCCGCAAGCACCGCGCGGACGGAGTAGCCGTTGAGGCGGCCGCTGTAGTCCACGAACTGGTAGCCCGAATTGAAGAAAAGGTAGTACGCGATGCATCTGCCATTAGGCGTGGAAGACCAGTAGTACCCGTAGCCGCCCTGGCCGAGGACACCGCCGTAGCCGCAGTAGCCGGCAGCAGGAAGGAAAATGGAGTTGCCATTGATTTTGCTGGTCACCTTGTAACCATTGACGCCGTTCTGTGTAGTCCATTCCCATGTGCAGTTGTTGTAGAGTTCATCTTGCTCTGCCTTGGTCGGCATGCGCCAGTCACCGCCCCAGTTCACATGGGCTGCATCGTCCTCTAAGTCGAGGACGGTCTTGTTGTCAACAGTGCCATATTTTGAATCTGTACAGTACTTGGTCAGGGTATCATACGAGCCGTTGCACCACTTGTAAGTACTCCAAGCGTAAAAGTCCTTCGGTTCGGTCTCGCCCCAGGCGAAATAGTCACCATAGTCTTCGGGAGAGACTGCACCAACATTACAGGTCGCCCACTTGACGGAAAGACCGAGGTCAACATATTCGTGACCATTATAAGGGTCATCTACCTTGCCATCGTGATTGGCATTACATGAATGAAAAACCAGTGCATTGGCACTTATGCCTACCAATGAAAGCAGACACATCAGAATGAGTGTGTGAAGTTTGTTCATATTGATTGTTTTTAAAAAGATTATTGGCAACTGGTTAGTTTGTGGTGCAAAGATAAGGTTTTATTTGCAAACGGA